>DMST01000305.1:26015-32356 GCA_003454975.1 Cytophagales bacterium | reverse complement strand
CAATGGGCAGCTCGGCCGGACTTACTATGGTACGGGCCAGCATATCGCTGATCAGTAGTAAGCTAGCCCCACCCAGGGCGGATGCAGGCAGGACCACGGTGTGGTCGGCCGTAAATACGATGCGAATGATATGCGGCACTACCAGGCCCACAAAGCCGATGATACCCACAAAGGCAACGGATGTACCCACAATAAGGGCGCTAAGCAATACTGCCAGGCGTTTCACCCGCTCCACAGGTACTCCACTATGAAAGGCCTCCGCCTCGCCTAATGAAATCGCATTGAGCGACCGATTCATACCCAGCAAGCCCACCATACACAGGATAACCAGGGGCAACAGAAAGTAGAGCTTGTCCCAGGTAGCACCGCTAATGTCGCCCAGGGTCCAGAAGGTGTAGGTACGGAGTTGGTTGTCATCGGCAAAGAAGATGGACAGGCCAATGAGCGCTTGGGCCAATGCATTGATGGCAATACCTGCCAACAAAAGGTAGGTCACTTGAGTACGTCCTTCAAATTGGCTCAACTTGAGGGTGCCCATGGTGGCGATCAATCCTCCACCAAAAGCAAATAATGGCCGGATCCAGAAACTCCATTGGCTGCCCGCCTCCCCTACCAAGGCCCCCAGTAGCATAATGACCATCATGGTGCCTAAGGCGGCCCCGCTAGATACACCAATGATGCCTGGCTCTACCAAGGGGTTGCGGAACAGGCCTTGCAGTACGGCACCGCTGAGCCCCAGGGCTGAACCTACAATGATGGTAAGCAGCAACCGGGGCAACCGGATGTTGAGCAGTACAATCTCCTGGGTAGCATCGATGGTGCCGCTCCAGCCCAGCTGATGCACCACAATTTGGAGGGCTTCGCGAGGTGATATGGGCACCGCCCCAATACCTAGCGAGATGAAAATGAGCACCAATAGCAACACCGAAACCCAGATGAGAGGACTCACCTTGCGGGCTGTTTTCGGTAGGGTAAGCGTAGTGGTGGACATTAATCCTGATTGCTAGGGTGAGTTTTCTCAAACAGTTCGCGAGCCGCTTCGGGTAGGCGTGGCCCCCAGTTGGTCAACTTCACCCCATCAATGGCGAGGATCTGCCGCTCCTTGCCCGCGGTGGTTTGGGCTACGCCCGGCAAGGCCAAGGCACCGTCTACCCCACCAATGCTTTGCAGACCGGATTCGAAGAATAGGATATAGTCAGGGTTCGCCTGAATGAGTGATTCTGCGTTGATGGGCCGGTATCCTTCCATATCCGGTAAGGCATTAGTAGCTCCAGCAATGTCCACCAGAGTGAAAGCCGAACGGCCTCCTGCCACCTGTACATTTCCTTGGCCCCGAGCCATGACGCACAGTACCGTGGGGCGATCGGTGGTTTCGGCAATTTCCGCTGCCAATGTTTCCAATTCTGCCGAAAGGCGGCGGATGAGTGCTTCGCCTTCCTCTTCCTTAGCCAGGGCTGTGGCAATCTGCCGAATCCGCGTCTTAGTACCGTCAAAAGTACGTTCTTCATCTACTACCAGTACATGTATAGAAGTAGCGGAAAGTTGGGCAATAACCTCTTCTTTCACGTACCCTGATTCCAGAATTATCAAATCTGGGTTCTGGGAAATGATGCCTTCGGCGCCTATTCCCGTACGGTAGCCAATTGAGGGTACGGTCTGTAGTTTGGCCGGGAACAGGCTGGTGCGGTCGGTAGCCACAATGTTCTCGCAAAGACCAAGTTCACAAACAATTTCGGAGGAGGAACTACCTGCCGTTACAATGCGGGTTTGGGCTGGCAATTGGAAAACCAGTAGAGTTCCTATCAATACAAGTAGATGCCTCATTTTTATTTGGACTAATTCTAAACAATTCAAACGTACTACATATTTCTGAGGATTTCCAGTCATTGAGGAGGAACGAGGAGAAAATTGGTGAGTAGTAGGAAAACCAGTAAACGCCTGTAGCAGTCATGGCGAGACGTCAAAAGAAACCAGCATTTTGGAAAGAGACCTTTGAATCATCTCAATTATTGAAGCCTTAAAAAATTGATAATGAGGCGGTTCTACATGGAAGAAAATAGCCGCATTCAGGCTATCGCAGGTCAAAAAAAATACCCGATCCATAGACATTTGTATGCTCTACAAATCGGGGAAACTAATTTAAAACACCCCATAACCTGGCTAACTACATGAGGATCAATGAGATGCTTTATGTGTAATGCTATATGGACTCTATTCAACACTCGGCTCTTCAAACGCCATCAGGTGAATAGGCGATGGCCTACACACCCAAGCCACCCTCATTCCAATTGCACTATCGCGTAGGTTACAGAGGTTGATCCTACCTCCTACCTAAACCGACCTGGAACCTAAATAGATCCTAAGGGAGGGCACGAAAGAGGGAGGTAAAACCCATTGGAACGAAGGAAAAGTTCTGCAGTAGGAACCTAGGTAGAATAGAACCGGGAAAGCCTATCTATAGGTGAACGTGGAGGAGCAACTCGCTTAGCAATTCATCCTCAGTGGTGGTAGCGTGCATCAAAGCATCATAATCCCAGGCCAGCACCTCGAAACCGTATTTCACCAGGGCCAGGTATTTCACATGTCGTTTTATGGTCCCTTGCTCCTCGGATAATTCTATCCAAGTAAAATCGTCCGTTTCCGGTGGGGTGATGAGTTTTACCAAGTCTTCAAGCGTCGCCAAATCACCAAGCACCTGATATTCCACGTAACCTTCCCACTTCCATTGGGGATGCCTACCCAGGGGATTTGCGTCCCACAGACCGTGGTGCTGGAACTGGAGGTTGTGTAATAGCGCATGGCTAAGGAACTGGGAATAGCTTAGGCTACGGTCCCACTTGCGGAATCGGTTGAATGCCTCATCGGGAGTTCCTAACACCACCACCTTGTTGCCGAAGGCAGTAAAAACGTCATCCCCAAGCACCGCCTGAACCACCTGCGGATAGATCCCTTGGTTCAGGCACAGGTGACTGTTAAAATCATCATCAAAAAGTTCACTTTGGGCCACCGTATTTAGACTCAGGTCAATGATCTGCTTTAGGTCTTGATTGAGTTCCCCCCGGTGGTGAATGGTGATGTTTTTGTAGGTGGTGGTGTTGCCGTACATCAACTGGGGGTTGAGTAGGAAGCCCACCAACAGGCCAAATCCAAGAAGTAGGGTAAATGAAATACTCCAAACGATCTTTTTCATAATTTCTGATGATCACCGATATCTGTATTACCAACGCCGCGGCCCAAGGCTCTAGCCCTTTCAGTACCAACGAAAGGGAGCGTAGACCGATGTAAAATTGGGTTGACCGGTAGGGCCACTCAGGAATGAGAAAAGTGCGTAAATAGCTGGCCTTACCTTGGCTTTGGGCGCCTTTTAAAAGGAAAAGGCAAATACCAAATGATGGTAAACCGGACCCACTGGCTTACATATATTCCTGAAAATAAGTCTGCTTCAATGTAGGCCACTCCTCCCGAACGATGCTAAAATACACATCGTTTCGGCTGCGCCCCTGGGCATCAATGTAGTTGTTGCGGAAGAGGCCCTCGCGCTGTGCGCCCAGCTTCTCGATGGCTCGCTGTGAGCGTAGATTTTCTTCGTCGGCACTGAACTGAATGCGCCGAAAACCCACCGTTTCAAAACCATAGGAGAGCAGTGCATACTTGCAGGCCTTGTTGAGTCCAGTGCCTTGAAAGGCCTTGCCGTACCAGGTCCAGCCGATCTCACATTTCTCACTGGCCGTGTTCAAATACCCGTAGCGTGTACTACCCGCCACAGCGTTGCTCCGTTTGTCAATGACCAAAAAGGGATAGCAGTGCCCCTGCCGTTGGTCCTCCAGTGTCTGCGCACGGTAGGCTTCAAAATCAGCCTCCGTAGCAACGGACATCCCCATGTATTGCCAGATGTCAGCCTCATATATGATGGAGCGTAGTTCCTCATTCCGAGGATCAGCAAAAGGCACCAGCAGAGCGCGTTTGTTTACCAGGGCAATCGGTGATTGGAATAGGTGTGCGTTCATGTTGGGGAGAGTTCAACTTTGGAAGCGGGCTAGCTGCTTTATTTTTTCCATTACTCTACTTAGCCGGATTTCCCGGGTGAGGTCTCCGGCCAGGGTAAGTACCGGACAGGTGAGTTGCTGCATCCACTGCTGGTGCTGCTGCAAGCTGCGTCCGTCAAAATGGGGATCGTCGTACTGGGCCGCCCATTCCAGAAACGCTTCCGATATGGCCTTCCGCTTTGGGTCGGTATGGAGCGCGTCACCATGCCGTTCCTCCTCCCGCACACGCAGGCGGTGCATCCGAACCTCTGAAGGAAGCTGTAAAAATACCGCCAAGTGAAAAGCGGAAGTCCAATAAGCTGCCCAGGAGACCAAAGAACCACTCACCACTACCCTATCCTGTGCGTAAAAGTCTTTCTGAAGGTTTTCGTTCCGTTCCGCCCAGGATACCTTATTCTGGAAAGGAGGTTCGGTAGGCACCCAGTAATAGTCATCCGCATCCAGATGGGCAGCCCCAAGGGCTTGGGCCAGGCCCTTGCCCAAAGTGGTTGTACCCGAACCGGAGGCACCAAACACGACAATCTTGAGAGGCGGTGGTGGATGAATTTGGTTTTCCATCGATATAAATTGAGTCCGGAAGATACGGGCTCTTCGTGGAAAATACCTCAGCGCAAGAGCAATCGAAAGGTCCTGTTAGCAACCTGCCTGCAAGGTTCGCTAATGATAGAAATCGAGCACACGGTCCCCTAAATCCACTACCTCCGGGTGGTCCGTTAGATATCCAAAGTAATACAAGGCCCTCACTACCTTCACGTAGTCTACCCCCTTTTCATTGCCCAAGAAGGATTCGCCGCCAGCATACACCCGGGTATTTCCATCGGTAGATACCTCACCGTTGCCTGCAATACGGCTCAGCTGCCAAGCGGTAGCCCTAATAAAAGCCTCCGCTAGTCGGCTCTTGATCGCAGCCTCATCGGCAAGCAAGTACAGCTCCATCGCCAGCTTGATGGCCACCCCGTTGTAGCTGGAGTCCCATCCACCCCCTTCGATGAAGTAGCCCTGCGCAGCATCCGTTTGTACCAGGGCCAACTCCATAAACTCCTGCGCCAGGACTATGGCATCTGCTCTGTCCAAGTATTTGCCCAAACTATAATAAGCCAGCGCATCGAACAGCAGGCGGTTGGGGGCCTGGGCATCGTATTGCTTCAGGAGGTCCGCATGGGTGAGTAGGTAATCTAGGGTACGCTCTATCGCCGGATCGTAGGTTCTGAGTGCCGTGCGTAGCGCTTCCGTTTCGGTAGATTCTACAAACCACGGGGAGCTTTCCAGGGACAGCAGGGTGATCCCCAAGCTACTCGCAAAGAACGCCGTGCCGCTAGCCAGGTCGCCCTCGGTGGGCGCCGTATAATCTGAGGAATTGAGCAAATGGGCCGGAATCACCAGCTCGAACCCACCATCTGCCTCTTGGTGGTTAAAAGCGTAGGCCACGGTGCTCACCACGTATTCCAGGCCGTCTATCCGCTGAGATTCCACCACGTAGTCCGACAAGGAGGTCATGTTGACCTGAAAGCGGACGTGGAAATACCCCTCCTTGTTGCGCCCCAGCGCACCCTCGGCATCCGGTTGTTCTACCCCCCGCAGAAGCTTCTCTTCCCCAATGCGAGCCAGCATATGATCATAATCTAAGTCATCTACTACCTGGTAGGTGGTTTCTGGCGTAGGAGTATCCACCGCCGAGCAACTGAAAAGCCCCGCCGCGAGTGCACAGAGTACATACTTCAAAGTCATAAGGGTAGCGTTATGGTCTATTGGATGCATATAATACCGCCAGGTTTAAGATTACCCTACTTCCTGCCTTTAAACAGGAATACAACCTTCTCTACACGAATCCTTCCCCCCTCCCCTTTTGATTTCCCCGGAATACAGGAGTACTGTAATAGCCAACCAAGATTCTCAGAGGAAATGACGCCAGTCACGCCTTTGTCCCTCGTTACTCCATAGAATTGCCCTACTTTAGTGCCACAAACATTAGAAGCACTTATGAATAACAATACGGGAAAAATGAGCCTGTTCATATCAGTACGCCTGGGATTGATGGCCCTGGCCAGTTTGTGCCTGGTAAGCTGCGGGGGTGGTAGCCAAGAAGAGAAGCCACCCACCGTCACTATAGAGGGGGATTTGGTAAAAGTGGTGGTCAACAGCAACGACCAAATGCAGTTTGATACCAACGAGATTCGGGTGCCGGTAGGTAAAACCATAGAGCTTACGTTGCACCACACCGGGCAGATGCCCGTAGAGGCCATGGGCCATAACGTGGTCATCCTCAAGCCCGGCACCGTCATCAATGACTTTGTG
>DMST01000305.1:18885-25993 GCA_003454975.1 Cytophagales bacterium | reverse complement strand
GCCATGGCTGCCGCTGGCAACGACTATATCCCTCGCGAGGGCGATGAAGTAGTTGTAAACACCGCTATGATTGGCGGCGGAGAATCTACCACTGTCACCTTTGCATCACCCGCCGCTGGTACCTACGATTTTATCTGCTCTTTCCCCGGCCACTACGGCCTCATGAAAGGGAAATTCATCGTGGAGTAAGCACCTACAACCGACTAATCTTCCGATACTGCTTGTCGGGCCTCGCAGGCCGGGGTCCTCGACAAGAATTCTAGTCCCCGAATTAAATTTGGGGAGTTAGATTTTTTCTTCTTGACGAGACAGCCTCCTTATGTTTAAATGTGATCGGGCAATTGTTCAGGGATACTCAAGGAGGAGCCGTCTAGGCCGCTAATTCTGCCTTGCCACTCCTCTCCCACTCCAAAAATTCCTTACATAAACCGCACCATGAGCCAGCCAACTATCCCCAAAACCAAGGTATAGGGGATCGCCATCTTGACCATTTTGCTATACGATAGACCGATAAGCGGAGCTAGCGAGGAGGTGAGCAGAAAGAGAAAGGCGGCTTGCCCGTTGGGCGTAGCTACACTGGGCAAGTTGGTGCCGGTATTGATAGCAATCGCCAGTTTTTCGAATTGCTCCCGGTCAATGCGGCCTTGGAGAAACGATTGTTCTACTTCACCGATGTATACCGTGGCTACAAACACGTTGTCGCTCATGGCAGAGAGTAACCCATTGGCCATGTAAAAGAACTGCGGCTGGTCACGTAGCTCTTGCGTGAGCGCCCACTGGATGATAGGGTCGAACAGGTGCTGGTCGTGGATCATGGCTACGATGGTGAAGAACACCACCAGCAGGGAGGTAAAAGGTAATGCTTCCTCGAAGGCCTTGCCCAGGGCATGCTCTTCGGTAATCCCCAAAAAAGCGGTCTGAAATACGATGAGCCCCAGGCCAATGAAGCCTACGGGAGCCAGGTGCAAGGCAAGCCCCATGACCAATAAAGCCGCCGCAACGGCCTGTATCCTGAGGTCGGTTACTTCTTTTTTAGTTCGCTTGGCATCCTCTTCCTTTACATATCCTTCTATGATCTCTCGGGCTACCGGGGGCAATGGCGTACCAAAACCAAACCATCCGGTTAGCTCTAACACCACGGTAGTCAGAATACCCCCGAGGAGCACCGGAACGGTAATGGGCGCCATTCGAATGGCAAATTCGGCGAAATCCCACCCCAGCTTTTCACCGATGAGGAGGTTCTGAGGTTCCCCTACCAAGGTACACGCGCCCCCCAGCGCAGTGCCCACGGCCCCGTGCATGATCAGGCTGCGTAGGAAGCTTTTGAAATTTTGGAACGTCTCGCCGCTCAGTTGCTTTCTGTCCAACGTGCCGCTTTGGTCATAGTCCTTCGAGCTCGAATGGATTTTGTGGTATACCGCGTAGAAACCCGCCGACACGCTAATGAGTACGGCCATGACGGTGAGGGCATCCAAAAAGGCGGAGAGCACAGCGGAGAGAAATACAAAGAGTACGGAAAGGATGAGTTTGGACTTGACCTTGACGAATATCCGGCTGAAGAGGTACATCAGCAGGGGCTTCATGAAGTAGATACCTGCCACCATAAACACCAGCAGGAGCAGTACTTCCAGATTAGCCGTAAGCTCGTTGTAGGCGTGTTCTGCGGTAGTGAGGCCCAGCAGCAAGGCCTCAATAGCCAGTAAGCCCCCTGACTGCAGGGGGTAACACGTGAGGGCCATGGCCAGGCAAAAGATGAATTGACCGATCATCAGCCAGGCGGTCACGATGGGCCCCAAGGCGAAAAACACGATGGGGTTGATGATGAGAAAAGCTAAAATGGTGAGTTTGAACCATTGGGGACTGCCTCCTAAAAAGAGCTTGGTCATAGGTAGCTACCAGTTAAGTCTTTACGCAATTAGTGTCGGGCCGATAAACCATGGCCGAAGGCACAACCCAGCCTTGCCAGGAATGTTCAGTACGGGGTTCTTGGATTCTCCGAAATAACACCATCAACCCCTTGGTATAGCGATCCCATTCTTATTACCCGTTGCAACACACATCGTGCCAACCCATGGATACATCTTGGTGCTTAATCGGCCTTTTACTTACACCATTACATAGCTAGCTCATCTTGGCGAGGTCATGGTTCTTTTTGGGAAGAAAACCGTATTCAAACCACCGTATTCAAACATTTGCGCAGGAATACAACATTTCGTATGGAGGCATCAGAAGCACTATTTCTGAAAGATGTATATCCTGTGAAGGTTGTATTGCAGGAGAAAGCACGGCTCTTGACGAAGCACGTCTTCCATTAGATCAAGCAGGGCTAGGATATATCATACGGTGGGCGGAAAGCCCAAAAGAACTGGACCCAGAGCATGGTCACGCCGTTCCTACGCCTTACTTTTGGGGGCCGTTTTTTTGAACCTCTCGTTACACAAGTTACTGTGGAAAATTCTGCTGACTCCTCTTACAAAGTCCCGGTCGTGATCCTGAATGGATTTCTAGGTTCCGGAAAAACCACCCTGTTTCGAAAGCTACTCTCTCAAGCGAAGAAGAAGGACATTCCGGTGTGTGCGATTGTGAATGACATGAGCGAGCTGGATATCGATGGAGAGATACTGGCTACGGGCGAAGCCGTGGAAAGCAACAGCGGTATTTTAGAATCCATCCACAACGTGGTGCTAAGCAGCAAAAAGGGCATCGAAAAGCTGGACGAGGCGCTAAACAAGCTTCTATCCACGCAAGAGCCCGCCCTCATCATCATTGAGACCTCCGGGAGCTGCCATCCCATGCCGTTGATCGAGTATTTTAAGGGCCAAAACCAGGTGAGTCTCACGGGCGTATTTACTCTGGTGGACAGCCTGATGTTGGCGCACGACTACCACTACGGGAAAGACCTGTTTCCCAATATGCAGCGCAACATAGCGCAGGGCAAGCGGGATACCGTCAACCTGTTGGTAGAACAAGTTCTGTTCTGCAGCCACCTGTTCCTAACCAAGGGAGACCGGATAGAGGAAGGAAAACTACCCCAAATTGCGGGATACATGCAGGAAATCAACCCGTCCGTAACGGCACACTCAGTCAACTTCGGGCGGCTCACCCTCGAGTCTTTATTCGACCTGAAGGAATACAATTACCGCAAGGTGGCGAAACTAGCCCAGGAGCTGAAACCCGTACTGGAAGCCGAGGAGGACGCCGACCGACCGTATGATTTGGCTACCCGGGTTATCAAGGACGACCGGCCCTTCCACCCCCAACGCCTGTGGGACGTATGCCACCAGTACCTGGACAAGCGCATATACCGCAGCAAAGGCTTCTTCTGGCTCGCCAGCCGCGATAAGTTTTCGCTCCTATGGAACCAAGCCGCCGGGGGCATCAGCCTGGAACTCATTGGGTCGTGGCGGTCGGGCATTGTGGAAGATCCCGATCACGGCATCACCGATTTTGAAATAGAAGAGCTGAAGAAGATGCTGGCCAACGAAACCGGGCGGTTTGGCGACCGCCATTGCAACCTCACCGTGATTGGGGATCAGGCGCACGTAGATCGGTTTACCGATGCACTCAAGGCCTGCTTCCTGCTAGAGGATGAGATAGAGCACTACAGAAACGGCGGCGAATTTGAGGACCCCTGGCCTACTCGTATTGTGAAGATGAAGTCTTAACCCTACTTTGTCCGTGTTAGACCCAACTTCCTAATGGAGTCCCAAAGGTCATTGGTTTACTCGCCGTTGTCGGTGTTAAAGGGCTAAAAGCCCACAACCCATCTTTCCTTCGTCTTTAACGCTATATGGAATTCACCCTGGAGTACTGGAATACCCTAGCCAAACAACTGATTTTAATCTCCTCCCTATTGAGTGGATTTTCTATTGCGGTGGTGGTCAATATCATGGTGAATGCCCGAAAGGATCGGCTGATGAACAGGCTCCTAAAGGCCGCTACCCTGGCGGCAGGTTCTTTTCTGGTTACGGTGTTCTCTATGTTTCAGATTGCTATGATGACTACCCCCGGGGGGTACTGGAAGAACGTAGTGGCTGCAGACTTTGCGCTACCAAGAACCATGGGAGCGGCTACCTTCATTGTTGGGTTGTTGTCCCTCACCGTGGTGATTTCCTGGGCAGGATGGACGAAATCGAGGCAAGTAGGCCGCTTTACCACCGTAGTCGGCATCGCTACCCTGATTTTGATCTTGCTTACCATGGTGTAAAAGAAGGCGCAGCCTTCCAAAAAGATACACCTCCCCTACTAGCCTATTCACCACCGCGAGCGGGCATTCACTTCCCCTAGCAGAACTTCCGTACCGGATGAGGGTTGCCGGAGGTTGATGAAACTGCCGCTAGCTCGTTCTGCTAGTTTACGTAAACGACTCAAGGCTGTGTGGTCCGTGTCCAGGCCCATCACCGAAAGCACCTGGCGATCATTGCTACACAGGCGTTGATGTTTCTTCACCCTATGGCATTAATTTTCTCTCATGGGGTAGGTAGGCATTGAGATGCCCTTGCCCACCTTTGAGTTTCTTAGCATTTACTATGAAAGTCAACGGCTTAGCATAACTTTCTCGCTTTTCGTTAGTATATTAAAAAGTAGGACAAAGCTCTACACGGTCACTCGGGTGATTTCCCCTCAGGGGGATTTTTTTGATAAAGAGTAGGGTTCCATTTTTTAAGCTGAGGTTCCATGGAAAAGCATCTTTTAGACCACTCACATGAGGTCAACAGCGACACGTTTGGCATTGCTTATTTGGCGGAAGCGGCCGCCCACTTGCTAGACTTTGATCATCAACAGGAAGACCTCTTCGGGTACATTGCCTTGCAGATCAAGGCTATATCCGGTGCCACCTTCGTAGCCGTCAATACGCACGAAGAAAGTCAATACTCTACCCTAAAAAGCCTGATGGGTTTACCCAAGCCGCTCCAAAAACTTGCCGAGAAAACAGGGCATCGGTCTAAAAACTTTCGTGTCCACATTCCTCGGGAAACCCTGGATTTTCTAACCCGCGGAGAACTACATCGATTCACCGATTTGTACGAGCTATCGCTGGGTAGCGTACCCAAGTCGGTATGCAAAACCGCCGAAATGCTTTTTCCCTTTGGTGAAATCTACATGGTGGGTTTTACGAGGCGCGAGCAAGTATTCGGCGGCTCGGCCCTGGTTTTCAAAAAAGGTAAGACCTTACAAAATGAAGACTTGTTGGTGGCCTTTGCCAAACTAGCGGCTACGGCCATTAAAAGTTATCAAACCGAAAGTAAGCTGCAGCAAACCGAAGCACTATACCGCCACCTTTTTGACCACGGGATGGTAGGCGTGTACCGTAGTAATCAGGCGGGCGAAATCCAGCTAGCCAATCCTGAGCTTTTTCATATGTTTGGTTACGATACCTTGGAAGAATTTCAGCAGAAAAGGGCCATAGACCTTTACTCAAACAGGGCTGTTCGTGCAGAATACATACAGCAGATGGAAGCTAAAGGGTTTGTGAAGATGTATGAAAATACGGGCCTTACAAAACAAGGGAAAACGATTCATTTTCTGGAAACGGCCAAGAAGATTGTGCCCAACAATGGGGACAAACCCTACTACGATGGTATTGTGGTAGATCTTACCCAGCTTAAAGAAATGCAGCTGAGACTCAATGAGTTGGTAAGCCGGCAATCACACGATTTGCGACGCCCTCTTACCACCATGATGGGACTGGTAGATCTACTGTTGTCCAATCCAACTGACGAAGAACGAGCAAAGTACCTGAAACATATTCGTACCACCAGTGATGAGCTAGATGAAGTTGTTCATAGCTTAGTAGCCATGACGGCGTTGCCTGAATAAACGGTGGGGAGTTTTCTCCAGTATAATACTCTTGAATCCTAGGCCTTTCACCCGAAGGTACTCACCTCTACTTTTGGGACCATCGTGCGGCACATGCCCCACCGCAATAGATGCAAAGCAACGGCCCCAAATGAACCTCTACATCTAGGCTATTCCTTCTGCATCTTCAACCAAGCCGAGGGCGTAATCCCCTCCTGCTTCTTGAAGAATTCGTTAAATACGGATTTGGAATTGAATCCACAGTCTAATGCAATACCAAGCAACGAATACTCCCGATAATTAGGGCTGGCAGCATTCTTTTTAAACGCTTCCAGGCGCAGCCCATTCACGTATTCGTTGAAGTTTTTGCCAATCACCTCATTGATCAGCCAAGACAGCTTGTTGGTATTCAGCTCCATCTTGGCAGATAACTTCCGCAAGGTGAGCGAAGGCTCGGTATAGACTCGGTCCTCAGTCATCAGCTTGTTCAGTTTGGTGGCGTACGCCAATTGGTCTGCGGGTGATATCAATGGACTTTCTACCTTATCAGCAGGTAAGGGAGCAGCTGGTAGTTTATCAAAAACACGCTCCGCCAGCTGGATGAAGGTCTCGTTGGATTTCAGAGGCCTGTTCACCGGATCATGTGCAAAGTAGATGTACTGACTCAGCTGGTTGTCAATTCCAAATTGTAACTGTTCCAAGGCCTTTTCTTCCTCTCCGGCATACCATAAGGCCCAGAATTTCCAAGGCAGGTACGTATCGGTGCTCTCCTCCAAAGCTTCCAGTGGCATCTTTTTTCCGTGGTGCAAGGCATCAAACAAGGGACCGAAAAACTGCACATCCTTTAGGTGTGGGTTGGCGAAAAGAAATTCCCCTAGCCCAGGCCTATCCTCGGTCAACACGTAAGTGAGGGCCATGGCTTGGCGCGACATTTCCCATTCGGTGTCTATTTGCAATGAGATGGCGTAACAGGCCATGGCTTCCTGAAACTGTCCTTGGTAATAATGAATATTGCCTTGGATGAAGAAATGGTTCGCCGACAGTGGATTGACATCAATGGCCCGATCGATGCAATGCCCGGCCTGCTCAAAATCACCGAGCGCTAAGTAGCATTCGGCCGAGGCCTCCAGGGCTTCCGGATCATGGGGTTTCAAGGCCAGGGCTTGATTTAGGCGCCCCAGGGCCTTGTTGGGCTTCCACTCCACCCACATGGCCTTGTTGGCAATGGCGAAATACGCTTCGAAATTATGTGGATTTAACTTGAACCCCTCCGTGAAATGTTGGTCGGCTTTTGTCATAGCCTCCTCCC
>DMST01000305.1:15507-18839 GCA_003454975.1 Cytophagales bacterium | reverse complement strand
CCCACGTGGCAAGCATGCCGTAACACTGCACCAATCCATAATGGGCTTGGTGAAAGGTAGGATCGAGCTGCAGGCAGCGTTCGTACAACCGGATGGCCGTTTGAAAATGATCAACATTCCACTTGAGTTGGTGGTACCGCGCTTCTAGAAAAGAGGAATAGGCATCCATACTTTCGGTAGCGGAAGTCACCAGCTGGTCTTCGAATACAAAATGGCCAAAATGCTCGCGGATCTGATCAGCAATCGTGAGGCAGATCTCGTCTTGCACCTGAAAGATATCTTTAAAGTCGAGGTCGTACCGTTCCGACCAAATCTGGAAGCCGTCCTTCGTGCGAACGAGTTGTACGGATACCCGTACTCTACTTCCCGCTAGGCGGGTGCTTCCTTCCAGAGCCAGGGCTACACCGAGGTCCTTACCAATCTTACGTACATCTTCGGATTGGTGCTTATAGGCGTACGCAGAAGTCCGAGCGGTTACCTTCAGCTCCTGAATTCGGCTCAGCGTATTAATCAGCTCTTCCGTAAGACCGTCAGCGAAGTATTCATGCTTACGTTCCTTACTAATATTCTGGAAAGGCAGAACTACGATGGACTTCTGTGCTCGCACTCCCTGATAAAGTTTTGTCTCCGCCCATAATTTACACTCTCACCCCACGAATCGACGAAAAAGGTCCGGAAATATCATTCCGGACGATTGGGCTTACCCTACGCCTCATGTTTGTAGCGTGAACATGAACAAGGAACGTCCAATATGAGAAGTCTAGCAACCTTATTTCTAATGAGCTGGCTGATAGCCCCCACCTTTGGGCAGCAAAACCCTGATATTCAAGCCATTGTTAACAAAGCCGCTGACCAAAAACTAGTGTACGGCACCGTGGTAAGTGTATTTCATAACGGTGCCATGAACACCTACTCGGCCGGGAATTTCTCCCAAAACACCCCCTATTTCGCGGCCAGCATCACAAAAATGTATACGACTGCGGTCGTGATGAAACTCCGGAGCTTGGGGCAGCTTGCGCTGGACGATCCCATCGGTAAGTACTTGGCCCCCGAAGTCATGGAGGGCCTGCATGTATACCAGGGGGTAGATCATTCCGCTCAGCTTACCCTTCGCCATTTGCTGACGCAAACCTCTGGCCTGCCCGATTACTACGAGGGGGAACGCCCTGGTAAACCTACGGTACTGGATGAGTTGCTGGCCGGGAAAGACCAGTACCTCCCTTTTGAGGAGGTGGTAGCCATTTGCAAGGCTGGAACCCCGGCGTTCGCCCCGGGGGAAGAAGGCAAAGCGTTCTATTCCGATACCAACTGGCGACTGGTGCAGCAGATGCTTGAGAACATTACGGACACCTCCATCATGGCGCTGTTTGAGGAGTATATCTTCCAACCACTGGCTTTGGAAAAAACCTACGTCTTTACCGACATCCTAGACAGCACTCCAGCTCCTTTGTTCTACAAAAGAGAGCCACTCTATATACCCAAAGCCATGTCCAGTTTTCATTCAGACGGGGGCATAGTAACTACCGCCGAAGAGAGTCTACTTTTTTTGAAAGCCTTCTACACGGGGAAGCTGTTCCCAAAGGAGTACCTGGGAGCTATGAAGGATTGGAATAACATCATGAACCCGCTCCAATACGGTACCGGCATGATGCGTCTCAATCTGCCCCAGCTCTTTACGGGCGGCAAGAATTTTGACCTGATGGGGCATGCAGGATCCTCAGGGGCCTTTGCTTTTTATGATCCCGACCGAGACATCTACCTGGCCGGTACTGTCAACCAGATGCATAAGCGCGGCACCTCGTTTCAGCTGATGATGAAGGTGCTGAATAAAATGTGAGGTTGCCGATGACAGGCGTATGGCCAAAAAACAATAGATAATGGCTATAAGTAACCCTAAGTGGCTCAGAGAATTATAGCGCCGTAAATACTATTTGTAAGCAGGCAATCTGTATGACTCAGTAGCTTTAGTATCCTAAAACTACGTTATGAAAAAGCTGTTTGCCCTCGTTATTTTATTTGCCACCATGGCCACTGTATACGCTCAGGACCGACTCACCGGACAAACCTTTACCACCCGCTCAGAGGTGCTTGCCAAAAATGGTATGGCCGCCACTAGTCAGCCCTTGGCTACCCAAGCGGCCCTTCAGGTGCTGCAAAAGGGGGGCTCGGCCATGGATGCCGCCATCGCGGCCAATGCCGTGCTAGGTCTGGTAGAGCCGGCCAGCTGTGGTATTGGCGGCGATATCTTCGCCATCGTGTGGGATGCCGAAACGGAGCAGCTCTACGGTTTCAACGGCAGCGGCCGCTCCCCCATGTCCCTCGACATTGACTACTTCATGGACCGCGGTATGGACGAGATTCCGCTCTTTGGGCCCCTGGCCGTTTCTACCCCCGGCACCGTAGATGGGTGGTTTATGATGCACGAGAAATTTGGCAAACTACCCATGACGGACATCCTGGCTCCAGCCATTCAATACGGCCGCGACGGCTTCCCGGTATCCGAGGTGATTGCTTGGGAGATGGCCACTAACTACCAGAACAAGGTAGACCTCCCGGGCTTTGCCGAGACCTACCTACCCAACGGCCGTCCGCCCATGAAAGGGGAAGTATTTGTGAATGCCGACCTGGCCAACACGTACGAAATGATAGCCAAGGAAGGCCGGGATGCTTTCTACAAAGGAGAGATCGCTCGCACGATAGATGCGTACATGAAGAAGCATGGTGGTTTCCTTTCGTATGAAGACCTAGCTGCACACCAAGGCGAATGGGTAGAGCCCCTGAGCACCAACTACCGAGGCTACGATGTATGGGAGCTTCCTCCTAACGGCCAAGGCACCGCAGCCCTGCAGATGCTGAACATCCTGGAAGGCTATGACATCGCCAGCATGGGCTTTGGCAGCGCAGCATACTTACACGTATTAACTGAAGCCAAGAAGCTGGCCTATGAGGACCGGGCCAAGTTCTACGCGGATCCTGACTTCAACACCCTCCCCATTGAAGAGCTGCTATCCAAGGAATATGCTGCCGAACGTAGCCAATTGATCAACCCTACGCAAGCGGCCAATACCTACCCTGCCGGTGACTTTGAGATAGAAACGGGCAACACTACCTACATCACCGTGGCCGACAAGGACGGCAATATGGTTTCGCTGATCCAGAGCATCTACTACGAATTTGCTTCCGGCATGGTGCCTAACGGCTTAGGCTTCGTACTACAGAACCGCGGGCAAATGTTCAACGTAACGGACCGTGACCACGCCAATGCGTTGGAACCCGGCAAGCGGCCGTTCCATACCTTTATCCCGGCCTTCATCACCAAGGACGGGAAGCCC
>DMST01000305.1:14798-15475 GCA_003454975.1 Cytophagales bacterium | reverse complement strand
GGGAAGCCCTGGGTCAGCTTTGGACTCATGGGAGGCGCGGTGCAGCCACAAGGCCACGCACAGATTGTAGTCAACCTGGTCGACTTTGGGATGAACCTGCAAGAGGCAGGCGATGCTCCCCGTATGCGGCACGTGGGCAGCTCGCAACCTACCGGCTCGGTGATGACCAACGGCGGTACGCTCAACCTGGAAAGTGGCTTTAGCTACGAAACCATCCGTGAGTTGCGCAAGATGGGGCACAAGCTCGGTACCGGTGTAGGCATCTACGGCGGTTACCAGGCCATTGGGGTAGATCCGAAAACGAAGGTGTATACCGGGGCTTCCGAATCGCGAAAAGACGGGCAAGCCGCCGGTTACTGATCACATGCGGGATAGTCTGACAATCAGGCCCACCGTTTACGATTGCCTCACCATCCGCAGTTCCCCTCCTACGGCTGGCTTAAACCAACTGACCTTTAGGTATACAACGCCCTAAATCGGCGACCCAACATCGGTCAGTTTCTAGATCTAGAAAACGGCGGCATGGGCGATCGCCAAAGCAAGGGTATCTTCCCATTGATGAGGTATCGGGTTAATTTTTAGAGGCTAAACCGCTGAGCGGTAGCGTAATTATGAGAAGTTCATCATCGCCCTCGTTTCCGAACGAGGGCGAAAAGCATTTACCATGCCCAAGAGCT
>DMST01000305.1:14142-14768 GCA_003454975.1 Cytophagales bacterium | reverse complement strand
ACACACCTGCTTGGATGAAACCAGTCCTAATTTTTATTAATTGTATGTACGCTCCCCCCTACCCTAATGAAATACACCCCAGAGCGTAAATTGGCCAAGTCAACTACCACTCGAATACCGCTATCCTGAGAAAAATACACTTGGCTAGTGAGGTCCTTGCCCCGTACGTCCAAAAGACTAATGCGCTTGGCATCCACCCCCAGCCCCTCAATGGTTAGCTCACTAGTGGTGGGGTTGGGGTATAACCTTATCTCTGACTGAGTAGAGCCGTCTACTACCTCTACTTTGGAGTACGCATATTGCCCATCAAAGTCGGTCTGCTTGAGTCGGTAATACCCAGTGCCGACCAAAGGGCGATCATCGGATCCGGTATACTCACGAACTTCAGTGCTATTGCCCGCTCCTGGCAGGGAGAACACCTCATGCCAGGTGTCCAAATCCTCGCTTCTCTCGATGGTGAAATAATCGTTGTTGATCTCGGTAGCCGTTACCCATTTAAAATCGACCCGGCTCTGGTTTCGTCTCGCTTCAAAACTCAGAAGCTCAATGGGAAGCGAGCTAATCACTTCACAAGCGGAGGTATCCACACATCCGTTGTTGGTCAGCTCAACGGCATAGGACCCCGT
>DMST01000305.1:503-14097 GCA_003454975.1 Cytophagales bacterium | reverse complement strand
CAGCCGTAAAGGACTGGGCTGTTTCTCCTGGTATAATACTATAGCTGTCATTGCAATCTAGCCACCGGTAGGTGCCCGAAGATTGGTCGGCAGTAATGGTTTCGTCCACAGTAGTCACGGAGGTGATGACGTCCGAAAGGTTGCTAGTAACGTTCCATTCTAACTGATGAGACCAGGAACCTACGCAGCCGGTACTGTTGTCAGAAAAATTAAGGATGGTGGTACCTGCCGCAGTAGGTACGGGAAGAACCCGGGTGCCTTCGCCTGGACCACCGTCACAAGAACCAATAAATGCTCCCCCAACACATGCTCCAGAGAAGCCATCATTTTCGCAACCGCTAAAGGTCATCGTGATGGAAGCCGGGACCTCAGAGAGGCAATTATAGGTAGCATTGAAGAGCTCGATACTCACCGATTCGGTACATCCGTTGCAGACCGTCTCGTAACAATTGTTGTCGATATCCGCCCCAGTCCAGTACCACGTAGGGTCACTATCATTGGCAAACCCATCGCAGTCCGGTATGGTAGTCGAGACTTCCGTGACCGTCAGGATAATGGTGGATTGGGCATGCCCTTCGTAGCCAAAGAAAAAGAGTCTGGCGAAGACTAAGCAAGCTAAGAGGTTCTTGTTCATGGTATCGGTAAAGTACTAAAATGCTCATGCTTTATTTCACTTTTGTTCTCAGCCTTAGCCCTGCTTTATTAAGGTTGATCCATGATTGTGAACGTGCAACTTGGTAGTTGCAGGAGTTCGGTTAGGAATGATAAATACTCGTCCTTGTAAATGGAATGCAATTTGGCAGTGGTCGTGGGGAAGCGGTATTCGATCTCGTGAGGTCACAAGCCGGTCCGGATATATTAAATGTAGGTACCGTACTCTGGGGAGGACGTACGTGTGTACTTTTTGTGTAAACTTGGCTGGATGATTCAATCAAAAGCTAAAGAGGCCAGATGAAAATACACCGGAAAACATTTAGGGTCTTTGATGAGGGAGAACGAGAACTCGTTTACGAAGATGTAATGGACGAGACGGGCAATATGCTCTCTTACAAAGACTACCAGGCCTCCTATCAGGCGGAAGGCAATTATGAATACGATACCAAGGGCTTGCTCATCTGCGACCGGGAATATACCGGTGGGGCGGAGAGTTCCAGAACCGAGTACATTTACAATGAGAATGGGGACAACGTGAGTACTAAGCTATTTGTGGCGGGGGAGCTTTTTGAAGAAACCGTATACGAATACCTAGAGCAGGGAATGGTGTACAGGATTGTGCAGCAGGGAGAGGAAATACAGCGCCATGTGGAAAGTGACGGGGGCAACCAATTTGTCAAAGATTTTTTTGAAGAAGGAGAGTTGATTCAGCGGCAGACGGGGACCTACGACCCGGTATCACGCACACAGCAAATCAAGATACTCAATGAGGAGAATCAAGTGGTGTCCATTCAAACCCATCAGTATGACTCGGAAGGGAATCTGTTGAAGTTTGAACAAACAAATAACAAGGGAAAGCTGATGTCTGTGGCCGAATACGAATATGAAAACAATAGGATGCTGGTAGAGAAACACGACAATTACTTAACCAACCAGCACTATGAGATGACCTGTGAATACGATACGCAGGGTAATCTGGTCAGTACGGAATACAGGACACCCGCCGGAAAACTGATGGAGTATCAGAAGGCCATCTTTGATGGTCAGAACCGGCTCGTTAGCGAAAGCGGCTACTCTGTAGGTAGTTTTGATGCCATTTATGGAGCCTACGTACAAGGTCAGAACTACCACTTCGAGCACGAATACGAAGAGATATAAAGAGGGATTTCTCAACGAAAAGCCGGGTAACCTATTCGAATACAGCAATGTGGGCGCCTCATTGCCACCGGCACCTCCTTCAACCAATTTGCTACCGAATACATCATGCCCCCCTCCAAATGTCCTCTTCTCGCTGGTCCTTGGAGGATGTGGATCTATCGCCGCATTCCTCCTTATACCCGGGATCTTTTTGGGCTTTACCCCCAAAGGATACATGGGCCATACGGGCGGTGCCCCAGGGGTGGCTACCTCTCTGTTTTTTAAGCCTAAGCAAAACACGGGCAAACTCCTCATGATCAACACGTCCGTAAGGGGCTCAGAGGGCGGGGGTCAGAGTTCTTTAGTATTTGGTATGTCCTGGATAAGTTTGAAAATATATTAGCTTCGGTAGGCGAAAAGCCAAGTTACTTTTGAGGCCCTTTACCATAACCAGGATCGTACTAACCAATGAAAGAAAATCGCAAGCTGAGTGAAGACCTTACCCACCGGAAGGGGGCTAGAAAAGCCGAGGATATACCGGCTGAAGTGTTGGGGCTGTTGAATAGAGGAGAGATGGAGACGGTAAACCTGACCGAATGGTTAGCCGTTGATCATCAGCAACTGATTCAGGCGGCATTCCCAATCCTGGGGGTAAGCCAGGAGGCCATCCGCCTGATGTCTGGAGAAATAGCATCACAGAAGAAACCTACTGCTATGAACACCACTAAGTTAGTGGGCTCCATGCTTTACCAGCAGTACCCTGCCCAGGACGAACTTGGGCGGGTTCTCAATGCGTTGAGTACACACCCTTCAGACTCTATCCGCTGTTATGCACCATACCTGATAGGACTCAATGACAGGTTGTCCATCGAAGACAAACTCAACCAAGCGCAAGGGTTGGTGGCCGATACACATTTTGGGGTACGGGAAGTGGTTTGGATGGCATTGCGCCCCGCCATTGACGAAAACCTGGAAGAATCTATCCGGATTTTGAGTACCTGGACCTCTCATGAAGATGAAAACGTAAGGCGGTTTACCACAGAAGCTACCCGGCCGAGAGGTGTTTGGTGTAAGCACATTGAGGAACTGAAGTCAAACCCGGAAATGGCTTTGCCCATACTAGAGCCCCTGAAAGCAGATGCTTCCAAATATGTGCAAGACAGTGTGGGAAATTGGCTAAATGACGCTAGTAAGTCCAAACCTGAGTTTGTCTTACACCTCTGCAATCGGTGGAAAAAAGAATCACCCACCAAGGAAACCGAGCGAATTATTAAGAAAGCCAGACGAACGATTGATAAAAAGTAAGAGCCTGCCTAGTAGTGCTTTGCCAGCAATTTTGGTTTCTGTACCCGGTATGGCATCGTTGCATAAAAGTACCTACCTTAGAAAAGCATCATTGATTCATATTTTGAGGGTAATCCTGAAATTCATAGTCGCCTAATTCATTAGCCTATACTCCCCAAGGCTAATCACTCCTCGTTCGGATATTCCTCCGAACAAGTTACCCTATTATCAATTTTTTCGTGCGATGTTTTCCAGTACTGAGCGCTGAGGTCTGCCGCAGCGTTATTTCTATGGCTTCGTCTTAGGTATGCCTAGCGCTGAACGGGTAGGTCCTGTAGGTACGGTCATGGGAGAATCAGACATCCACGAATCCCAAAATGTTTATCCATGAAAAATCAAGAAATAAAGAAGGACCCCGAATTTTTAGCGTACGTGCTAGCGCTGAACGAAGGAATAGCGCTGGATGAGGCTTTGCAAAAGAGTCTGATTCAAATTGATACCTTGGACCTAGCCCAGTTTAATAGAATTGGTTTAAAAACGTATGCCGAAGGCAAATGGACTATCCACCAAATTCTACAGCATCTCATAGACTGGGAGCGAATTTGGTGTTACCGAGCCATCCTGTTTGCCCGTAGAGAAGGGACGATTCCGGAGGGGCACGACCAGGAGGTTATGGGCGAAAACTCGAACGCCAACGAACTGTCCATTGAGCAGTTGGTCCGTGAGCTTCGTACGGTACGTCAATCCTCTGTGTTGATGTTTCAATCCTTCAACAAGAAGATTCTGGAAACGAATTGCGTGTTTTTTGAATACGAGATGCCGCTGTACACTATTGGGCTCACCATAACGGCCCATCAGATACACCATTTTAAGGTCGTCCAAGAGCGGTATTTGCCACTGGATACCTGAGGCTGGAATCAAGTTTTCTTCGGTTACCCACGGACCCTATGAAGTTAGTCAACAACGTTATAGACTGTATATAGGTAGCCGTTAGCCAAGCAGAGCCCCCCCCTTTCGAATAGCTAGGGGCATGGCTCTGCTCCTTGGTTTATTCGGCGGGTTGCTGCTGGGTGACACAGTGTATCATGCCTCCGTTTTCGTACAAGTTCCGGACATCAATACCCACCACGGTTCTACCGGGGTATAGGGTCTGGATGAGGGCATTGGCAACGGCATCGTTGGGATCGTGGTAGTTAGGAACCAAGACCTTGGTGTTGGCGATGTAATAGTTGATGTAAGACCCCTTGTATCCCAAATTAGTCCCGTTGGTGGTGGATACATCGTTCTGAGTTAAGGGTACTTTTAGGAACGTATAGGCATTGCCGTGCTTGTCTTGGGCCGCGTACAGGAGATCAATATCGGATGACTGCACGTCGTAGTCCAACAAGTCCTCCCGATTCATGGTCACGATGGTAGTAGCGTTACCGAACCGGGCAAAACCATCGATGTGCTGGTCGGTGATTTCGAGCCCCGCTTGCCCCTCAAGCCAAATGAAATTTGTAGCCCCCAAATACTGTTTAAAGATCACCTCTGCCTGCGCTTGGGTCATGCCCGGGTTTCGGTTGCGGTTGAGGATAGAACTTTTGCAGGCCATCAAGGTCCCATTCCCGTCTATTTCTACACTGCCCCCTTTGTTAACCATCTCCAAATTGAGATCAATCAGCGCTCGGCCTTGGTCCAAAGCTACTAGGGAAGGTACCTGATCACACTTACCTGACTCAATCCGTAACCCACTCAACTCATCCACCTTATTCCCCCAGCCATTAAATCCCCAATCTTCCACTACCAGATGGCCTTGCGCATCTCGGGCATAAATAGGCCCACTGTCTCTAATCCAGGTATCGTCCGTTTCGTATAATTTGAAATCGATGTTGGATAAGGAAATCCCCGCTTCATTTAACAACCCGATGATTCTATTCCTCTCGGCAGCGTTGTAGGCAATGATGTGCACGTTTTCGCTGGATACCAACTCGCGGACCATGGCCACCCACGTCGCATCCAAGCTATTTCGGTAGGCCATCCCGTACTGATAGTGGTGTGGCCATTGGAGCCAGGTTCCTTCGTGCGGCTCGCTCTCTTCGGGCATGGTGTACAACACGTCTACGGAATCCAAAGAAATCATAGTTTGTGGGTCTTCTTGACAAGAGGTGATGGCCGCTGTAGCTACTAGCAGGGCTATAGTTAGTTTGATCATGTCGGTATTTTCTATTTCCACGCCACCGATGCAATCCGCAGATTATCTTTCCTAGCCCAAAGGACTTATCGGCATTGTTTTTCAGGATTACATTTTTTCTACAAGCCAGACCCGGTTTACCCTACCTCACCGATGAGTTATACTACCTTTAGGTGTGGGCCTGTTCGAAGAAAACATCCTAGGGAAAGGGTTTTAGAAATGGAAAATACGACCTTACGTGGGGTAACGAATGAACGTTCTTTGGGAGGTGTGTAGGAAACGCCTGTTTGTACCAAAAAACAGGATTCAACATGAATGAAATATCCGAAATTCTTAAACTCCATTTCACCCAAAAGAAGCTACAGGCAGGAGATTACTTTGCAAAGGAAGGACAGTATTCCAAAACCATTGGATATGTAGAAATCGGTCTGTTACATTCTTATCAGATCGACCATAAGGGTGAAATAGTAACCACCAATTTTTTCCAGGCAGAATCATTTTGTGGGGCCTATTATAGTTTCTATCGCCAACAACCTGCTTTGGAATTTATTAAAGCCATCACCCCTGCAATACTCCATATCATTGACTATGATACACTACAAGCCTTATTCAGTGTAGACCTGAGGTTAAATCAATTGGGTAGGCTAGCCATTGAGGAGGTCTGTATTTCTAAAGATATCCGACTATCTAAAATGTTAAAGCTGGATGCCAAGGCTCGGTATTTGTGGTTCATGGAGGAGTATCCCGATGTGATTGAAAAGGCTCCCTTAAAACTGATTGCTAGCTATTTAGGCATGAAGCCCGAGTCGCTGAGTAGAATCAGAAAGCAGCTCATTTCTTAACCTATGTCAAGCCAAGTCATTTTTTAGAAAGGGTTCTTTGCATCATAAACATTAGATGATGACAAAGACAATTTCAAAACAAGTAAAATTCAAGGAGGGAGACGGATTTATTCACGGCTTTACCACCGGACAGGTAAAGGTGAAATCGAAGTTCAGGACGGCCAAGGGCAATGCCTTCACTTCAAAAATCAACTTCCTTTTCGATAGAGAATGGACCGAGTACATGCCCATTATGGTGTGGGTAATCGATCATCCGGAAGGAGTATTCGTGGTTGATACGGGTGAAAACGCGAAAGTCACCCAGGAGGGATATTTTAAGAAGGAGGGGCGCATCTTGAATTATATCAATACGAAATCATTCGTTTTTGAGATCAATTCTGAGGATGAGGTTGGGCCTCAACTAAAGAAATTAGGGTACGAACAAGAGGATATAAATAAGGTAATCCTTACCCATTTGCACTTAGACCATTTTGATGGGCTTAGTTATTTTGACAATACCGAGATCATCTTGAATAAGCTGGAATGGGATAAGCCTAGTTTCGCCCTACCCAGCTTATATCCTGAATGGTTTGCTCCGAAGACCGTCGGGTTGAAAGAAACGAAAAACAAGCATTTCAAAAACTCAATCTCACTAGTAGAATCCAATGAAATTGAACTAGTACATACTCCGGGGCACACCTTGGGCCATTGTTCTGTATTGGTCAAAACTGAGGCCACACATTTCCTACTGGCGGGAGATGTGACCTATAACCAATACCAACTAGAGCAAAGGATCAATGCAGGTGGGCACCAAAGCTTCAAACTTTCCAAAGTCACCTACCAGGCTATTAATAACTACGCTTCCCAAAACAGGTTGGTATACCTACCCTCTCATGACCACCAAGTGTTTGAGAGATTACAGAATGAACTGCATTTAGAACCGAACTAAACAGGGCTGTGCGCTCAGCCTTTCGATGGGTAGGTAGTCACTACCGTAAAGCAACATAGACTTTGACCATGGATTATGCTTTCGCTTCGCGCGCTTTTGCCAGCAGTGCCATCAGAGTAGGGCGAAATTCCTTGGCTTCGGTGAGTGGCGCATCGTAGGTAATCTTGAATTCCTCCGACTGATCCGAAGGACCAAAACCTCGAAGTTGGATGCTGGTATCGTCAAAACTCAACATTTCCGCATCAGTTACCCATGGGGCTTAACATAGGCCATGTAGCATATCCACCATGGCATCGTGGTGGTCTTCGTTCATGTGGTTGACCGAGTGGTCAACAAAGGCTTGTTTCATTTCCATAAGAGCGCGAAAGGTGTTCAAAAACTTCTGAAAGGGAAGGTACTTCCAAATTCCTTCAACCATTGTGTCCAGCGGATGATTTAATGGGGCAGACTCAACACCTCCCTTTCGGTGCCAAACTAGGAAATCCAATGATGCAACCTTGCGTAGGTAGGTTCAGTCTATGAGTCACTTGCGCTCATCTGTGAGACGTGTGTGGGGTACTTAGGCGGGGTACCCTTTTGCAAATCATAAACCAAGCAGGCATCCTGCCTGGAATGGATTTTTTAATACCTAAACCAGAAATCAAATGAAGGGTATGCACTGGGCTCAGTATGTAGGGGTAATGATCATCGCCACGTTTTTCACCTTCTTTTTTCATGAAATGAGTCACTGGATCGCCTATGAGTGGTTGGGGTACGATGCTGGATTTACACTAAACGGTGCTTCCGTAAAAGATGACGCAATCACCTTGTCCAAAACGCACCGCATGATCACGAGTAGTGCGGGGGTTTTGTTCACCATTGTGCAGGGTATAGTTTTCTTTAATATACTAAAAAAGCGGCAGAGCATCTTGCTTTATCCTTTCTTGTTCTTGCCCTTTGTGATGCGTGTGGGGGCCACCTGGGCCAACCGCTTTCAACCTAACGATGAGGGCCGGATCAGCCTTGATTTAGGTTTGCCACTGTATGCCGTTTCTTCGGTAGTAGTCGTTATCCTTTTCTTGCTGGTTTTTGGCACCTCTCGTAGGAATAAAATCTCGATGGGTATCAACCTCATCACCTTCCTGCTCTCTATAGCCATGATATTGGGCCTGGTGTTTTTAGACGCGAAGTTTAAGGTCCGCATCGTATAACCCAGGCGAATGTTAACGCTCAATGGCTTGAGCAACTCTTCTCAATATTTAGGTTCTATGTGGACCGTTCGGTGTGAATTGGTTACGTTTGAGTCATCAGACTAAGCATTCGACGGATGATGAAGTAGGGGCCACAAGTTATTTTGTGCCTGATCACTAGGCATAGCCAGGCTCGATACTTCCTACTCCGACCGTGCGTGCTAGCCATATGCCAATTTATTGACCCACATGCTTGCTATGAGACGAGTCTTACTGACCGGAGCCTTGGTAGCCCTCATTTTTGCCGGGTACGGGCAAACTACGGAGCTCACCGCACGATTGAATTCTGGAACATATTATTTCACCGGCGAATCTGTAGAGAGCGTAGAACAAATCAACTATAACCTCACTACCGAAGACGGATACACGAATAATCCCTATGGCAACCGGATGGCCTTGTCCTATGGCATCTCCGCTACCTATTCCAGGATCACAAAATCAAATATTAGATTGGGCATAGATGGCGGATTCGAGCTTTTGCGTAGCAAAATTGATATCAACCAAGTGTCGTTGTGGGACGGCACGGAGGCAACGGTTGAGGAAGCCAGCGGTCGTTCCATTATGAATAACGCCTTCCTGAACGTATTCCCTAGTCTAGGTTACAGGTTAGCCCTCCAGTCCATTAACCTGGATTTTGACGTAGGGCTAGACGCCGCATACTGCCTCGCTAGTACAGAAAGAGGAAAAGCAACATCTAGTACCAGAACGTATACCACCGTAGTGGACCGAAAAACCCTTGACATGGACATAAGAGGCAGATATCAACTCACCGTTTCCAAAGACCGGATGGGCGGATACCTAGGCTTTTCGAACGGCATTAGAAACTACCGAGGTGGATTTGCCGGGGGTACCAATCTGGCTTTCAGCCAAATGGTGCGGTTTGGTCTTATCTACCAGCTCAAATAAACGTTGGGTACCAGATGGCTACAAAAGTCCAGTAGGGCAGTTGGCTAACCCTAGGCTCATCGATGGTGTTTGTAAGATCCCAAAATATTGAGGAGCTTAGGTTATGCGAAAGCGAGTAGCGGTCTATCATCTGAATCTGGGTGCCACTTGATGAAATCACCTCTATCTTCGGCGAAAATGCGCTCCATCGCCCAACCATTCAATATCGAATGACCACCGATATCCTTGAGCTTAACGATTTTGTAGTCATCATCGATAAGAATGAATCTCCGGAGGTCGAGGTCTTGGAGTGTCAATTCGATGCTGATATCCTGGGTATCGTCTTTTACGGCTCCGGTGAAGTGGATATCAACGTAACCGATGGAAGAAATCAGTATTCCCTCCAGAGTCAAGGGGGAAGGGTCCTTTCCTATTCTGGCACGGATCAGGTGAAGTTTATCCAGAAAATTTCACCGAACACACCACTCAGAAGCCTTGGCGTGTTTTGTACAATCACCAACCTTATGTCTTCGACCACCGAAGAGCGCTCCCTTTTTGAGCACCACCTCGCAGACCTATTGGTGGGGGATCGTGACTTTAACTTGGGATCAGAGACCCAAATGACTCCTGAAATGCATGCGGCAATGGCGAAGATCTTCGAAAACTCCTTTGAAGGTGCGGCTCGCAGTCTTTTCTTAAAAGGTCAGGTTTTAGAATTGCTTTCCCATTATTTTCATCAAATGGGTGCCCAACGCACGCCAGGTTTTCATCAAGATGAATTAGATAAACTAAATGAGGCCAAAGAAATCATCACCCAAAACATTGAGAAACCGCCTACCCTAAGTGAACTCGCCAGGCAGATTGGCATGAGTAATTCAAAACTTCAGAAGAGATTCAAAGAGATATTTGGAGTGCCCGTATTTAAATACCTCCAAAGTCAGCGGTTGCAAAAAGCCCATCAATTGCTGACCCAAAAGACTATGTCAGTACAGGAGGTTGCATGGGAAGTAGGATATGAATCCTTGAGTTCTTTCTCTAATGCATTTCATGATCAGTACGGTTGCCGACCCAGCAAAATCATGAAATGAAACTTTGGAACAAATCATAAGCCATCTGGAACAAATCAAGCCTCTGGGCTAGGCCTACCTTCGTTTTCTCAAACAATTGATTACGAAAATGAAAAAAGGACTACCTGTTTTTTTGCTGTTGAGCGGCTTAATCGGTTTGTATGTAGGAGGTGGCTTGGCCTTCTTTCCAGCCGAGTTGCAAGCTCAATCCAACATACTAATTGGTGACAACCCAAGTCATTACAGCGAAACACGTGCACCGGGTGTAGCTATCTTGTCTGCGAGTTTCATTATTCTCTTCGGCATGTATCGGCCAACCCTTAGGAAACTATCTCTTTCGCTGGTCACCCTATTCTTTCTCAGCTATGGAGGAGGGCGTCTGCTAAGTTTAATCTTGGATGGAAGGCCCGCTGATGGTCTATTCTATGCCATGCTGGGAGAATTGACAATTGGTGCAATAGGCGCGGTACTACTAGTGAGAACCAATAGCTCTGGCAAGGGTGTCAAAGAGTAATGGAATGGTAGTTACGCTGCCTTTCCCCTCCCCTAACGGCAACCGCGAAGCCCGGATGGTGCAGGGATTTGATCGTGCCCTGTGAAGAATAACGGTAGGCCCTTGCTGATTTTTAGGCCTATTCTCTAAATATACGGTATATTGAAATGGATAAGACGCCTATTTTTATTGGGGCCAGCACACACCCCATTTCTGACCAAAACCATTTTTAGGATGCAAAGGACGTTACCCCTCCTACTCTTGAGTTGGCTAGTCATTGGCTGTACAAACTCAGCAAACGACCAAAACAGCAGTGCAGAAATGCAGAAACTGCAAATGGAGAATGATAGCTTAATGAATATCATTGACCAGCAAACGACCATGAGCACACAAATCTATACCTTCCTCACCTTCCAGAAGGAAGATGCCGAGCAAGCCATGAACCTGTATGTAGGGCTGTTTGACAATTCTGAGATTGTCTCCCTTACCCGCTGGGGAGCGGGAGCCCCTGGCAAAGAAGGGACGATCATGCAAGCTACCTTTAGGTTGAACGGTAAGCTGTTTATGTGTAGTGACAGTCCTCCCGTACACGAGTGGGATTTCACCCCGGCCGTCTCCAACTTTGTAGAGTGTCAGGATGAAAGTGAACTGGAACGCCTATTCACTCGGCTATCCGAAGATGGACAGGTCACGATGCCCCTGGGCAATTATGGCTTCAGCCAAAAGTTTGGCTGGGTGGTTGATCGTTTTGGTATTTCGTGGCAATTGAATTTGCAGTGAGGCATGTAGGGTCCTTCGGGTTGAAATTAAGGCCTAAAAAGGCCAATGAGCGGGAAACCATCACCATAAATAGGCGGTGACGAAATAAACAGTTTCTTAGAAAGTATAACGCATCCATACACCTTCAGACAAAGGCGATGCGGTATTGTGGCGCTTTCGTAGTAAGCATATACCATGAAGGGAGTAGAGAATCCAATCGTCAAAAACATCATCCAACTGGCCATGATTGTTTTCAGTGTGGTGTTGGGTATTTTCTTAAGTGAAAGAATAGAGGAACGAAAAAACGAGAAAGAAGCGGCCCTCTTATTATCCAAAATCACTTTGGAGGTTGCTGAGAATCAAAGAATTCTGGAGGAATGGGTACCTGTTCACCGAGAGGTAGTGAAACGCCTAGACAGCCTTTACCAAGACGATGCCTTTATCAGTGCTTTTGTTGCTGATAAATCGGTTTTGTTCAAAGCCATATTTACCCGCTCAAGTCTCATGGGCAGAACGCCCGCGCACGATGCCTGGGATATTGCCAAAGCTCACCCTTTGATCGTGCATTTTGATTACAATGATTTACTCCTGCTCTCCAAAGTTTATAATCAGCAGATTATGACGTACTCGGCCATTCCAGAATTGGTTGATCATTTGCTATCCGCGGATTTCAACGCTCAGGACCGAGCCAAAGAAAATTTAGGTGAGTTTAGAAACAGATTGCGGGAAACGGTAAGCCGAGAGATGCAATTGATGGAATACTTTGCTGAAGCAGAAAGCTTGCTTCAGACAGATTCACCTTGATTTTACGGTGTGATGGGTTGCTACAGAATTCTCTCTCCCATCGGAAAAGCGGTACTCACCAGCGGTCTATGTTCGATTGGGGTGATAAAGAGCCGTTTCTACGAAACTTGGGATCTCCGGTATCTGGAAAACCGTGCCTTGAAAGGCACGGCTAATATTTGGAGCCGTCGCTACCCGACGGAACATAGATACAGGAATAGTTGATTAGGAGGTATTGTACAGAGCGAAGCCTTGATGTGTAACCTTCCGTGGTTAGGAACAGACTTGGGATAAGCAAATAGCTACACCTATCCATTGTCGTACTTTTTCTAACCTGTAAAGCTTCTTTGATGTACCTAAAGAAGTCACATTAGCGACGGAACATAGATACAGGAATAGTTGATTAGAAGGTATTATACAGAGTGAAGCCTTGATGAGTAACCTTCCGGGGTTAGGAACAGACTTGGGATAAGCAAATAGCTACACCATATCCATTGTCATACTTTTTCTAACCTGTAAAGCCATTTTGATGCACCTAAAGAAGTCGCTTGGCGACGCCACTAGCTATTAGGCAGGTCCTTTAGGGCCTGCGTTTTATGCATAAATACATCATTTGAGCCCCGGTAGGGGCGGCTCCTTAAATCCAGATCTATTCTCGATTCCATTTTCGTATTTTCCTATTCTTTAAAGACCTAACAGATATGGCCAACACCTATACACAGATTCACATACAGGCAATTTTTGCTGTAAAACACAGAGAGGCCCTGATTGCCCCTTCATGGGAAGGAAGGTTGTATCAATACCTGAAAAAGATCTTGGAAAATGAGGGGCATCATCCCATCATAATTAATGGCGTGAGCAACCATGTTCATGTTTTCTTTGGACAAAACCCTGACCAGTCGATCGCAAAGTGTATGCAGATTATCAAGGGAAACAGCTCTAGATGGATCAACAAGATGGGGTTTTGTGAACAGAAGTTTGCCTGGCAAACTGGGTATGGAGCCTTTTCCTATGGGTATTCTCAACGAGAAGATGTATACACTTATGTGGCTAACCAGAAGGAGCATCACCGAAATCGGTCGTTCGTTGAGGAGTACCAAACGTTTTTGACCAAGTTTAATGTACCTTTCGAGGCTGAATATTTACTAGAAGATGTAAGCTAGGCACGGTGGTAAAGAGCCGTTTCTACGAAACTTGGGATATCCGGTGCCTGGAAAACCGTGCCTTGAAAGGCACGGCTAATATTTGGAGCCGTCGCTACAGCGACGGAATATAGATACAGGAATAGTTGATTAGAAGGTATTATACAGAGTGAAACCTTGATGTGTAACCTTCCAGGGTTAGGAACAGACTTGGGATA
>DMST01000305.1:288-459 GCA_003454975.1 Cytophagales bacterium | reverse complement strand
GCTACACCATATCCATTGTCGTACTTTTTCTAACCTGTAAAGCTTCTTTGATGCACCTAAAGAAGTCGCTTCCGCAACGGAACATAGATACAGGAATAGTTGATTAGGAGGTACTATACAGAGCGAAGCCTAGATGAGTAACCTTCCGGGGTTAGGAACAGACTTGGGATA
>DMST01000305.1:0-190 GCA_003454975.1 Cytophagales bacterium | reverse complement strand
CTAAAGAAGTCGCATTAGCGACGGAACATAGATACAGGAATAGTTGATTAGGAGGTACTATACAGAGCGAAGCCTTGATGAGTAACCTTCCGGGGTTAGGAACAGACTTGGGATAAGCAAATAGCTACACCGTATCCATTGTCGTACTTTTTCTAACCTGTAAAGCCATTTTGATGCACCTAAAGAAGTC
>DMST01000245.1 GCA_003454975.1 Cytophagales bacterium | reverse complement strand
CCGCCACACTTGGCGGATCGCCAATCTCTTGTCCCTGACCACTCATGGTCCAGATGGGATTTAGGTAATACTGTGCATCCAGTATTACGTCATCCGCGTGTGGGTTGGAGTGCTCCAGGGTACGCCAAAGGCCCAACATGAAATCGGCCGGGCTTTTAATCATGGCACCTTGGTTGGCCGCATCAAAGAAGTGTTCGCTCTTAAAGAGCGTCTTCAATACCGGCTTTATTTCATAATTGGCATCCCGAAAGATGGCTGCCAAAGGCTCAATTACCTGAGTCTCGGTAACCTCGTCTATCTCAGGGTATACAAAGAAATTGTATAGCCTACGGCAGATGTATTTGGCGGCTTCCTGGGTGTCAAAGATCATGGTGAGTAGCTCATCCAGTTCATCAGCACCGCTAAAGCCATCCTTGCCCTCAATTACCTTGTTCCCGTAGAAAGCCGAAAATTGCTTGTCGGAAGTCTCGTGCCCATCAGGCCAGAAGAAGGAACCCACGGGCCCTTCCGATTCGGCTTGTGAGAAGTTGATCACCCAGCCAGTGAGTACCCGCGCTGCGGCTCCTATATCTTGTTCGGTGTACTGAGAGCCAGCCCCTTTACCCACCGTAAACAGCTCTTGTAGCTCCCGGGCGAAGTTCTCATCGGGCTGCTCCTTGTTGTTGAAGGTACCGTTGAGAAACAACAACATGGCCGGGTCTAGGGTAAGGTCCCTAACCAGCGTTTTATAATTGCCAAAGGCATCGCGCCGGAGCATCTCATAATACTGGTAAACTCCTTTGCCTACGAATACATCAAAGAACTGGATAGCCAGGAGGTTGTGCCAGAAAAAGGTCATTTTCTCATGCAGCGTGGCCTCTTGGTTCAGCATGTTTTTTACAATCCATGACTTAGTAGAGATCACCCGGCCACCTTCCAACTCATCGTTGAAGGGGGCTTCTACCCAGGGTTCACCTTCTGGCACATCCGGGTCGGGAATGGCATTGAGCTCATTGTAGTCGTTGACCGGTGGGGCAGGAGTAGGTGATTCTGTGACCAGGGCATCTACGGCCTGTTCCAGGGTCATGGAGCTAAACGATTTCAGTTCGCTCTTTTTCACACCAAACAGCGTACGTTTCAGTAAGTGGACGGCTTCGGCTTCTCCAAAAGTGCCCGTGTATTCATCGAGTCCGGTACTGAGTGGGCGGCGAGGTGTGCGGCGGGCTTGCAACTCACTGGCCGAGGCCAGCAAATCCGGGGGTACCGTGGTGCGGTACCGTTTGGCCCGTTCACGGTAATCTGCCGGGCGAATATCGCGGTAGGGGTTCCCCATAATGTGTAGGGTTGGTTTAATGGTCTATCTATTGGTATTACCACCAAAGGCTTCCCTACCCTAAAAGATTTTAAAATTATTTTTTACAGAGCAGTACGCCGTTGGCCTTCCTACCTATAAGGTACGAAGTAACAGGCGGTTAAGAGTTGCTTATGTGAGATATTTGGTTTCTTTATTTTCTGGTAATCACCTGCTAATAGGTGCATGCAACCAACCGTATCGAGACTCTACCGGGGTAGGAGTATCTCGCCCGGCATACTCCAGTCTACCGGGCGAAAGCTGGTGCTACTAGCTGGCCATAAGTGTAGTAAGGCCGCTGTATGGCTTCGTATGCGGGTAATTTTGGTCCATGAAGGGGAGTACATAGTGCTGAGTAATCCGTTCAATAATACCGGGAGTGGGTGACACCTTCAGGATGAGGTCACATACGTAGCTAGCGAGTTGCCGCATACTTTGATCGGAAATACCGAGGGTAGCCGTGGGCATAAAGCCAAACCGTATGCCGGAGGCAATCCAGGGTGGTCGCTGATCGTTGGGGATGCTGTTCTTGTTAGCCAGGATGCCGTGTTCAGCAAATCGGGTCTGCAACTCCTGCCCGGAATAGCCGTGGGCATCCGTCCCTATAATCAATAGGTGGTTTGCACTGGTGCCAAAGAGCACATCAATCCCCCGCGCCAGAAAGGTATCCAGAAATATCTGCCGGTGGCGAAATACGCGCTGCACATATTCTTCCCGATCACGGAGCATGAGCTCTATGGCGGTTACCTTGGCGAATATCTCGTTGAACTTGGGCGCCGCCTGCACGATAGGGAAAATAGATCGCAAAATACGCTTCTCGTACTCCTTCCGGTACATGATGACTCCTCCTCTGGGACCCCGGAAGGTCTTCTGGGTAGTGAAGGTGACAAAATCAGCCCAGGGAAAAGGCGATTCCAAAGCATCGGTAGCCACGAAAGCTGCCGTGTGAGATAGGTCGGCCAGCAAATACGCTCCGTATTGTTTGCAGAGGGCGCTTACCCCGGCGTAGTCATAATCCAGAGGATAGGAACTACCGCCTATGATGACCAGGCTGTTCTCCGTACCCCGAAGCCCGGCTTCGATACTGTCCAGATTCATAGTGCCGTCCTTATGCAGATCGTATTCGTGTAGTTCCGAGATTAATTCCGGCAGGATGAGATGGGAGATATGTCCTCCGGATTTGCCATTGAGCGCCAGAACCTTGGGTGCCTGTTTGAGTAAGCCGAACATCACAGCTTGGTTCGCTTGCGTGCCAGAATGTGGCTGCAGATTGGCTCCCCAGTCGGCTGGGTCTAGCTGGAAATAGTTGAGCACGGAGGCTTCGGCTAGTTCCTCAATTCTGTCCAGGTTTTGGCATTTTGCGAAATAACGGCGTCCTCGGAATCCTTCGCCAGGGTTGATACTGACGGGTGAGCGTAGCGCTTCCAGTACTTCCCCGTAGGGATAGTTGCCACTTCCATTTAGGTTGATGTGAGACCGAATTACTTGATATTCTGACTCCACCAAGGAACGGATTTGTTTTAGAATAGTTGATTCAACTGACATAAGGGAATGGATTTGTTAAGCAAACACAGCCTCCTCTTGCTGAGGTACCGTGGGTTCGCTTGGTTTAGAGATAAAATTGAGTTTAGGTATACTATACTGGTCCAAAAACCTCTGAGTTAATTCAGGATAATCCAGGAGGGTATTGAAGAAGGTATACTGTGATAGTGCCATGAGCTGGGTAGATTCCGTTATACGTAGGCGCTCTACCCGCTGGTGTGCCCACAGACTTGGCCAGCCCATATCTGTGGGAGTAAGGGTGTCCAGGGAATATGGAGACATTTCTATTTGGAGTTCGCCCTTTATCACCCAAAAGATCACTTTTCTGATCCTGTGATCATTCAGTAGAACTTCCTCGCCTGGGGTAAGTGAGATTAGCCGCATATTGAGAGCATATTCCATCTGCACGGGGTTATCCGCGGCAGCGAAAAAGGGAATTGCCTGTACCAGCGATAGCCGGGTATATATGCTGACGTTATTGGTGTTTTTAGGGTGAAATCGGTTTTCTAATTCTTCTTGCTGTGGAACCGACAGCTTGCCGATCCATTCCCTGTAATGTTCGGGTTTGCTGTGGTCGCGCAATATTTGTGCGGCTGTTTGGTAGATGAACGGCACGTGGTTGAACAAGGCAATGTACACTGCTGGGTCTGGGGGACTGTCAGGTGTGGGGTGTAGCAACCGGAGTGCTTCCAGGGTAGGGAGCTGCCCTGTGGTGATGTAGGTTCTGGTAACGATATCGCGAAGGCGGTCCTGCACGGAAAGCCTAGGCTGGGGAAAGCTGTTCTGGAGGTGTTTCCGCTTACGGGCAATGGGGGCATCCTCGAACACCGGCATCAGCAGACTTTTGTCCTCTTTGTTCAGCTCATTGTCTAGGTTTTCTAGCGCAAATACCCGCATCTCCAGACTGTCAGGGTTCATCAGGTTACGCTGGATAATGCGCATTTGTTCACCCCCGTACATCAGTCCTAGCAGTCGTAAAATGGTAACCTGAATTTTGCTGAGCTGGTAGGTAAGCCATAACCGAAGGGCGTCTCCTTCGGGCATCGCTTCCAGATCATAGAGAGCCGCCAGCGTCCAGCTAGCCAGTCGTACCTGGTCACGGATCAGCGGCCGGATGAATTGGTCATGGTCTTCTTCGGGTGCGGTGTACTGTAGCCTACTCAGTGCATCCAGGGCTGCTAGTTGTACGTAGGGCTGGTGGTAGCCAATTAAGCCGAACAAAAGTTTCCGAGTTTGTGGAGTGTTTATCTGTTCGTATACCCGAATGATCTTGTTCTTCTGCCGCGACTGGTTTGTCCGGTCAAAGGAATAGGCCAAGTCGGTGATGGCTTCGTCCTTATAGGTATGCACAGCATGGGACACTAGCTGGCTGGTTTGGTTAGACTCCATCATGTCTATCAGGTAGGCCCGCAAGCGGGTGTCTTTGCGGTACATGGCGGCCACAATCAGCGCTGGGCGGGCAGCCTTCACCAGAGGGGCATTGCTACGCAACAGGCTGATGAAGGGAAGGGGCTCGTTTTCCAAGGTGGCCTGGCGTCCCCTTTCCTTGTAGTGGTTTACTATCTTGATAGCTGTCTCCAGCTTAGCATTGTTGATGAGCGGCTTCAGACTCATGGTGTGCACCAAGTGTTGGTGCAAGGGTGATTCTTCGTTGATCTCCTGGGCGTGTTTTACGAGAATCTCTACCCCGGATAGCGGTAGGTAGGCATTGGGGTCGGGGCGCTCCAGGCAGTCGTGCAGCTGGCTCCGGTAGCGGCGGTATACCGTATAGGCAAGCCAT
>DMST01000243.1 GCA_003454975.1 Cytophagales bacterium | reverse complement strand
GGCCGAAGCCGCGGAGCGGGGCCTGATCACCGGAGATGCCCAAGCTTACTACGAGCAGGGCGTAGCCCAAGCCTTTGCCTATTGGGGGTTAGAGCTACCTGCAGACTACCCAACTACTGGAAATGCCACTTATGGTGCCAACGGGGCCGATCCTATCGAGCAGATTATCACTCAGAAGTGGCTGGCCCACTGCGTGAACGGATACGAGGGCTGGGTAGAATACCGCCGGACGGGATTCCCGGCACTGAAAACCATCAGCGCCAGCTTGAACAACGATTTGATACCGGTGCGGCTCCCCTACCCGGCTGATGAACAGGCGCTGAATCGGGAGAACTACGAGGCGGCCACCGCCGAAAATGGCAACAGTATTAACGCCCCCGTATGGTGGGACCAAGAGTAGATTACTCCCATGCATTGGGGCATGGCATTGGGGTTAAGACCTATAAGCAGGGGCGTTCTTCGGAGCGCCCCTTCACCCTCATCCAGTAAAAAGAGGAGGCTACTGCTGCTCCAAATACTGCTTGGGGGTCATGCCCGTATGCTCTTTAAATACCCGGTAAAAGCTCGCTTCAGAGTTAAACCCGCATTCCTTCGCTAAGCCAAGTAAGGACAAATTCCCCAGGCCTTCCCTCCGCAGGCGTTCCTGTACCTCTCGCACCCGTACCTCGTTGATAAAACCCCGGAAATTCTTCTGATACTGCGTCTGAATGGCCTTCGAAAGCTCTGGCTCACTCACCCCTAGCCGTTGCGCCAACAGTCGCAAACTCAGCTTGGGGTCTAAATATACCCTTTCAATTTCCACCGCCGCTGTCAGCTTGTTGAGTAGATCCACACTTACTTTTTCAGGTCCTGGCTTTGGTGGTCGCAAGGCGAAACCACCGGTGTGCACCTCTGAGTTCTTGTAGCCCACTATCCCCAGATAATACACCATAGACGCCACCAGCACATTGGCCAGTTGCCAACGCCAGGCGTAAGCAAAGCCAAGGTAGAAGTTGAGAATCAGGTTGACCAGCGAGTACAAACCCATCACCACGAAGCCACGAAAAACTAGTTTTACAAACCGTAACTCGGCCGCGCGCGGCTGGGTGGTTGGGTTCGCTTGGCGTACCAGCGGATAGGCTAAGTACAGATACACCACCATGCCCACCAGCATCAGGTATTCGTCCAGAGTCTTTACCTCATCAAAGAATAAGCGGCCCGAAATCTGTCGCTTTTCCAGTACATCATGCGTTTGCAGTGTGGCTAAGTATACTACCACCGAATAGGCCTGGGAGAGGGCAAAGGGGATGAAGTGTAGCAAATCCTTCCGCCTAAGCGGTACGGTAGGCTGCACCAGGGTGCGCAAATACAAATAGAATAGCGGGGCAAAGGTGAGCTCTACGGCATTGGGGAAATAGCCCACTCCATGGATGTCCCATAGATCGAAGGAGTGCAGCAGTGTTTTAGTATTGAGCCACACAAAGGCTAAAATTCCTAACGCCAGGTAGCGGTTAGAGGGTTTCCGGGCCGACCGCTGAAATAGCAGTAGGCTACATATGACCCCAGTCACCATCCCAATCAGGATCAGCAGATCAAATACAGATAACTCTATGCGCAAATCAAGTACTCGTTATCGTGATGCCACCGGTGTGCAAATGGAAGATCTATGAAGACAAGATTACGAAGGAATCAGGAAATTGCCTGAAGGAAAGCCGGAGTTACCAAGGCAAAGCCAGCTGGGGCAAAAATATTCACCCGGGACTATGGTTTGGAAAAATGAAGGTCTCGATCAAAAGCCGGAGCCAAGGTCATCCCCCGGGTTTCGCTGGCCTAGTTCAAATTCCATAAATAGCGCGCTGCGCTCATATGGATTAATCTGAAACTTGAACTGGTGAGTCGGAAATCAAAAGAAGAGGAATATAACAAAGCCAAAAATCAATCCTTCACCGATTCCGGTTTCTTCTTCCAGCTGGGCAAAAAGAAAAAGTGCCTAATGTACCGCAGCGTTTCCGGACCCTTGGCGTTGTAGAACTCTTCCAAGTACTTGTTGAAAGTCCAGCGGTCCGTGGTGGCTTGTTGTTTGGCTTCTTCAGTGATATCAACAAACTCAATACGGACTTCCCGTTTAGGTATGAAAAAGATCAGGTTGACAAAGAAGTAAAAACCTCCCTTCAACATATTGTATATGAAGCTAGGCCGTTTTCCTTCCCAAGCCCAAGACCACATGCTGCCCCATAGTCCATCTATCCGTACCCCAATCACCTTTACCCCATCTGGTACCTGAGAGACCACCGCATAGGCACTTTGCTTATTCCCAATTCGCTCTAGGGGCCCTCGGGTGATATTCCCGGAGGGAGCCAGCAGAATGGTTCGGCCCTGGGCCAATGCATCGGTCATACCCTTCGTAATTTTGGTGAGGACCTCTGGGTCGCGATTGCCCAGTTTCAGGTCACTGACGGGGACGGCATTCCACGCCCGCAAAACGTCGCCAAAAAAGGGCAAGCGCATAAATTGCTCGGAGATCACGGGTACCGTATCCGTCACCTGTGCAGCCATCACCCCCATGATGATCGGCTCTATGTGCGATGGGTGTTCCAGCAGCACCAGCTTAGCCCCCTCAGCAGCCAAAAGTTCCTTGCCGGAGATTAGCAGCTTGTACCTCCGGGTAAGGACGAACATAAAAAATCCGAGGAGGACCTTCCACACCGTGTCCGATCGCCTTCTTTCTTTACTCATGAACTACCTAATACCTGTTTTCTATTGAGTGTTTTTCAAATCTAATCCTCAACCGGAAAAAAGGTATGCGTGCAGAGTAAATTTTATGTTAACAAGTGGCTCGGAAAACTATCCGAACCAACTTGTCTATGTATATCCAAATTCGAACTTCCAACTTTGGGGATTCGAATAGTAGTTCTATTTAGCTACCTCTCCGCAGTCGGCTATCATCACAGGCACACGGGTGCCCCCACCTTGTGAGCCTTGGCCTTCAACCTGCTTCAGCAAATCCATACCGTCGATTACCTGCCCAAACACCACGTGTTTGCCGTCCAGCCAAGGGGTGAGTACGGTGGTGATAAAGAACTGAGAACCGTTGGTATTCCGGCCCGCGTTGGCCATCGAGAGCAAGCCCACCTTGTCGTGCTTCAGGTCAAAATTCTCATCGGGGAAGTTGGGGCCGTATATGCTCTTACCGCCCGTGCCGTCATGGTTGGTGAAGTCACCGCCCTGGCACATAAACTGAGGGATGATGCGGTGAAAGCTGCTGTCCTTGTACCCAAACCCAGCTTCGCCGGTGCATAGCTGGCGGAAGTTTTCTGCGGTTTTGGGTGTTACGTCGGCAAACAACTCAAAGGTAATTTTTCCGGAGCGTACACCATCAATGGCGATCTCGAAGAAAACCTGAGGGTTGTCGGCGTTTTTAATGGGGTTATTTTGGCTCATAACGTTGTATGGAATTTTGCCTGCGAAAGTAGGTGTAGTACCGCTACTTTCCTAGGATGGCCGAGGGTATGAAATTTGTCTTCTTAGATTGGAGGGGTACTACTTAACCGGCTGAGCGCCCCCTTCTTTGAAGAATAAGATTCGTACCTTCATTAAGGTACTGAGGGGCCTAAATCATGTATGCTTGAGTTTTCTATTAACTACCATTAATAAACAGATCAGCCTGCCCCCTTCCCTGGCCACTGAAATCGAATCAAAATTCGAGGAAATTGATCTTCCCAGGAAAGGACTACTGGTAAAGGCTGGAGAAATTGCTAACAAACTCGCACTTATTGAGTCGGGCTATCTGCGAATGTATTCCACGGATAGCAATGGCAAAGAAACCACCGTTTGGATGGGCGGGCGTGGAAAATTCATTACTGCCATCAGTAGTTTTGTGGACCGTAAACCCAGCTATTGGAATGTAGAAGCCCTTACGGATTCCAAACTACATACCATCAAAGTAGATAGTCATTTCCAGCTTTGCCATGACTACCGTGAATGGCTTGATTTTGAAAACCTCCTGCTCACGCGAGCGCTCAGCGCTTTGGAATACCGCACCTTCGAGCTCATTAGCATGAAAGCCGAAATGCGCGTGAAGGCCTTCATGGAAAGAAATGCCGATCTATTCCTGAATGTCCCCTCAAAATACATTGCCTCGCTGCTCGGCATTTCAGAAGAGACCCTTAGCAGACTTAAAAAAAGCTCCTGATTATTTCTTGACAATTCTCAAGATTTTAGGCTGGCTTCCTCAAGAATTTTGAATCCTAACCAAAGGATATCAAGATGAGCTTAGACACAATTAGTAAAAGACTAGTAGCGCTACTGAAGAAGAAGGAATTTCTTATTGCTCAACAAGAACTGTTCGCTCCATCAGTAATTAGCTTGGAACCCGATTTTCATCCAAACCCTCAAACCGCTGGTCTGACCAGTGTTCTGCAGAAGGAAAAGGAATTTTTGGGAGCCATCATGCATTGGGAAGCATTTGACGTGTCTGATCCGGTACTCAGTAAATTCCACTTTTGTATCAGAATGTATTCTAAGATAGTGATGCAAAATGATCAACGGGTAGAAGTAGATGAGCTGATTATGTATGAAGTGCAAAACGGTAAAATTGTGAAGGAGCAGTTCTTCTACCTTGCTTAATTGGAAACACTCAGCACATGGCAAAGTCTCATAAAATGACTATCTACCGTTTTTAAATAGTTATTTACGATTTGCTATGCAGTTCTATAGTTTCCTATTAGCGGCTCTTTTACCCATTATGATCACCGGCAACCAGGATATCTCCCAAGCTTCAGCGAGTAATCGTACGTCCACCAGTTATCAAACAGGAACCTGCGAAGGCAACTGCCAATTCGGTTGGGGTAAGATGACCTATGCGAATGGCGATATCCACCTGGGAGAATGGAGGAATGGAATACCGCACGGTTGGGGACAAAAGCTTAAACCTCAATTGGGTCGGCTCACTGCTGGATTTTTCATCAAGGGTCAACTCAATTACTTTGGAGCGTGGTTTCAAACCAATCAACGGTTCGGCATTGGGGCAGTAGAAAATGGGAAGTTTACAGGCAGTGGCCTGGAATATTCCTGGGACACGCCGGATTTCCTGACTTCTCCCCCACAATGGGAAGCCATCATGGAAGCCGAAGGTTTTACCCAGAATGGAATAGGACTCGCCATGACAGATAACTATTTGAGGTTGGGCCACTTCGAAGACGGTAAGCTTAAATACACCGGCATTAAAATCCTCCCCAATGGAGGTTTTGCCCTTGGGGTTTTTGATTGGGGCGCTCTTTTTACTGGCTTCGAAATCTCTACCGAACCCCTGACGGAAGATGGAAAAAAAGTCCGCAGCTACACCGAAGAAGTGACCCGGTTTGAAGATATACCGGTGGGCTGTGTATCCGGCAATTGTGAAGATGGTTTCGGGCTGATGATAACCGAAGAAGGCCAAATGACCATGGGATTCTTTGTAGCGGGGCAACTCAACGGATTCGCCATGTACGCTGAACTTGATGGCCCCTGGTCCTTAGGATTGTGGGATGATGGTGCGCCCATTGATTTCATGTTTGCTTCTTCTCAGGAGCAGTTGGACTTTCGGAATAGCTATTCGGGAGATTTTAGTGAGCTGTTTGAATAGCAGAAAACAAACTTGGCGAGGCACCTTTTTCTAAGTTACCATCCTCCCGGCAGGGTGCTAGAAAACCCAAATGGATAGACTAAATCCATTACTCCCAAACCACCCCCATTTCTTTCACCTCCTCCACAAAGGGCTCCCATGTTTCTCGCTGGTAAGCATCCACTAGAAGCGCAAAGGATTCTACTCCTCTAGCTGCCTCTCGAAGTAGGGTAAGCTCTTGATCAGAGAGCCGGGCATGGGCGCTCATAAACTTCTGCTCCATAGCACGAAGGGTGCTTATGGGGGTAACTTCAAAAGACTGGTACGCGCCTACCTGCTTCAGAACAGGTTTGCCTAAAGCCAAATGCTTAATGGAGTCTATTTTGAGGAGCATAGTTTCGGCATGGGTGAGCATAACTGTATTATCAGACTCCAAAAGAGAAGTGCGAAGTTTATCCACCTTTTCTCGTTGCTCATCCAGGGTTTCTAGTAGGCCCATCAGTTGCTCACGTCTACCGTTCAGATATATTTGAGCTTGATATAAGTCCCTGTCCACGAAGGGATCGAAGTCGTAGCGCGGATCGGCCAGCACCGTAACCGTGGTTTCGTCGGTAGCCTCACCATAGCGAATGACCACCCGGTAGGTACCGGGTAGCACGGCGATGCCGCGAGACCCCCACGAGC
>DMST01000159.1:4320-23645 GCA_003454975.1 Cytophagales bacterium | reverse complement strand
AGCATCCCTCGCGTAGGCGAACAGGTAGGCGCGGTATGAAACGAAGTGCTTCGCAATCCGCGAGAAGCCAGTTGGTCGAGGTGGGGCGTGCGTATTTCACTGCCAAAACTCCCTAGGTCGGAGAAGCCCAAGTCATCGGCCACTATCAAGATGATGTTGGGCCGGGTTGGCTGGTCGCTGGTGGTGGAAGGAGTACAGCTGGAGGCGAAAACCAGAGGTATGATAACCCAAGTGGAGAGCCGAAAGAGGTAATGCATGGGAGTGGAATATGTGTCGTTCGGTTATTCAGTTTCCTCGTAATTTCTTAAGATTTTCAAAGTAGACAAGGAGTATGGTGTCTCATTCTAGGGCAATCGGGTTTAACCTTTCTGTAGGGGGCGTAGCATGCTACGCCCCCTACAGAAAGGTTGTAGCCTAAATTTTATTACGTCTAGGCAAGGGGAGGTTTATCGGTTCGGAATATAATTCTGACCCTGTTTTTAAACCCGATTGCCCTGTGTCTCATTCTAAATAATTGCCGAAGGTCGCCCGCGGTTCACCGAGCGCATCAAGGTGCTCCTCTTTTTGTCGGGACTAGGAACGTCTCAACCGGATAGCTCACACCAGAAGGCTTTCCTGGTCCAGCATTCATCAACGAGGATATCCCATTTGCTGCGCCCCTTTCATTATGATGGGCTCCACCGTTTTTAATTCTGTAGCGGTGAGTTTCTCTTTCCCTTTCCCGACGGAGGAGGTGAATATGGGTTTTTGGATGTTGTGTTGGAAGGAGTGGCCCTGTGGGTTGAGCTCTACCTGGGGCTCGGCTTCGGTGAATATGTTGGGTTCAACTGCATAGCCCAGATAATCCAGTAGGGCCGTTACCGTATTCTCCGTGTTCAATACCAAGTCCTCATAGCGCACCAGGTGGATGCGGTTAGGAAATCGTCTTCGCATCCGCTGGTACATGCGAATGCTGTGTGCCCAGCGCTCGGCAGCCCGGCGAGGATCCTGCANNTCCTCAGCCCCTTCCATGCGGCGGTATGAGTACACTACATCCCATGGATTGCGCACCATAAAGATGAATTTGGCTTCTGGAAAGGCCTGGGCAATCAACGGTGCGAAGTACGTCATTAAGGGAGCATGGTCCCCGTAGCCTTGGGGGGCTTGGTCTTCCGGAACCTGGGTAGCTACCATGTGCTCGTAAAAAGCGAGCGGCGAATGCTGTTCAGACGGTAGCTGGCTCACTACTTTATATAGTCGGTCGTAGGATTCCTCATTTAGCGCCCAGCCGTTGTTTCCTTCCCTAAGCTTGCGGATCGCCTTCCCACAAAACTGCTCCCAGGTTAGCCGGGGTTGGGTATACCAGATCATGAGGATGTAAGGCAAAGCCCGCTGCTCAGGCGGTAGGAACAGCGCCGAATGGCGGTTGAGTAACTTGGCTAGCAGGGTGCTGCCCGTTCGGCCCGAACCCAGGGTGAAGAATAGCTGGGGAGAGGTATCGGTACCTTTGGAATTCCGCTGACCGAATACCAGCGATAAGGACTTTTTGATCACCGGAAAGAGCCAGAAATACTTCAGCTTTTGGGAGGAGGAAATGGGTGGCATAGCGCCAAACCTAAGCATAATTATGCATTCTCCAGATAGAGGGGGCTTCGGGGGGTGTGTGGGCGCGAATTGGGAGAAATTGAGGTACGAGTGCCATGAATCAATTGCATATTCAAAAGGCGGGACACGGCATTGTAGCATTGCCCCAACAACCCATGGGTTCATTATCTCAACCTCTAATCGTTTCCTGAATGGCCCGGCCTGTTTACCTTGTGCGGAAGTTGAATGCTATGGCCGCAAAACCGCCCAAAATTCTCTTTATCTCTCCGCTGAACGGTTACATGGTAGTTCAGGATATCCGGCTGCTCAAGGCGCACTTTCGGGTAGTGGAGGTTCGGCATCCTTGGAGCAAACGGCGCTGGCTCAATCCCTGGTACCTAGTGGTGGAGTTCTTGCAGTTGCTTTGGCATCTGCCGGGTACGCATGCCGTGGTAGTCTCCTTTGGAGGGTACGGGGCTTTATTTCCCCCACTCATGGGTAGGCTCACCCGTACTCCCGTGTATATTATCCTCCACGGAGCCGATGCGGTATCGATGCCTTCTATCCGGTACGGTAGCCTGCGCAAGCCCTGGTTGAAGCGAGTGCTAAAGGTGGCCTACCAAAATGCAACATGCTTGCTGCCCGTGAGTGAGGCGTTATTGCGCACCCACAACCCAGCGTATCCGGTGGTGGGGGAGCAAACCCAAGGGGTACTTCACTTCTTCCCAGGGCTGACCACGCCAACTACCGTAGTGAACAATGGAATAGACCTAGCACGCTGGCCTTGGGGTGTATTTGAAGTTCGGGAGCCCCGGTCCTTTTTTACTGTATGTGTACCCGGGCAGATAGAGCGCAAGGGCCTGAAGGGTATTTTGGAGCTAGCGGGCCGTCTACCCAATTGTGCCTTCTATGTGGCAGGCATGAATGCGGCCGACTTGCCTTTGCCGATTCCACCCAACGTAAAACCCTTGGGCTTTTTGCAGCACGAGGAACTTGTGGCTTACTACCAACGGAGTACTTTCTTTATTCAGTTGGCTTTGTTTGAGGCCTTTGGGTTGGCTGTCATCGAGGCCATGGCCTGCGGGTGCATACCTGTGGTGTCGGCGGTATGTGGCTTGCCCGAGCGTGTAGGCGAAGCGGGATTTGTGGTGCCCACTACCGATCCGGATGGGTTACAGGCTTTTGTGGAGGGGCATGTGCTAACCGCCAAGGACCTGCCCGCACGGAGTCAACGCGTAAGGGAGCAAGTAGCTACTCATTTTCAAGAATCGAACCGGGCAGAGCAGCTGGTAAACATCCTTTCAACCCTAAGGTCCTAAGGTTCCACCAAATCAGCTTGAATCTTTCGTCTTTACTCTTGTATCTAGCATCCATCAGCAAAGCGGTCTAGCTCCTAGTCTATATCCCATGGTAAAACTCCCCAAAGTATCCTGGTCCAAGGTCATCGGTGAGGTAGTCCTCATCTTTGTTGCCATCAACCTGAGCATTTGGTTCAACAACTGGAACCAGAATCGGCAGACACGGAGTAGCCAACAGGAAGCAATGGTGATTTTGCAACAAGAGGTTACGGCTAACCTTGAGGAATTACGGATCGCGGATTCTCTCAATCAACGACTTCCTCAGGCCTGGCAGACCTATCGGGGTTTCTTCCATGAGGATTCCGATCAGGTGATTGCCACCCCCAACCAAAAGGCTACGCTGGAGGCTACGTATCCTGGTTTTTTTAGGTATAAAGATTCGGTAGCGCTTAAAGAGGGCCGTTACCTGTACCGGGGCGGCACCCATTTCGAGTTCGAGCTTCCCCCGCTATCCGATGTAGCCTGGGGTACGGCGCTGCGGATACCGCAGATCAGCCAAGGATTTTCTTTCGAGTGTCTGCTGGCCTTGGAATCAGCCTATTCACTGCAAGACAAATTGTTGAAGCAGCTGGACCTGGCGGTGGTCAGTTTACAAACCAATGACTTTGAGTCTCTCATCATCCAGCTCGATGTAGCCGGGCAGTTTGCCAGGCAGCTAGAGGCTCGGTACAGAGAGGCCCTCACAGCGTTGGAGACGTGTGGTTTTTGAGTGGCAGTTTAGATTAGGAAAAGATTACCAGGGATCCTGATTTTGTCTTAATCACATTAAATTGGCCAGCATCATGTATCAATAAATCCTCAAGGGAATGGCATCCTCATCTACCGTTGCGGTGGTCGGTACCGGTATTATTGGGCTTAGTACGGCTACTAGTTTAGTAGCGGCTGGGTATTCTGTAGATATTTTTACGGCATCATTACCCGAAGGCACTACCAGCATGGTGGCAGCGGGGTTGTGGTATCCCTACAAGGTGCAGCCTATAGAAAGAGCCTTGCCTTGGTCTGAACATACGCTAGCGGAATTTAGAAAACAGGCGGCTGCTGGAGTGCCCGGGGTTCGCATCCAACCCATGGTAGAATACTTTTTTTTCCCTAAGCAGGACCCCGATTGGGCACCTATGGTTGAAGGATTCCAGTGGTTGCCTTCGGAGGGATTACCGGAGCCTTTTCAAGCGGCTGCCGAATTCAAGGTGCCCGTTGCTGACACTGCCCTGTACCTACCCTGGCTGCAAGAAAGTTTGGAGCAGCAAGGAGTAGTTGTCACTGTAAAAAAGCTAGCCTCTCTGGCTGAACTTACCCAACAATACTCAGTAGTCATCAATTGCACAGGATTGGGTTCTCGGGAATTACTAGGAGACCAGGAGCTTTTCCCTATCCAAGGTCAGGTGCGGAAAATGGGCCCTTTGCCTACCTCTGAGGATAAAGTACTGCTCGTGGATGATGCAGGTACGTTAATCTACATCATTCCTCGACAAGGAGATACCGTGGTAGGCGGTACTGCTGTAGAGGGCTCCTGGAAATGTGAAATTGATGTCGAACTAGCAGACCGTATGAAACAGGATGCCCAGGTACTTTATCCTTCCATCGAACAACTCCCTACACTTGCTAATCAAGCGGGGTTACGCCCTGGTAGATCATCCGTGCGCCTGGAGAGGGAATCCATAGCGGAAGAGAGTGTCCTGATCCACAATTACGGCCATGGTGGGGCCGGTATCACTTTGTGCTGGGGGTGCGCACAGGAGGTGGTGACCATGCTCCAAAATCTTGGCATCTAACTCCTCTTTTGTAAAGGTTAATTCCCGTATGCTCTTCGAATTCTGAAAGTGTTCTAGGTAAAATTCCTTTTACTCGAGATTCTTAATTGTACACTTCCTCGGAGATAACCCGGATTTGGAGGGGGGTGGATAACGTTGACTTCGGGCTAGTTGCCGGTTGGATATTGGAATAAGTCAATTTTCATCGCTTAAAAATGGCTGACTGTTGATTGCCGATTATAACTTGTTGTTCTTATTATTGAGACACCATTTTCAGTTTTTTTTGAATGCCAGTGTTGAATTCATGACCTTTGGCGTGAAATCGGGGGCGATTGGGCGCTACATTCTGGAGTAGCAGCAGGATACAGTGTGATTTCCTCGTGCATCACACACCAATCCAAACGATACAATTTTCCATGCATTTTATTGACCTGATCATCTTCATCATTTATATGGTGGGGATGCTGGCTGTGGGTTTCTATTTTCTAAGAAAAAATCAAGGTACAGACGATTATTATGTAGGCGGGCGGCAAATGGGTAGCGTGCACATTGGCCTTTCTGCAGTAGCCACAGATGTAGGTGGAGGTTTTTCTATTGGTTTAGGTGGTTTGGGCTTCACCATCGGACTTTCTGGTTCTTGGATGCTCTTCACCGGTTTGGTAGGTGCCTGGCTTGCTGCGGTCTTCCTCATTCCACTAGTAAAGGGCAACCCAAAATTTGCCAAACTGCTCACCTTTCCTCAGCTTTTCGGCCATTACTATTCGGCCCGTGTGGCAGTAGTAGCAGCTATTATTTCGGCAGTAGGGTATGCCGGATTTACCTCCTCCCAATTGCTGGCCGGTGCTAAGTTGGCATCGGGAACCTTTACTGAATTGAGCTTAACCCACGCCCTCATCATTATGGGGGTAATAGCGGTAGTATACACTGTAATGGGGGGGATCAAAGCGGTGATTTACACTGACACCGTCCAATGGATTTTGCTTATGGGAGGGCTCCTGTTTATTGGCCTACCCATGGCTTACAATGCAGTAGGAGGCTGGGAAACCATTCGTGCTGCTGTGGCTCCAGAAATGCTTCGTCTGGATCACGTATCAGGAGTACAACTCTTTAACTGGGGTGTCACTATTGTGCCCATCTGGTTTGTGGGCATGACGCTCTACCAACGCATCTATGCGGCCCGTGATGTAAAAACGGCCCGCAAAGCGTGGTTCATCGCTGGACTGTTTGAGTGGCCCATTATGGCCTTTTTGGGTGTGGCCTTGGGGCTTATGGCCCGTGTGGCAGCCGAACAGGGCATGTTTGCGGAACTAGGGGTGTTGTCCGGTGCCGAGGTAGATCCTGAATCCGGCTTGCCGATGCTGCTGCGTACTATCCTACCGTTTGGCCTCATGGGCCTCATGATGGCCTCCTACTTCTCGGCCATTCTGAGTACGGCAGATAGCTGTCTGATGGCGGCCTCTGGGAATATTGTGACCGACCTGCTCAGCCGCTGGTTAGGGCTAGACCCCGGGCATCCGCGGATGCTCCGCACCGCCCAGATAGCTACCTTGGTGTTAGGAGCCGTAGCCTTGCTGTTGGCCTCATTAGCTACCAACGTACTGGACCTAATGCTGCTGTCCTATGCCTTCATGGTTTCGGGCCTTTTGGTGCCCCTGCTAGGCGCCTTGTACTGGAAACGCAGCAGCCCTACCGGAGCGCTGCTGGCCATGATAGGCGGTGGCCTTACTACCTCGCTGCTTGAGTCCTTTTCGGTAGCTCTGCCCTACGATCTCAATGCCAATGCATTCGGCATTGCCGTGGCCACTTTGCTCTTCGTTACGGGTTCCTATCTATTTCCCAATCCTTCTTCCAAAACAACAACCTAATCATGAGTGATTCATCGCCTAAGAAAGTCTACACGTTCCAAACCATTATGTCCATTGACTCGGCCACTACGCTACAAAAGCAGGAAATTGCTGATTTTCTCTTCGTGGCCTTGGGAGAGTACGGAGATCCTAAGGAGGATATTTTGAAATGCCTGGACTATGCGCTGAGTCCTCATGCCCACCAAGGTGGTTTTGTGCTGCTAGCCCGCGGGGGTGAGGCCATCAAGGGGGCCGTGGTGATCAACCACACGGGTATGGAAGGATACATCCCGCCCAATATCCTGGTGTACATTGCCGTAGCGGCCGATACCCGGGGACAAGGCCTGGGCGCCCAACTCATGCAAAAGGCCATGGATTTGGCCAAAGGAGATGTGGCGCTGCATGTGGAGTACGACAACCCAGCCAAGCGGCTCTACGAGCGGTTAGGGTTTACCACCAAATACGCGGAGATGCGTTTTCACAAATCCTAATCCTCCATGGCCTACCTTAAACTCTACCGAGAAAAGCTTAAGCATAATTTCACCTTCCTGAAGAATATGATGGAGGAAGGTGAAATGGACTGGGGTATAGTGAGTAAGCTGCTTTGTGGTCACCGCACCTTTTTGCAAGAGGTGCTGGACTTGGGAGTGGAGGAAATCCACGATTCCCGGGTAAGCAACCTGAAAATGGTCAAAAAATTGGCTCCCCAAGTGCAAACGGTGTACATCAAGCCCCCGGCTAAGCGAAGCATCAAGAGCATTGTGACGTATGCGGATGTGAGCATGAACACCGAATACTACACTATGAAGCTGCTGTCGGAAGAAGCCATGCGGCAGGATAAAATGCATAAGGTCATCATCATGATCGAGACCGGAGACCTCCGTGAAGGTGTCATGGGGGAGGATCTGGTTGATTTCTACGCCCAAGTGTTTGAACTGCCTAATCTGGAGATTGTAGGCCTGGGGACTAATTTGAATTGCCTGTATGGTGTGATGCCATCTCAGGATAAACTCATCCAACTGAGCCTTTACAAGCAGATAATTGAACTCAAATTCGACCGGAAGATTCCCTGGGTATCTGGTGGTACTTCGGTGACCATACCGCTGCTGATGAACCAGCAGATACCTAAAGGTGTGAACCATTTCCGCATTGGCGAAACCCTCTACTTTGGCGCCAACTTGTTCGATAATTCGACCCTCCCCGGTATGCACAACGATGTGTTTCGGCTCTACACGGAGATTATTGAGATTACCGAGAAGCCGTTGGTGCCCATGGGTGAGATGGGGACCAATCCTTCAGGCGAAACCCAGGAGATTGATCCGGATGATTACGGGAAAACCTCTTTCCGAGCCATCCTGGATATTGGACTGCTGGAACTGGACCCCAAGTTTTTGATTCTGGAAGACCACATGAAATTTGACATTGCCGGGGCTAGCAGTGATATGATTGTATTGGACCTGGGAGAAAACCCGAATGAGTATAAGGTAGGCGACATGATTCCTTTCCGGTTAGAATACATGGGAGTATTAGGTCTCATGAATTCCAATTACATTGAGAAAAGAATCGAATAGCCGCTCCCTATGCTGCATACCTCCTCCATCGAACTCAGTAAGTCTGCCCTTAAAACTAACCTCAATTTTATTCGCCGTCTGATTGGCAAGAAAGTTCGCCTGTCTACGGTAGTCAAAGGGAACGCCTACGGGCACGGCATAGAAACGCTGGTGCCCCTACTGGAAGAACTGGGGGTGGATCACTTTGCGGTGTTCAATGCCGAAGAAGCCGAAGTCGTTTGCCGGATCAAAAAAAAACCTGACTCGCGCGTAATGATCATGGGTATGATCGAGAATGAAGACTTACCCTGGGCCATAGAGCAGGATATTGAGTTTTTTGTGTTTGAGCTAGATCGGCTCCACGCCGCGCTTTCGGCGAGTCAGCGGATTGGCAAACCCGCCCGTATTCATATTGAGGTGGAAACGGGTATGAACCGCACCGGGTTTGGTGAGGAATCCGCTGAAGAAGTGATTAACTTGATCCAAAACCACCCCGAGCAATTTGAGGTGGTAGGAGTCTGCACCCACTTGGCCGGCGCAGAGCGGGTAGAGAATTATCTGCGTATTCAGACGCAAATAGCACGCTACCATGACCAGCTTGCGCTCTATCAGGATGCTGGAATTCACCCCAAGTATCGGCACATCGCCTGCTCTGCCGGAGTAGTGCGGTACCCCGAAACCCACCTGGACATGGTACGGGTGGGTATCCTCACCTATGGTTTTTGGCCCAGCTCCGAGACCCTTATCGACTCCATCCGGCGCAAGAGTGAAGGGAAACCCCAAGGGCAGGAACGCTACCGCGACCCGCTGAAACGGGTGATTACCTGGAAGAGCTCCGTGATGTCGGTAAAGGAGGTGAATATGGGCGAATTCATTGGCTACGGCACCGCCTTTATGGCGCCCAAGCGCATGAAGATTGCCTTGGTGCCGGTGGGCTATGCTTATGGTTTTGGGCGTAGCTTGAGCAATGTGGGGAAGGTGTTGATCCGAAATCGTGCTGTTCAGGTGGTGGGGTTTGTCAATATGAACTTAGTCATTATTAATATCAAGGAGGTCCCTGAGGTTCAGAAAGGAGACGAGGTTATTCTCATTGGGAAGCAGGGCAAACGAACCGTAAGCGTGTCTGCTTTTGGCGAAATGAGTAACCAACTGAATTATGAACTGTTAACTCGTTTGCCACTCAATCTACCCCGTACTGTAGTGGATTAATTAGAATTAAGCCATCGTACACAACTTTGATTTGGGCCCCTACTCTCTAGTCTAATGCTACTCCCAAGGTCCGAATGGACTGATAGGTAGATAGTTTTATCTGATACAAATCTGAATAGCCATAGCTATCCTTGCGGGTGGTAGAATAATAAGCCCGCTGCCCATCTAGTGTCACGGTAAAACCTAGCTCATCCTCTGGCGAGTTGAGCGGATGCCCCAGGTTGATTGCGTGGGAGTAGGTGCGGGTTTCGGGCTGGAACGTGGTCTTGAACACATCGAATCCGCCCATGGTATTCCAGCCGCGCGAGCTGAAATAGAGTGTCACTCCATCCGGATCCATAAAAGGACTTTCCTCGTCATAAGGTGTATTCACCTCCTCGCCCAGGTTGCGGGCTTGCCCCCATTTACCGTTGGACAGCCGCGGTGCGTAGTATATGTCAGTGTTTACCTCGTTTCCCATATGCCCAGGCCGGTCACTGACAAAGTATACCCGTGAGCCATCGGCTGAGAAGGTAATTCCGCTTTCCCGGTAAGGTGAATTTATGGCTACTACCGGTTCTGGGACCGACCATGAACCATTGGCTTGTTGCGTGGAATAATAAATGTCCCCGCCGTTTTTATCACTGTATAAGTAAAGCGTTTTACCGTCTGGTGACAAAGCCAGGTTGCTGTCGTGTTTTCGGGTATTCAGGATGGATCCTGGCTGATGTGCTTCGCCCCAGGTAGCTCCTTCCTTGTGAGAGAAGTAGATTTCTTCGTAATAGAACAGATCATCATCTACCAAATCGCTGTGGTTGTTCGTCTCCCTTCTAGAGGTAAAGAACAGCAGCTGTTCTTGATGGTCTACCATAGGAGCGTAGTCCGGCCATTCGGAATTGATTCTGTCTCCCAGGTTCGTGATTTGTACCGGTACCGGTTTCTTCACCAATGCCAAGGCCGCCTGGCATTCTTCAATGTGCTTGTATAGGCGGTTAGAATTGCTACCACTGCCCACGCCCAGCTGTTCCAAATACTTTTCATATTCCGCAATGGCTTTGTTGTATTCCCCAGCATATTGGTAGGCACGAGCCATATGAAAACGGAGCGATATATTGTAGTCAGGGTTGAGCTCTATTACCTTTTCCAAATGCGGGACTGCCATGTGATGTTGCTCCGTCATCAAGTAGTAAAGTCCTGTTTGGTACCGCGCTTCTACCAGGTTAGGGTCGAACTCGGCTGCCTGAGAGTACAGCTCACGAATCTGGACAAGAGGCCCTCGGGGGTCAAATTGTTTGACATCCTCAGCTAACTTCACCAATTCTATTGCCTGACGATTATTATCAACATCCTGTGCCAGAGATGTTTGGGTACACACTATCAAGCCTATTCCGATAAGGAACGGAGAGAGAATATTCATACGTAGCGGGCGGCTAAGGTCGGTACTGTGGCTAAAACACTCTAAGATAGAAAATTGTCCCTGGAAGGTCGGGGTTTGGTAGGTGGAATCTGTTAGAAATTCTTGCTTCACTTTTCCACGGCTAGTAGTGCGCGAGGAGACAGTATCCTGTGGTGCATTGAGTATTCAGGGTCGGTTAATCCCACCCCCTTCCTTCTTACGTTCATTTTCTATAGCAAAAGCGAAGGTGGATGGCATCTTGGATATGATGCCTACTTTACTCATTGGTTCTCTCCAATGTCGGGTCACCTATTTAGAAATTCCCGCCTCGAAACTCGAATTCTCCACAAGCCCGTTATTTTGCGCATTTCATCCCGGCCCTTGCTATCTTCGCGATTGATCTGAAGCGAGGCGCATGCAAGACTATCTGGAAACACTCAATCCCCCCCAGCGCGAGGGCGTAATTAAAACCGAAGGACCTACCCTGATCATTGCTGGAGCAGGTTCGGGCAAGACACGGGTGCTTACCTTTCGCATCGTGCACCTGATGCGCGAGCATCACATAGATCCGTACAATATCCTGGCCCTCACCTTTACCAATAAAGCGGCTGGGGAGATGCGCCATCGGATTGAACAGGTGGTGGGCAACGAGGCTCGTAGCCTTTGGATGGGGACTTTCCACAGTGTGTTTGCCCGAATCTTGCGGGCCGAGGCAGATCGTCTGGGCTACCCCAATAACTTCACCATCTACGATACTGACGATAGTAAAACGCTGCTGAAGCAGATAGTGAAAGAGCTTAACCTGGACGATAAGCTGTACAAAGCCAATGTGTGCCTCAACCGGATATCAGCAGCCAAAAACCGCCTGGTGAGCTGGCAAGAATATAACCGGAATCCTATCTACATGGCCGATGATGAGACCAGCCAACGGCCTAAGATGGGTGAGATTTATCGTATCTATGCGGACCGCTGTTTCAAGGCGGGTGCGATGGACTTTGACGACCTGCTGTTCAATACTAATGTCCTTTTTCGTGACCACGATGATATCCTGAATAAATATCAGCACCGGTTCAAGTACGTGCTCGTAGACGAGTTTCAGGATACCAACCTGAGCCAGTACCTGATCACGCGTAAGCTGAGTGCGGTGCACCAAAACATTGCCGTAGTAGGAGACGATGCCCAGAGTATTTATGCTTTCCGCGGAGCGGATATCCAGAACATCCTCAATTTTGAGAAGGATTTTCCAGAGCTGAACATGATCAAGCTGGAACAGAATTACCGGAGCAGCAACCGCATTGTACAGGCAGCCAACTCGGTGATCAAGCACAACCAGAACCAGCTCCATAAGGAGGTTTGGACAGCAAACGGAGAGGGTGAATTTGTGGAACTGGTAAAGGCTACGTCTGACAACGAAGAAGGCCGCCTGGTGGCCAGTACCATCTTTGAAGAGAAGGCCCAAAACCAACTGAATAACCTGGATTTTGCGGTGCTCTACCGGACCAACAGCCAGTCGAGAGCGATAGAGGAAGCCCTACGTAGACAGAACATCAAGTACAAGGTGGTGGGGGGGCTAAGCTTCTACCAGCGTAAAGAGATTAAGGACCTACTAGCCTACCTGCGATTCGTGGTGAATACGAATGATGAGCAGGCCCTGCGAAGGATCATTAACCTGCCCCGTCGGGGTATTGGTACGGGCACCGTGAATAAGATCATGGTTGCTGCTGAGGAGCACGGACTTAGCCTGTGGGAGGTGCTTCAGAACGTGGGGCAATATGTAGGCGGTAGGTCTGGTACCGCGGTGGCCAACTTCGTGGTCATGATTGAGCGCTTCATCATCGACATGAAGAAGAAGGACGCCTACGAAACGGCTCAGGAAATCGCGAAGGTGAGTGGCTTGCTACGTGAGCTGTACGAGGATAAGACCATAGAAGGCCTAAGCCGGTACGAGAACGTGCAGGAGATGCTCAATGCCATCAAGGAGTTTGTGGACAATCCGGAACTGCCGGACCGTAGCCTGGCGGCTTTCTTGCAAGAAGTTACGCTACTTACCAGCCAGGATGAGGGTGATGACGATCCCGATAAGGTTACTCTGATGACCATACACATGGCCAAGGGGCTGGAATTCAAACATGTATTTGTAGTGGGGCTGGAGGAAGACTTATTTCCTTCGCAGATGATGATTGAGAGCCGGGAAGATCTGGAAGAAGAGCGCCGGTTGTTCTACGTAGCCATCACTCGGGCTATGACGAAACTCTATCTAACCTATGCGCTGACTCGCTACCGGTTTGGTCGACTCAAAAATTGCGAGCCTAGTCGTTTCATTGAGGAGATAGATCCTCAGGTGATGCACGTGAACCGGAGCAAAAGCGCTAGTAATCCGGTAGGCCAGACCTACCTCACGCAGAATTTCAGCCGCTCCGCACTCGAAGCCCGCGTGGCGCGCCGCAATGCCCCCAGTCCTAACCAGCGAGTGCACAAACCCAGCCCCAACTTTGTGGCCTCTGATACCAGCAAGCTGGACGAAGGTATGAAGGTAGAACACCCTAAGTTTGGCTTTGGGGAGGTGACTAAAATGGACACCTTGGGTGCGCAGAAGAAAGCCACCGTCAACTTTGAAAAAGTAGGAGAGAAGACCCTGCTGCTTAGCTTCGCCAAGCTGCGGATACTAGACTAACACCTCATTTCTATCACCAGACTGCCAGGAGGTATTTTCCTGGAAGAGTGTCCGGGTTTTCGGTCGATGCGGTTGTTTACCGAATGATAAACCCATATTTCTTTTCGACGGGCCTACCCTTTGATCAGCGGAGTTGATGAACGCCCCTCGGGCTTGGTTTTTGAGGCTATTCAGCCATCGTTTCAGGTGTGTGAATTTGGATAAGGCTGGTTTTTAGGCGCAAGTCAGGTGTTTTTATCTGACGTACGTTAGTTCTGCGACCCTTCAGTCCGTAGGGTTCGTTCGCCCTCTTCTGTTCACTCTGCTTTGAATACTAACTTCATTCGTAAACTCAACAAACCTATTACCAATGAAACGCCTTGTCTTTTTCCTCTTTTTTATCTCTTCGATAACAGCCTGGGCTCAACCGGTGGCCGATTTTGGATTCGAGACCCACACCGAAGGCATACCCGAGGGCTGGTATACCTTTATTGATAATGACCTGACCAAGATGTACCTGGATAGTACCACTGTACACAGTGGACGGTATTCGGCGGTGATTGAATCGACCCATAGGTCGTGCTACGGAGCTTGGAAAGTGGATTTGGACCGGGAGTATGAAGCGCAGACTATCAAACTTTCCGGCTGGATCAAAGGAGAAAATATTAAAGGAGGCTATGCCGGACTCCGGCTTAGGATAGAGCCCCGGTTAGGGTATGAGGATTTACGCAAACTTCGCCTCAACGGTACGTTTGACTGGCAGTACATAGAAGTAGAGCTTCCCTATCCTCAAGAGGTTAGAGTAACGAAGATAGAATTGGCTGCTTTTGTGTGGGAGAAGGGCAAGCTTTGGGTGGATGATTTGCAGTTGACCCTCGACGGGGTGCCCTATACGGAAGCACCCCTAAAATCCCCTGTAACAATTCCGGAAGATGTAACCTTTGATATGGGTTCGCAGGTGGTTATGCCTACGTTGACTGACAACGTGCTGGACAATCTGGAGTTACTGGGCAAGGTTTGGGGGTTTTTGAAGTACCATCATCCGGCCGTTACCAAGGCCCAATACCATTGGGACTATGAGTTATTCCGGTTTCTGCCCAAGTACTTGGCCGTTACCACCACTTTGCAACGAGACGCTTTGCTGGTTGAGTGGATTGATGGACTAGGGGAGGTGCCTGCCTGTGAAGTTTGCGGAGTAGCGCCAGGTAAGCTTGCATTAGAGGCCGATCATGCTTGGTGGCAAGAAGGAAATCTCCACTTAGAGTTGCGCAATACGCTTCAATACCTATTTGATAACCGGGCGCAAGGCCAACAGTACTACGTTCAGCAAGCGGAATGGGGATCCATGGCGGACTTCAGCAACGAAGCGGGTTATGCTCAACATGCCTACCCCGATGCCGGATTTCGGTTGTTGGCTTTGTACCGATTCTGGAATATGGTACACTACTATTCCCCTTACAGAAACATTACCAATACTGACTGGGACTTAGTATTGCGACAGCACATTGCTCCTATCCTGGCAGCCCAAAATGAGTTAGAATACGAACGAACCATGATGCGCTTGATTGCCGAGATCAATGACAGTCATGCTTTCATAGGTTCATCTTTCAATCAGCACACGGAAGATCAAGGGAGAAATCGCCCGCCCTTCAAAGCCGCATTTGTAGAGAACCAGTTGGTGGTATCCCGGTTTTTCGATTCTGGTTATGCAAAGAATCATCCTTTACAGGTTGGGGATGTGATTACCCATATTCAAGGGACCCCTGTGGCAGATTTAGTAGAAAAGTGGGAGCCCTTGGTGCCCGCTTCCAATACAGATGCATTGCTTCGAGACCTTTCCTCCTTACTACTTAGGACTCCACAGGAAGAATTGACCCTGACGTATCGTCGAGGTACGGCAACACAATATGTTACTATCCCTACCTATATCAATGATTCTACTCTCAATGCCCGGTCAGCTTTCTTGGGAGCCTATGATAAATTCACGGTTTTGGAAGGGAATATTGGACTCATCAACTGGTCACGGCTAAGTGAGGAGGACATTCCTCAGCTATTGGAAGAGCTGAAGGATACGAAGGCCATTATTTTTGACAACCGAGAATACCCTAACGGTACCTTCAATTATAGCCTGCTGGTTCATTTTTTATCCGAATACAAGCCGATTATGCGATCTACCATTCCGTCCTATACTACTCCCGGGACTTTTGAGTATTACCCGACTAACCGAATAAGAGGAGTCAGAAAAGGATATAGAGGCACAATAGTAGCTCTGGTAGGTGCTGAAACGCAAAGCAGTGCAGAGTACCAAACTATGGTGTTGCAAACCAACCGAAAGGTGACGGTGATGGGTAGTCAAACGGCCGGGGCTGACGGGAATGTCACTAAGTTGATCTTGCCGGGAGGGTTGGAGACTTATTTCTCTGGTGTTGGTATATTTTATCCTGACGGCACCCAGACTCAACGTACGGGTATCCAGATAGACATGGAAGCTAGGCCCACCATAGCAGGCGTACAGGCTGGCCGTGACGAAGTGCTGGAGCGAGCCATCAGATTCATTGAGAACGGAGAATAACCAGAGGGTAGGGAAATTGGCTTCATAGCCAGGATGATATCCTGCGGGAAATGCTCATTCGATGGCAACCAGACCATCGAATGAGCGCCCGTTTTTCTACTCCACCTGCACTTTCAGAGTCTGCTGTTCCTTGCCATTTCGTACCTGTACTATGTACATGCCAGTGGCCTCATCGCTTAAGTCGATGGCTAACTCCCGCTGAGCTATGCTACCTAGGTAAGTATAAACCACTTGCCCCTGTAGGTTAAGCACTTGCACGTACACTTGCTCACGAATGGCTTTTGGAGCTGCTAAGACAAACCGCCCGGTAGTGGGGTTGGGGTAAGTGCTCCATGCTACAAACTCCGAGATTTCCTCTTGCGGCTCCTCGCTGATGGGGGCAATGCCTCTGCCGGCTGGTGTGTCGCAGGCGGTGGGATTGGAAACCATTTGCGCTTGTTGGCGAATTTCGGTAATGGGCAAAGCGGCAGAATAGAAGCGTACTTCATCCAAGGATCCGGTGAAGGCGTGGCGGCTGTTGTGGCTTACCCCACCCAGCCAGGTATCCGCTTCTGCATTTACCGCTACTGAACCCTGGAGACCCGTTCGGCTCACGGCCAGGGTACCGTCTACGTACACGTAAGCGGTGCCCTTACCAATCACTACTGCCAGGTGGTGCCACTGCCCATCGGCAATGTAGCGCTCCGTAGAAATCCATTCTGTTGGCTGTACGGCTGACCCTAGGTAGAGCGCGGGGTATCCGTAACGGTTGGCGAGCATGTACGAATAAGAATTTCCTGCCTTATTCTTCGCTACTATGATGTCCTGCTCCCGGTTTACCGTGGTGTTCACCCACAGGGTAAAGGAGAATGCTCCTTCGAAGTTGAGCGAAGGATTGTTGCCCAGATTCACATGTGCGTTAGTACCATCGAAAGCCAAACCGCCCCCCAGGTATCCGGCCGAGCGGGTAGTGCCCCGTAGCGCTCCAGGATTGATCAGGTGATCGTCCTCCGATTGAAGAGAACCACAATCGTCAAAGCGGTAGTGACTTACCTCTTGTAGAGGAGTAGGCTGCCCTACCATGTCATTACTGATCATCAGATTGGGCAGGGTGGCGTACAGCGCATCCATTTCTGCGGCCGAAAGAGCATAGTTATAAAAGCGTATCTCGTCCATTCCTCCCGCCAATCCTCCCGGACGTCGGTTATTATTGCGTCGGCCAGCCAGTGTATAGCCTGAGCCCAGATTGATCAGGCCGGTAAGTCCGGTTACGGGAGTACCCGCTACCCCATTGATCTGCCAAGTAAGCGTACCGTTTTCGTAGGCCAATACTAGGTGATTCCATTCGCCTGCATTGAGGGTCATGTTGGATACGTACCATCCTGGGTTATCTAGTCCACCTAAGTATACCCTGGGGAATCCGTTTCGATTGATTTCCAGGCGGAGAGACCTACCGTTCGTTATCCTTCGCAGCAGTGATTGTACACTACCAAACGAGTTGGGTTGTACCCAAAGGCTCCACGTAAAGGCATCATTCGGCCCCAGGTCCCAAGCATTGTCTCCTAGATCGATGCCGTCGTCTATGCCATCCAGAATAACGCCATTGCCTACTTGTCCGGGGCCGTACGTTGCTCCGTTGAGCAAGCCGCCCACGGCTTGATTTTGAGCAGAATCAAACACCGTGGTCGTTGCAATGTCCTCCATGGCCCAATAGCCTATCAGGCTGTTGGGCTCCTGACAGCTGATGCTGTTTTCAGTGGCGGAAGCCAAGGTAGCTACTTCAGCCGGGGTCAGTGCATAACTGTACAAACGTACTTCATCCAGGGTACCTTGGAAATACCGGGACCCGGTGGTACGAGCACCCAACCAGGTGTCAGAACCAGCGTTTTCGTAAATCAGACCGGAGAGCCCTGTTTGCTCTTGCTCCAAGGTGCCATCTACCCATAATTGTACCACACCGGCTTCATAACTGGCTACTATGTGGTGCCAAGTGCCGTCAGAAATGTTGCTGGCGGCCGCGTAGGGGCCGGCATTTGACAAACCAGGGAAACGTACCCGGGGTACTCCGTTGTTTATTTCTATCCAATAACCAGCGCCGTCTACCCCATTCTCCTTATTGAGCAAGTACTGACGGTTATTGGTTTTGGAGGTCTTTACCCAAAGGGAAGCTGAAAAACCTCCAGTGAAGTCAAACTGTGGGTCGTTGCCTAAGTTGAGGTAGTCTGCAGATCCGTTGAAACCAATGCCCTGTTTTTGGAAGCCTGCCTTTACTGCCCCTCCTGTAATGACGGCTTCTACACCATCCACCGCATTGGTCGTATTAATATCCTCACAGCCATCCATGGTATAATAAGCGACCACCCCGGGGAAGCAATTGGCGTAGCCATCTACCGTCACCGTAAGCGTGTCCGTATAGGTGAGGGTGCCCGCTAGGCAGGTTTCGGAAGTCACCCCTCGACGGAAAGCATAGGAGCCAGCAATGGCTTCGGCTTCAGGAGAAAAGTCCTCCCCATTGCCTCCCGAAATGGGTGAAAAAGCTTGCCCATTGAAGCTTACTTCCCAAATGTAGATAGGGTCGCCGCTGATGTTGGGCGTACTTCCGTTCAGGAGGGGAAAGCTTTCGTCAGGACAGACCAGCGTAGGTCCTGTGGTAGAAATGGTATTGTCCAATACACCGCATTCGGAATAACCCGTGATCAGGCCACTGCCCCGGAGTCCGGTGAGGGAGATTTGGTATACCGTGGTATCGGCAACACCCCCAAAAACCGGTGCAGTGCTGCCTGTCTGGTATCCACCCAGCTGTCCATGCAGTCCGGAAATGTCCATTTCGCTATACTGCGCTACTGCTGAGTAAGTGGCTGACTCTAAATTGGAGGGGATGTCTACCACCCAGTAGCGCGACAAGGAATCTACCGCATTCGGAATAGACTGAGGGTATTGGTCTACGGCGGTAACGGTAATGGTATCTTCGGTGAAACTACCGCCAGTAAACGTGAGGGTGAGTGGGGAATAAACTCGCTCTTCCGTATTGCTCACCGAGTCGTAGGCAGTCCCGAAGGGAAAAGTCACGGTAGTGAGTCCATCCACTACTCTGCGCATTCTGCCAGCCCCATTCTGGATGACAAAAGCATTGTTTTGTCCGCTTCCGCTTCCGTTTAGGCCTAGGGTTAGGTCATGATCGCCTAGGAGTAGCGCCCCGCTCTGCACCGTCACATTACCGCTCACGGACTTGCTGGCATTCAGGCTTATTTCTCCTGCACCTTTTATGACCAAACCGGGCAGCGGCCCATCCGAAGGGAATTCCCATTCTGTGGTAGTAAAGTCTTGATCGAAATCATAGCTCAACGTGGCGGTGGCCGCCGAAAAGGTATAGCCGTTTTCGTCAACCTCGCTGAAGGTACCGGCTAGCTCCAAAGTATCGGTGGCTGTAAAGGATGAGGTGGTTAGCGTTTTGGTTGCCGTGCCCCCAAG
>DMST01000159.1:0-4282 GCA_003454975.1 Cytophagales bacterium | reverse complement strand
TCCAAGCCGCAGGGACGCTGAACTATTGGTCTCGTTGGCTCCAAACCGGTCGCGTGTTTGTGGGAAAAGCTGAATGGCGTCCGTCCCCGCTAATTCCAGGGTGCCATCCAGCACCAAGTTGTTCACGGATAGCTCCGGGTATCGGTAGGAAAAAGCGAGGGTAGCCCCAGGCTCCACTACCAAAGAATCGATAGCGGTGCTTTTGTTTCGGTAAATTCCCCAGCCGGCATACAAGGTGGCTCCGGTGCGCACGAACAATTTTCCGTCATTGACGCCTGTTCGGGCGGTCCCTTCAGTAGGACGCAACGTATGATCATCCAACACACGTACTACCCCAGAGCTAACGGTGATGTTTCCAAACCGCACGGTCTCATCTATGTATGCGGTGTCCCCTTCATTGAAGGCGAACTCTACCGTAGTATTGGCATTTTCGAACTTTGCGCCAAACTCTCCCTTTCTTACCACGAAGCGACTACCATTGCTTACAAAGCGAAGCTTGCCTGCGGTTCCCGTATTGATCCACCCTTGTACGCCTGCGCTACCACTCTTTTTGGTGCCGGGAGCCGCTTCTCGATAAATCCGGATTTTGCCATGTAGATCCAAGGTGTTGTCCCCGGTATTCAGGCGGATAACATCGATGGTACTATTAAGGTGTAAATCAGCTACAGATTCATCACCGGTTAAAGAAACGGTGGTTCCTGCCTCTAGGTAGGCAGTGTCCTGAGCTGTAGGGTATTGCCCTGGAGCAGCAGCCGCCCACGTGTACGGGGCAATAGTTGTAACTACCTCCCACGTAGTATTTGAATTCCAATCACCCCCCGCACCAGTAGAGCGAAACGCATCTTGGGCTAAGGAGGGACTTATCATGCCAACGCTTACTAAAACGGTAAAGGGTATTATTTTGATTAGTACTCTCATTAATTCACCTATAATCTCCAAACAACCAAAAACAAAGACTAGAACTATGCATCATCAAAATCACGGCGGGTGCGTGCGTGATTCTCTCATATATATCCGTAAATATGATGAGAGGTAAACGCTAATTAGTCTTGTTCATCGGTGTATTGGCATGGTTGGTCGAAGCGGTGAAATCCCTCTTTTTAACGAATGAGGGTGGTTTTGCGTAGGTTTTGGTTCCGTTCTGTTGAAGAGAGAATAAGACCTTCTGGTTGTTGGTTAGTCGAGGGTCAGGATATCCAGGATGAATGATTGCTATGTCTCGATTAATTCGGGGCGTAGTTCTTTTTGCTCTTCATTCTCTTTCCTCTGTTGTTGAATCTGAGGGTGAAAAACCATGTAAGATTGGTAAGAAGAATTCGGATTATGAGCGGGTTACTTTCTGGCGCTATCTGAGTTAAGAGGAGCGATAAATGGATGGATCACACATCTCGGGGACAGTTGGGTGGGGGCTAGCTAAGTTCAATGAGGCAGCGTTCCGTAGTGGCTAACTCACGAGCCTTGGCTATATCGACTGACTCCCGAGTGGCCTCTTCCTTTCTCACGGCCATAGCATGTTGGCGACGCTGGCGCGCTTCGTACCATCGGCGCACCTCTTCTTCGGTACGTAGCTTGAGCCCGGGTACCTGCTGTTTGTTGCCTTCATCATCTAACGCTACCATCGTAAGGTAGCATGAGTTAGTGTGCCAAATTTTGCCAGACTTTACATCTTCAGAGGTTACGCGTACGCCCACAATGAGTGACGTATTGCCTACATAGTTCACAGAAGCTTTTAGAGAAACTAGCTGTCCTACCTCTATAGGATGGAGAAAGAGTACGCGGTCTACTGAGAGGGTGACGCAATAGCTACCCGAATGCCGTGCCGCTGCTGCGTACGCCACCTTATCAATCAACGAAAGAACTGTGCCACCATGAATCTTACCCCCAAAGTTGGCGTAGGCAGGAATCATAAGCTCAGTGATGGTCACCTGAGAATCGGTTACGTACTTAAAGTGGGGGTGAGTAGTCATATTTCAAGATAGGGAAAACTAGAAAGGCAGGGTGAAGAAATCCGGCTGATTTTGCCTGAAGTATCATCATGCAAAACGGCTGTCCGTACTTTGTTATCTTGCGATTCATTTACGGGTTTCATCTCAAGTATCTTTTGCCCTTCGCATGTTCAAGCGATTATTTTCTGTTGGCTTACGGGACCATTATCCCGAGTATCTCAACCGGAAGGTATATCACACCAATGTGGTAGCTTTCATTTTTATTCTTGCTTTTGCCCCCTTCTCTTATATCACCTACCTGTATTTCCCTCCCTTAGGCATCATTCCTACTTCAGGGACCAGTATCATCGTATTGACTTGGTTTTTTCACCATTGGGGGTACGTTCACATCAGTCGTATCCTGATGAGTATTTCACCCATTTCCCATGCTACGGTGTATGTAGCCCTGCTTACGCCTGCTGGTGAGCCTGCTTGGGGTCAGTTATGGACACTGTATTTCACCTTTATATTTATCCCCACTACCATCTTCGATTTTCGTGAGCCAGTCAAGCTCATTAGCATGCTTGGCTATGGTATCCTGTTGATCTTCTTGTGGTATCCGCTCAATAGCTGGTTGGAGTTAGAAGCACTCCCCGATGTATCGGTTTGGAAAACAGGCTGGTTTGGCTACTGGACCATAATTATGTCATTAGGCATTGCATTGGGATCGGTACTCACCATGATGTACCGCAGTTCAAAGGCAGAAGAACAGGCAATGCAATTGCTGAAACGCAACTTTGAAATAGAGTTGGTGAACGCAGAGCTAAAAGCCGTCCGCTCTCAGTTTAACCCCCATTTTATTTTCAATGCTTTGGCTTCCATTCAGCAGTTTATCCTGAAGAACGACCGGATTCAGGCGAATAAATACCTTACCCAGTTTTCGAAACTCATACGGCTGACTCTCAACCATTCGGACCGATTGGTGATCTCATTGGAGGAGGAGTATGAAGGGCTAACGTATTACTTGGAAATAGAGAAGATGCGACTCAATAAGCAGTTTGATTATTTCTTTGACCATGATGCGGAGGTGGACCTCAAACAGATAGAACTGCCAAGCATGTTATTGCAGATTTTTGCCGAGAACGCCATTTGGCATGGATTTACCCCCATGGAATCCGGTGGCCTACTTTCCATCACCACCCGAACCAAGGGGAATGGGGTGATTGTGGCTCTTCAGGACAATGGAGTAGGGCGAAAAGCTTCTCAGGGTTTACAGGTAGGGTTGAAGCACGAGAGTAAAGGCCTAAAGATGACTGAGGACAAAATTAACCTGTTCAATAGAAACCGCGAGTGCCCGATGACTTTGGAGGTGATTGACCTGGAAGATGAAGCTGGAAAGGCTTTGGGTACTCGGGTAGAAATTATGATTCCGCTAGGGTGAACCATCTAGAAATAAAAAGCCCCGATCCGTAGGGTACGAATTGGGGATACGACAGGGAATCGGTTGTATGCTTTATTTATAGAACTCCGGGAACTGAGTAGGAGCCACCTCATGCATCATCCCATACACGCCATCTAGCACAGAGTCCTCGCTGGGCTTGCTGAAGTAATCACCATCAGATGAGTATGCGGCACGGTGTTCTTTGGCAGCAATGGTAAGGGGCTTAGAATCTAAGTGATGATAACCATCTTGTACCTCCAGTACCTGTTGTAGGATGAAGGCGGAGGCCCCACCGGGTACATCTTCATCTGCTACCACCAAACGGTTCGTTTTCTTCAGGCTTTCTACAATCTTGTGGTTCAGATCAAAGGGCAGAAGAGTTTGTACATCAATCACCTCGCAGGAAATGCCTAGTTGTGCCAGTTGCTCGGCTGCAGCCATGACAATCCGGCACATAGAACCGTAGGTTACAATGGTAACATCAGTGCCTTCACGAATAACCTCGGGTTGGCCCAAGGGCACAGTGAACTCGCGGTAGTTATCGGGCAAAGTCTCCTTCAGGCGATACCCGTTCAAGCATTCGATAAGCAGGGCAGGATCATCTCCTTGCATCAATGTGTTGTACATCCCTGCGGCCTGTACCATGTTACGAGGCACACATACATGGATTCCCCGGATGCTGTGCAAAATCATGCCCATCGGTGATCCGGTATGCCAGATTCCTTCCAGGCGATGTCCGCGGGTACGAATAACTACCGGAGACTTTTGTCCGCCCTTGGTACGGTATTGCAAGGTGGCCAGATCGTCCGACATGATCTGCAGCGCATACAGCAGGTAGTCCAAGTACTGTATCTCCGTAATGGGACGTAAGCCACGTAGGGCCGCGCCTATACCCTGGCCCAGGATGGTGCACTCA
>DMST01000158.1:845-2599 GCA_003454975.1 Cytophagales bacterium | reverse complement strand
TCACCCTGCGGGAGCTTCCCCTGGGTAGGCGAAGCAGTTTCCAAAGATTATTTGGCTACAAAATAGTATTATGACCATTTAATAATACAGCCTCTTTATGTAAGGACGGGAAACTCAAGGAGTTTCTTGTAAGGTAAGTTGCGCCACTTTTGAGATTAGTTCTTCTTCGGTAATGATTCCCATTTGAACCAGTTGGAACTGGTGTGCTGCCAATTCTCTGGGAAGGATACGTTCAGAATCGGCACGGGGGCGGAGAAGAAGCGTTGAATCAGAATCCTTATGCTCATAAACATACACATTTTCCTTACTGAGCCTACGGGAGTACCCTAGCTCGATTAGGAGTTGGTGATATGATTGATAAGTGAGTAAGGTTTCGTGTATCATCCTTTTATTATAATATGCTTTTTACGCACTAAGTTATGAGTAGTTTAAAAAACTCTTGCCCCCGGCCACCTTTGGTATGTTCAAAGCCATACGATTGGAGAAAAGTTTTTAGCGCCTGAAAAGGTATGTTTGGGAAGAGTAAGTTCATATAAATGAAACGCAACCCCGTATTTACAGTTTCCCTAAGTTATGACTATAGTCATAAAATCAGTGATTTTATTTTTCCACATCACGCAAATGATGCTTGGGCTATGTCTTTCATAACAAAAACCCCCAAGCCGATTACTCGACTTGGGGGCAGTAGGATTAACACAACTAAGCCTCGCAGCTCGGTTGCCTTACATTCGTTTAGTTCTTATCCGTGATCCTTTTTACACTAGCTCTTGGTGAGCAACCCCATACCGTTCCTCGATATGCTGAAAGGCTTCCTCCTCGGTCTGAAACCGCTTCATATTGTAACCGGTCACGCGCTTCAGCACTTGGTGCAATAGGCTGCCCATGGTAGCGCCAAAGGCATTTTTACTTTTGATGGTGACCGCGAGGTGCGTACGGCCTAGCATCTTTTTTACCCGCGCGGTAGGCATGTATTTGGTGGCCATCCACATGCGGGTACCACTCGGAAAGCTTTTCATCGCTAGTTCATTGCTTACGGCTACCTTCCAAGGGTATTCATCATACAATTCGGGTAAAGCTCCAAAAACTTCACGATAGTCCGCGTCCGTCCCATTTCCTAGGTGCTCCATCATCATGACTTGGAGCTCGGGTATGTGTACCAATCGAATATCAGGGCGTTCTAGTACGATGTGGCGTGTAACAGGTTCCATAGCAGTGTGTAAGTAGGTACCCCTGAGTCGGGGTTAGCTTGATTTTTATAGCACCATATTAGATTATTTGAAGTTTTCATTAAAATATTTTGGACCGATGGTCCATTGCCGACGCCTAGCTTGCCTATTTCCACGATGAAGGAATTTTGATCCTCCACTACTCGCCCCAAACAAAAACCCCCAAGCCGATTTTTCGACCTGGGGGTTTATAATGAGCGTTGCGTGGGAATTAAGCCTTCTCCCAATCGTCAATCCACAATCGGATTAATCGAATCAATCCCTTATCCCACCTTGATATCCACCGTCAGCAGCGTGCCGTCCATATCCAGCTCGGTGCCGGCGGTAGCCGCGTCCGCTTCCAGGCTCAGGGCCTGTATTTCGGTGCTGATGTAGTCCGTATGGGTCGCAATGGCTGCTTGGGTCAGGTTATCCGCCCCCGCATAGCGCACGTGGATTTTATCCTGCACCTCCAGCCCTTGGTCCTTGCGCAGGTTCTGCAGGCGGTTGACCAACTCGCGGGCAATACCCTCGTGGCGCAGCTCGTCC
>DMST01000158.1:0-800 GCA_003454975.1 Cytophagales bacterium | reverse complement strand
GTCCGTCAGGCTCACGTCCAGGGCTACCGTCAGGCCGCTCTCCGTCACTACCGACCAGCCCGGGATGTCCTCGCTGGTGATGTCCACATCCTCCACGGTAATGGTCACGGTCTCGTCACCCAAGGCGATGGGGAAAGCGTTGTTGCCTTCCAGGGTCTTGATGTCCTCTTGGCTCATTTGGCCGATGGCCCCCGCGATGGCCTTCATCTGCTTGCCGTACTGCTTACCTAGCTTGGGGAAGTTGGGCTTGATTTTCTTCACCAGCACCCCACTGTCATCTATGTACTCGATGGTCTTGATGTTCACCTCGCTCAAGATGATCTCCTTCACCGCCTCGATGTCCGCGCGAGTTTGCTCGTTCAGCACAGGCACCAGTATCCGCTGCAGCGGCTGGCGTACCTTGTGTTTCTCCTTGCGGCGCAGCGAGTGCGTCATACTGCTGATCTGCTGCGCCAGCTGCATGCGGCGCTCCAAGCCCTCGTCTATACAGCTCGCATCCGAGGTAGGGAACTCCGTCAGGTGTACCGACTCCTCCGTGTGTTTCTGGCTGGTACCGTTCAGGTCTTGGTATAGCTGATCGGCGTAGAAGGGTGCCACTGGGGCCATCAGTTGGCTCACGTTGAGTAGGCAGGTATACAGCGTTTGGTAGGCCGCCAGCTTATCCTGCGCGTCACCCTGCTTCCAGAAGCGTTTCCGGTTCAGGCGCACGTACCAATTGCTCAGCTCCTCCGTTACAAAGTCCTGCACCGCCCGAGTAGCGCGGGTAGGCTCGTACTCGTCGTAGGCCTGGCCTACCGTGG
>DMST01000017.1:9799-10426 GCA_003454975.1 Cytophagales bacterium | reverse complement strand
GGCGTGCCCGAGGGCGGGCAGGGTGACGGCTCGGCCAACCCCCACGCCGTCACCGTGGGCACCTGCGGTACCGATCCGATTGACGATGAGGAGGAAGAGCCGGTAGATCCGCCCAGCACGGGTTGCGACTTTAGCGCCGCCAACGGCGACTGGACGGCCTCAGTGACTGACCAAGCCAACCCTACGGTAACCTGGACGCCCGATGCCAGCGTACAAGGCGGCGGTTGGGCCATCCTCACGGCCTATGTGGATGGCAATATCATGGGTGGCTTCTTTATGCAGGCCGAGGGTGATGCTTTCACCTACACGCTCAACGGCGTAAATGTAGGCGATACCCTGGCTTTCTTCTTCACCTACGGTTTGCCCCAGGGCGGCCAGCAGGACAACGGCGCTAGCCGTGATGAATTTGTGGTCGGGCAGTGTGCCGGCGGAACCGCTGAGCGAGGGGGGTCCACCCAAAGTGGTCCAGAGGAGATTCAGGCGAATTTGGCGGCCCACTTGGTGCTGTACCCCAACCCGAGCCAGGGTACCGTACATCTCCGTGCCATGGGCTATCAGCCCGAGGAGACCGTTACCCTCCAGATCATCGACCTGAGCGGCCGCACCCACCACGTGCAGTCCCTCACC
>DMST01000017.1:1508-9767 GCA_003454975.1 Cytophagales bacterium | reverse complement strand
CGATGCCCAAGGGCAGCTGGCGATTACCCTCGAAGGTTCCGACCATCGCTTGGCTCCCGGCCTCTATCAGCTAAGGCTGTTAGGCTCAAGCGCAAGGAAGCATAAGGCACTTAGGATAGAATAGAGTTCAGCGTGATTCCAATTGCAAACCCCTCCTGGATTTTCTGGGAGGGGTTTAAATGTTTATACTTGGCACACAATACCAGTACAGATAACATATCACATGGAGAATAGAGGCTCAATTTGGAGAAAATGGGATTTACACGTGCATACAAAAGGCACAAATAAAAATGATCAATTCAAGGCTTCAACAATGGATGAATTTTTTGATATCTTCTTTGTAGAAGCAGTTCGAAAGAAAATTTATGCCATTGGTGTGACTGACTACTTTACAATCGACAAATATCTTGAAGCAACAAAATACAAAAAAAGGATAATTACGGGTGATACTAGCAGGGTATACAGCAAACACGAGATTGATTTCATTTCGAATATATTTTTGTTTCCAAATGTAGAATTAAGAATAATTCCAGTTACAAAAAAAGGGAAACAGATTAATTTACATTTTCTATTTAATCCAGATTATGTGTCTAGTTTACAGAATAACTTCTTCAATGAGTTAAAAAACAGTGCAGGATATCAAATGAATACTGAGGGATTTATTTCTTTCGCAAAAAGCATTCAAGGTGACGGTAAAAACATAGACTATAAGAAGGAGGGTATAAAATTATACAACCTTGAATTTAGTTCAATCATAAAGTTATTGAACCAGAAGAATGAATTACGTAAAAACGCTCTCATAGCTGTAAGTAGTAAGTCCAATGATGGAGTCTCTGGCTTACGAGATTTCTATCAAGAAATTGAGGGAGAAGATGGAAGTTTGATGGGTGTAATAAAAGGAATATACCGAAAAACAGACATTGTTTTTTCAGGCGCACCTTCAGACAAAAATTATTTTCTTGGCAAGAAGAAAAAACCAGAAGATGTTATCAATGAGGTAGGATCATTAAAGCCTTGTGTGATTGGAAGTGATGCTCACACGGAAAATGATTTGTTTAATCGATTTACTTGGATCAAGGCAGATTTGCATTTTGAAGGTTTAAGGCAAATATCTTTAGAGCCAGAAAGTAGGGTTCTTATTTCAAATGACCTACCAGAATTTAAAGAAGAAAAACTTGTTATTGATTCTATTCAATTCACAAACAAAAAAAAGGTTTTCACAACAAATCCTATTTACCTTAACCCTAACTTGAATGTAATTATTGGCGGAAAATCATCAGGAAAATCAATTTTTTTGTATTGCATTGCACGCACCCTCTTATCAGATCATAATAGCCTGATCGCTGATAAAGGAATATATAAATATAACTTGGAAGAAATAGATCCTAGTTTTAATTTTCAAATTCACACAAAAGGCGGATTCTCGCAACAAATGATTAGAAATGAGGAAAATTCGATTATCCCAGAAATAAAATACATACCACAAAACTATTTAGTAAAACTAGCAGAGCCTGAATTATCAAGTTCAGGAAAAAACCTAAATAAAATCATAAGAGATTTATTATTAGAGGATGAAGGAGCACGTGATAGGTACAATGAATTCTTAACAGTTGTAAAAGAAAATGATAGAATAAGGAGAAACCAAATAGACAATTATTTACATACTCACGAGGAGATAGAAGAGTTATATAAAGAATTAAAAACAAAATCCAATAAAGAAATATTACTGAAAAACATTTCAACAAACACCCAAAAAGTAGAAGAACTAAACAAAAGTGTGGGTTTGAATGATGAAGAAGTTCTTCGGTTCAATGAAATTCAAAAATCTGTTGAAGAAGTTAGTTTGCAAAAAAGAAGCCTTCTCATTGATTTTAATTCAACAAGAATATTTTTGGCGGAAACAAAGAATAGTATTACTGAAATTAAACAGAAAACTGAAAACCACATTAAAAACATAAAAACCGAATCTGTAAAAGATCATTATGCCAATGAATTAAAGTCTATTACTAGCTTATTGACACAATTAAATAAACTTAATTCCGAGGTTCAAACCACACAAAACAGCGAAGGAAAAACTGCTTTTCATCAAACCAACATTTTTCATGAACAGTTTCAGTTTCTTAACACAAAAGAAAATACTTTCAATAATGAACTTCAACCATTTTTAAGTAATGAAGAGGTAAAAAAGAAGGTGTTCGACATAAATTTATCAATCAAGGAAGATAAACTATTATTAGACGATATTGAGTTATTGTCAAACAATTTAAATGAGAAAAGAACTCTAACGGAAGAATTATCCAGAATGTTGATCAAACAGTATAAACTAAACTACTCAGAATACAACTCAATTGTAAATTCCTTTTTAGACAGAACCAAACAACTTCAGAAAGATGGCCTAACTATTACTGGGCACGTCAAGTTTAACTTTTCTAAGCTTAGGGAGAGATTGATGTCCGCGAGTGATAAAAGAAGTGCTTCATACCTGAGATACAGAATTTTAAATTCTGATAAAACGAACACGGAAAATGTTAATATCGAAGAAATAGTAAATGACATAACACAACTTTTTCGAGACACACTATCGGGGGATTATGTAACAACTTCAAAAATCTCAAATCGCGAGATGCTACTTATCATATTTGATGATTACTTTTTTGACTATTGGGACATTGAATACAAAGGAGATAAACTTGGAAAAATGTCAACCGGGAAGGCAAGTTTTGTGATTTTGATGTTAATAATTGGCTTAAGCAAATCAAAAGCACCTATTCTAATTGATCAGCCAGAAGACAATTTAGACAATAGATCGATCTCAGAAGACCTAGTAAAATATTTGAAAGCAAAAAAATCAGAAAGGCAGATTATCCTTGTATCGCACAATGCTAATGTTGTAGTTAATGCAGATGCAGAGAATATAATCGTGGCAAACCAAACAGGCCAAGGCACAGGCGATTCTAACTTTAGATTCAATTATGTAAATGGTTCAATCGAAAACAGCTTTGAGTTTGACTCTACAGAAAATGATATTCTTAAATCGATGGGAATACGACAACACATTGCTGAAATCTTAGAAGGAGGTGAGCAAGCATTTATCATGAGAGAAAAGAAATATCGTTTCCATAACTGATTTTATCATTGGAACACCAACAAGTTTCGAACTCTACCAGAGATCCACAATACCACTCTAGGCAGTTTTCAATAAACGTCGGTAAATAAGTACCTCTAAGGAATCAAGAGGTTTAGCATCCCCTTGTAGCCAAAGCCGATTGAAAGCATCAACGCCCAATCAGGCTACGCTCACGCTGAAGGAAAAGGTCCATTCCTTCATAAAATCGCAACTTGATCGCATCCGTAACGGATGGGTCGGCTTCCATGAGTGACTTCTCTAGCTCATACGCATCAATCTCCATTTGCGTTTGCACGTTGGGGTTTTCGAGGTAATACCGAAGTCCTGGGTAGCCGTTTTCTTTATCGTCCAAAAAGTGGAGGTATTCATGCTCTAGGGTACTCAGATCTACGGATCGATTGAATCGAACACGACCCGCCCCCTTTCTATCGGGTTGATAGCCTCCTTCCCAAGGTTGGGTACGGTTACTCCAGTTAATCACCACACCATTGGCTTTCATATCCGCGAGGATTTCGGCATACCGCTCTGGATCGGCATGCAAGGCAGCACCCGGATACAGAATCGCGTAAAACTCCGTGATCTTTTCATAATCCTGGATATTCTCTTCCAGGAGGGATAAAATCTGATCTACTTCGGGCAGGGACATCCGACCAATTTCGTGCAACCACTCTTCGCGAATATCCCGATTGGGCAAGCTTTGGAATTCCTGGGCTAAACTAGCCGCATCCTCCAAATAGGCGAGGTTAATAAACAGGCGTTTTGCTGCCGCTGAGTCTTGCTCATATTCTGTATCCTCTAGGATGAGCCAAGCCGATGCCCAATCCTTTATCGTATCAACCGTAACGGTAGCGGAGTGGGCATTGGCTATTGCAACGTGATGATTTGCACTTGCGGGGCCGCTAGGCAATAGAAAAAGGCAGCTGAAAAATAGCCCGAATATCACAAGGGTGGATCGCATAGGTAAATTAGGTTGTTGGAGTGTTTTCCAGGACTTGCAAGATGCACATTTCATACCATTCAATGCCGATTTTGAAGACCTTTTAGCTGCCACCCTCTTAGGGGTTAGGCGACCCATGGGCGCAAATCCCAAAGTCCAGCAGGCCGGAATCCGGGCGGTGAGGTGGCCGCATGAGCGCGGTCTTTCTTTCGGCCTTGCAGGCCTACCCATCACGATCCTTTCAGCCCCGACCTTGATCCCTGCGGGATGCGTGATGGGGCTACGAATGTATGATTCTTTGAACCACTTGTGATGATCTTTTCCCTATCTACGAGTCCAATGTTGAAGGCCTTTGGCATACTGCACCTTTCCCTTGGGAAATCGTTATCTTTGATACTATGACCAAATCGCAAGTGTTAGAGACGTTAGATCATCTACCGGAAGACTTTCCTGCCGAACAACTCATTGAGGCGATCCGCGAGCGGGAAATGATTGCTGCTGCTGAACGGCAAGTAGAAGAAGAAAAAGTGATTTCCCTGGAAGAGGCTAAGAACCGAATGCGACAGAAGTGGTCGAAATAATCCTGACCGAGTTGGCCTGGGATGACTTGGATGAAATTACCGATTTCATTGCTCAGGATTCGCCCCATTATGCACAAGAATTTAGTGAACGGGTGTTCGAACGTATCGATCAGCTTTATCAAAACCCACGTATGGGGCGAATGGTCCCACGATACCATCATGAAGATTTTCGGGAATTGATTTTACATGGCTATCGCATCATGTACCGCATCTATTCTCCCGAAAAGATACTGATCATGCGGATTATCCATGGCGCGCAAGACTACCTGTAAATACAGCTGCGCAGGACTCTATCAGGCAATTATTAATAGCTAGCTCGTTTGGTTTTTTGCGAAGTTAAATGTGCTTTAGGATCAAAATCCTCTACCTGACCACTCTCTATCCCGGCCTGAATGGCCTCTTGCAACGCGTGTTTTCTTGTTACTTCTTCCTGCGTGAAAAAATCACCCCGAGCTACCTCATCTTCTGATGCTGCAATATCATCATGCAAGGCCTTGGCCTCATCGGGGCTATAGGAATTCTGAGCGTCAGCGTGATTTGGTACTTCTGTGGTGTTTTGGATGGCAGTAACCTTATCCACCAATTCTTCGATGGAAAAATGTTGAGGAAGGTCTTTTAAGCTATTGAACAATGCTGTTTTACTTACCATACTTCAAGGTACGAAAAACCCGAGGTTTTGGTGTCTTTTTGGAAACCCCTTAGCCGGACAGGGTCTTTCTTTCAAGAAGGATGAACTAGCCCCTCTTCTTTATCTTTGGTACATGGGAGCAGCAGAATTGAAGAAAGAGCTTTTGGATTGGCTACGCGAATTACATAATCCAGAAACGTTGGAATTCTTGAAAGCAGTCAAAGAAGTCCATGTTGCTGGCGGGGACTGGTGGCATACGCTCCTCGACGCTGCGAAAGAGAGCGTCCTCCGAGGCCAAGCCGATATAGATGCCAGACGTGTAGTTGATCAAACAGAAGGTATGCCTGGGAAGAAGTTAAAGCATGTGTACGCCAGGGCTACCGTGGCTAAGGTTTGAGTTTATCTGGGCGTTGGCGGCTGTCGAAAAAATTATCCACATAAATCTTAGGTGATTCTATGTGATAAATCACCTTCAGATGTCGAATGATAACCCTTCGTTATTCTATGGGGACATCTAGGAGGTGGGATTCTCTTTGTCCTCTGTAAGGGGCTCTTTCTAAGGCTAATGCTCCCTCAACCAGTTCTCTGTGCAGTCGTTTCACTACACTTTTAGGAATTTGCTGCACATCTAGCATAAAGTCCAATACCTCTTTTAGACTGGCGAGTGCTTCGTCGGTAAAGATCACCTTCATCTAGGTACGATCTTCCCAATATTTCTCCATTTGGGTTTCCACTTCCGGCATAGTATACACGCGACCTGCCTTAATATCCGCTTCAGATCGGGCAACACTTCGTTGCAATTCTTCCTTTTCCCAAGAGGGGGAAACATAGGACTTGGTAAGCAAAGCCTCGATTTCCCTGAGCTTTTCGGGGTCGTCTAGTTGCTCAACGAGCGAAATGACGTGCGCTTTCAGTTCTACTACGGTCATATGGTAAAGATACGGAAATGACCGATTCTGTTTTTAACCCCTCAGGACCCAAAAATGAGGTCATGGTTAGTGAGCAGTATATGCAGAAAAAGCCATACGATTAAGGCTAAAGCTTGAGCTTATCTGGGCGTTGGCGGCTGTCGAAAAAGTCCGTTACGCGGATATGGTCTTCCATGATGAGGTACACGATTTTGACGTGGCGGACGATGATGCGGCGGTGTTGTTTTCCAGGTTCAGATAGGAAGGGTTCAAGTTGGCCTTTCGTGGGCCATTCGCCTAAGCTATCTGCGGCATCAAGAATTTCTACAAGTAACCGATCTACTACTTCAGGAGGGATGCCTTGTTTTTCTTGCATAAAGAACAGCAAATCACTCAATCGGTCAGATGCGGCATCTGAAAAGACAACCTTCATGCGCCTTGTAGGCGTTGCCTGATCCGAGCCTCTACCTGGTCCCTGGTTAATACACGACCTGCTTCAAAATCAGCTTCCGATTCCTTGGCCCGGCGCATCATTTCTTCCCGCTCCCAATCCGACCCCTCTTCCTGAGTGAGTAGGGCTTTTACTTCTTCCAATTTACTCGGATCGTCTTCTTGCTCTACTAATGCTAATACTTGAGCCTTTAATTCTACTACGGTCATAGGCTAAAGATACGGAATTGGCCAATAAATGGCTGAGCCGACCTCGAGCCATACCGAAGTCACTCCCGGTAATACACATGGCCGCCCTCGGGGCGCTGGGTAAGAATCTGGTCTAGCTCTCCGCGCTTGGGGTCCAGGAACTTTGCTCGCACGTCTCCGCTGCGGGGGGAATACCCGGTGCCTACCTCCGTGATGTTGCCGTAGCCATCCGCTTCCTCCATGGCGACCAGCTCCCGAATGGTGAGCCGGTCTTCCTCCAACTCCAAGGTATGCACGTGCCACCGGGTGAGCAGGTGCTTCTCGTTGATGAACAGTACGTCTTGGTACTGCCGCACCTTGCAGTATTCACGGGTGTCAAATAAGGTGTCGGTTTGCTCCACCTTCTCCTGTACCTGACTGCCCTGGAAGGTAAAGGTAACCTTTGCGCTGCCGTCCACCGCGGGCACGTATACGTCAGGAAAGCTGGCGTCTGAAGTAATCGCTCCCAAGTGGCTGTACTTTTCGCTGAGCTCGCTTTGAGAGAGGGTGGAGGCCCAGGTTTTGGTTTCGATCACCAGAAAATCATCGATGGTGACCACCGCCGGGCCGTCCTTTTCAGCATAAGTGCCGTGGTACTTGCTGGGAATACCGTTTCGGTTGGCCGAGCCCCGAGGCTGCGGGTTCTCGTACACCACACCATAAGGGGGTACTAAGCAGGCTTGCAAGCCCATCAATAGCAGAAGGAGGGGGAGAGTGGTGGACAGGCCGCGTTTCATGGAAGCTCTTTTTTGGAGTCAATATACTAGGCGTAGGACAAGGAAGAGAATCTGGTGGGCATAATTGCCAAAGGGACTGCATTGGGTTGAAATCGTGCTACAGGTGTTAGGGTCATTCCATACACATCACCCATACGAATGATGAAGGGAGATACACCTTGACGGAGCGGAGGTAAGAAAAATTTCACCTCCGCTTTAGGGTAACTTACCGATGGATGGTAACAGTAGTGAAGTCTCCGAAAAGAAAAGGATGTGTGGGGAGGCTAACCTGTACTACTATGAAAAACCAATACTACCTCGGAGCTTATCTATGGTTGTTTTTGCTCATCAGTGCTTGTGGCCGTCAGGAGATTGGCCCTGCCAATACTACCTGGGAGCCCTCGGCTTCGCCCATTGATCTGGAAGAGATTGACGCCACTTTCATCGAAGACATTGCCTACGATCAGTACGATCTTACCCGGTTTGACATCTTTCTGCCGAACTCGGCAGAGCCTACGGGCCTGATGATTTACATCCACGGAGGAGGCTTCACGGGAGGAGACAAAGCCAAGCTGTATGCATCGGGTAGTCAAGATCTGCAAGAGCTGACGCGTGACCTGCTGCGCGCCAATATTGCGGTAGCCACCATGAACTACCGTCTGCTGGAAAGTGGTGAGACGGAAG
>DMST01000017.1:0-1478 GCA_003454975.1 Cytophagales bacterium | reverse complement strand
CGGAAGGTGTGCTCAAGAGCTTGAATGATTCGCGCCGGGGCTTGCAGTACATCCGCAGTAAGGCTGCCGATCTCAATATAGACCCTCATCAGATTGTGCTGATGGGCGGTTCTGCCGGGGCTGGTACCAGCTTGTGGCTGGCTACCAAAGACGAGATGGCCGACCCTGGGAATACTGATCCTGTACTGCACGAGTCCACCCGGGTGAAGGGCGTAGTGCTTACGGCCACGCAAAGCTCCTACGACATCGAAAACCGCTGGATCAACGATGTGTTTGTAGACTACGGTACTACCTGGGAAGGTTTCTACGCCGAAAACGAGGAAACGGTGCTCCGGTTTTATGGGGTAAGCTCAGAAGCAGAATACAATTCAGCGGAAATTGATGCCTATCGTGCGCAAATCGACATGCTGGGTGAGCTGTCGGTGGACGACCCGGAGATCTGGGTAGACAATACGGGCTCAAAGGTAGAGGCACCTACTACTACGGGGGTAGCGTATCATCACGCCTTCCACGCCCGGGAGATTAAGGAATATGCCGAGGCGGCGGGGGTGCCCGTAGTGGCCTACTACGGTAAGAACCCGGTACTCTTTGAAGACCCCAGTGGTGAGGAAGTTGCCGACTTTGTGATCCGGAAGATCAGGGAGTAAAGCCTGCAGAATTGATGCTGAAGGGCGGCTATTGGGCTGCCCTTTTTCATGGGGTGCACCGCTAAGCAAAGAACCCGATCCCTTTTAGGTTGTTTCCGTTAGCTTAAGGCATGAACCTTCCCGGACTCCTCGGTTTGTTTTGTGGCGTGGCGGTGGTGCTGGCAGGCTTGCTGGCTACCTACTTTCTTTGGGTAGATCCGCAGAAGAAAAACCGCTGGTTGGGTCTCCTGTTTCTGGCCATAGCCCTGCGGGTAGGCAAGTCCATCGGGTACTTTATCCTGTACGAAGTTGCGGCTCCTTGGGTAGCCTTGGGGTATGTAGGCTTGGCTAGTACTGGGCCTTTGCTGTGGGTGTATGTGCGCATGCAAACCGGGCAAGCGCCCTTGCGGGCAAGTCTTTTGCACGGGCTGCTACCCCTGGTGGGCGCTATCAGTATATGGGCGGCCGACGGAGCCTACGCCTCCGATTGGTACCAACTTACCACCCTGCTGCTTTTGGGTTATCTGGTAGCCACTGCCCTGAGGTGGTGGAAAAGCAGAAGTGCCGACCGAGCTTATTACTGGGAGGGGCAGGTGCTCCTGGGTACCGGTATAGTATGGGTAGCCTACGTGATTCAGCACCTGAGTGATACTATGCAAGGGTATGCCTGGGGTGCGGCGGTAGCAGCCTTGCCCCTGTACGGCCTTATGGTCCGGATGGCCCGGCAGGGTAGGGTACAACCCAAACGTACCCCCAAAGCTGAAACAGTGCCTGCAGATGTATTGCAGAAGGTGCGTGCGGCGCTGGAAACCGAGCAGGGCTACCTCCAACGCCACCTCACCCTGAGTCAGT
>DMST01000001.1:12637-12843 GCA_003454975.1 Cytophagales bacterium | reverse complement strand
ACCAGCTACGGGGGTGAGCTGTGGCTAAAGAAGGAGAAGGGGGCATTTACGGGTTGGCTGGCCTATACCCTGAGCTGGAGCTGGCGCCAGTTTGACGAACTCAACTTTGGCGAGCGCTTCCCCTACCGGTATGACCGCCGCCACAACCTGCAGCTAGCGGGCACCTACACGGTGCGTGAGGGTATGACGGTAGGTGCAAACTGGCA
>DMST01000001.1:9452-12609 GCA_003454975.1 Cytophagales bacterium | reverse complement strand
AGGATCGGGCGAGGCCATTAGTTTACCCCTCGGGGTGGCACGCCTGGCGGACGGCGATGCCGTAAATGAGCCCTGGTATTGGCGTTCGGACGCTGTTTTGTACTCCTACTACGGTGGGCGCAATAACTTTCGCATGCCTGACTACCACCGGTTGGACCTGAGTGTAAACTTTGAAAAGCCGAAGCCAAGGGGAGTACGGGTATGGTCTTTTGGAGCATACAATGCCTACGGGCGTCGGAACCCGCTCTTTATCACCTTGTCCAATAATTTCATTTTCGATGAGGACTTTGAGTTGGTGGGGGTAGAAAAACGCTTTGAGCAGTTCTCTCCTATTCCTTTTCCCATTCCTTATTTCTCCTACACTTTCAAATTCTAACCCGATGAAACGCTTTTATCTTTCTTTGATACTAATAAGTGCGGGTCTTACTGCTTGCTACGAGCCTATAGAACTGGATGTAGAAGGAGCGGGCTCTCTGATGGTCATCAATAGTTTTTATACCCCAGACAGTGTCTGGTCCTTTAGTATCAGTGGCTTGCTCCATCCGCTAGATTCGGGTACTGGTCATCCGGTAAACGGAGCGGAGATTTCCATCTGGGCCAACGAGCAGCCCATAGCCTTGCAGGTGACGCAGGAGGAGTTTATCTACAAAACGGACTATTACCCTGAGACGGGAGTGGACTACCGGGTTGAGATCACTGCACCTGGGTATCCTGAGGCCTCTGCGGAGACCCGTCTGGAGAACTTCGGTAGCATTAGTCAACCCGTGATAGCGGAAGACTATGAGGAGGAGGTCTTCTTTGGGTACCGCAGTTACTGGTACCCGGGGAGTATTACTATATCAGACCCTGCACTGCTGGGGCAGGGATACAACTTACAATTGCACGCCTACAGTACCTACTATGACGAATGGAACGACATCGTATTTCCTGAGGATTGGTACCAAGTGGGGTTGAGAACGGCTGAGTTTACGGATTTCAACTTGTTCTCCAATTCTATTGGGGGGATCATCTTGGCTGACTATGGCTTCAATGGGCAGGAGTTACATTACCCGTTCAACATTGAAGGCGAAGCCTGGGACGCTCGGGATACGGTACAGTATCGGATGGAGTTCCGGTTTTTGAGTCCAGACTATGTGCTGTACATCCGGTCATATCAAGATCAGATCAATACGACGGAGAATCCTTATACTACGCCGGCCCAGGTTTATTCTAACCTAGAAGGGGCTACGGGTATCATTGCGGGGTACCGCAGGGAATGGTTTTACTTGAATTAAGGCAATATAACAGGTGTTAACTACCAAGGGTGGGGGATTGCGGTAGTGCAATCCCCTTTTTTTAGTCTTCCCTTTGGATGAAAACCTTTAGGAGTGGTAGCATGCTACAACAAGGGCTGCATTGGCAAGGTAACGGTAAGTAATTCGCCCTCTGCATCGGTAGAGGGGATTCCTTGCCGCACTACTACCTGAATAGGCGAACGGGCCTCATAGAGAATCTTCTTGTACTCTAGAATATTGTCGGTAGTAATACCATCGATAGAAACGATGATTTGCCCCTCCTTTAGCCCCAGTTGTTCGGCCGGGCTATCCTTGAGAACTCTACGAACCACCACCTGACCGTCTTGGGTTTTCAAGCCCACACCGGAACGTGGGGTGGGGAGTTCGGTAGTGAATGTTTGTGAAGGTTTGATATAGAGTGCTCCTCCTTTGTAATCCCAAATGGTATTGAACTGCTGCAATACGCCGTTACCAATGAGTCCATTTTTCTTTGGGCCAATATTGCTCAACAGCAATTCTCCAGGATGGAGATAAGTGGCCAGTTCTGGGAAGGTGTATTCACCCAACTGTAAGCCGGGGAGCAAGGCCATCTCACCGGTACTTTCTTGATTAATTCCCCGGATAGGATATTCCAGTGTTTTTTCACCCGAACCGATCAGGCCGTGGCGTTCTGCATGGGATCGGTCCATTCCCAAGTTAAAAAAGGCCTCGGTGTCTAAGTAAAACTTACCCCTCACCGTTTTACCATTCGAAGCCACTAGTTTGGTTTTCAAGAACGGAAAGGGAGAAAGAAATAGGGTACGAATATGAAGCTTGGTATAGCTTTCTGCTATGGAGTCTAAAGACGTTCCATTTTCGTAAAACCGCATCACCTGGGTATCCTGGTCTATCTCTACGATGAATTTCTTGAACATATCCGCACCAATGATTCCATCAAAGGCCCTATCCGCATCTTCCGAAATGGGGATCGCTATGAAAGGAACAAAGGGAATTTCCACACTATCGTTGAGCGAAGGATATTGAAATAAAGTCTTCTCGTACTCCGTCACGGTACCAATTCCCCCCACCTTTTGGGTCCTCCAAATACCCAAATCCATGCTTTTCACCAAAGCCGAGTCCAATACCGATTGAGTAGCCCCGGTATCCACCATGAAATTTATTTTCTTACCCTTTACGGTCAGCTCGACCACCATTTTGGTACCGTAGGTTTCAAACGGAATTTCAGCCAGTTGTGCTTTACTTACCCAAGGCGAGACCATGAGCCCTGCTAAAAAAATCAATCTCAAAATAGTATGCATTTTTTCTGGTTTTTGCTGGGGTTTCGCGCAAGTCTCGTGCCGCATTCGTTCTAAGGGGCCAGTATGATCATTGAATATTATAAAAGACAGTGAATTGATTCAAAACATATTTACATTGATCAAAAGCCACATGATCTGTTAAGCCTCTTACTACACAAAGGTTTGTTGGGCTACTGAATAAAAAAAGTACGGGGAAATGTTTTGTACCAAAAGACGTTTGTTAATTTAGATGTTGCAACATGTAAATTGTCCTGGGATGCATCGGAGGGAATTTATCAAAGGATCAGCCATACTGGGCCTGACGCTAGCCACTACGCCCTTGGCCGTAGCCAAGTCGGGGATGTACCATAGCCACACCAAAAGGAAAGTATTCCGCATTTTGGCGGCCGACCGGGTAAATGTGGGCACGCTGCCCGTAATGCGCGCTTTCGCGGGCAACCACTTAGACCGGGTTTCGCCCTACGTCCTCTTCGATGAGTTTGGGCCGGTCAACCTGGCGGCGGAGTCCGATCCACTGCGCGTAGATGCGCACCCCCACGCGGGCGACACGCCCACCACCTACTTCCTGGAAGGTACGGGACACCA
>DMST01000001.1:622-9391 GCA_003454975.1 Cytophagales bacterium | reverse complement strand
TTTTCAGATTGGGAAAGGTGATTTTATGCTGTTTAGCTCCGGCCGCGGGGCTATCCACATGGAGGAGTCTGGCAATAAGCTGTATAACCAAGGTGGCAGCTACCACGGCTTCCAGATCTGGCTCAATACGCCAAAGCGGTACAAGTGGGATGCCCCCAGTACGGTAGTGCACCGGGTAGCCAATATGGATAAGATTGTGGAGCAAGACTACAGCATCCAGGTAGTGTTGGGTGAGCTTTGGAAGGCCAAATCGAGTATCGAGACCTTGTCTCCAGCGTTCTACTATCACGTAAAGATGAAGGAGAATGCCCGGTTAGACATTCCCACTGATCCTACCCACAATGCCTTTATCTATCTGGTGAAGGGCGCGCTAGAACTAGAGGGGCCCAAGTCACTGCGGAGCCACCAAGTAGTGCTCTATGAGCGAGGGGAAAGCCAGATCAATCTCTACGCCCAAGAGGAATCAGAATTTCTGGTATTGGGCGGAAAGCCTCTTGACGAGGTAGTGTATTCCTATGGGCCTTTTGTGATGAATACCGAAGAGGAGATTGTCCGGTGCATCCAAAATTACCGTGCGGGCCGCATGGGCAACCCCAATATTGTCAACCAATAATGCCCAAGCTGGAGGTTCGATCCAGGGCATAAGGCCAGCTCCCTATTTCGAACCTCTGATCGGTTAAGTTAGCTCACCAGTTCTACTTCCCGAGGATTCTCTTGCCAGAACTTGCGGGCGATATTCAATGCCTCTTCCCGGCTAGTCACCACCTTGTGGGGCGTGGGTGGTTTTTGTACGACAAATACCCCGCGCATCATCATTTTCACAATCATATTGGTGACCACGTATATGTTCAGCGGAGAATTCTGCTTCAGAAAATCATAATGCTCTTTGATCCATTCTCCCTGGCGGATGCGAAGCTTGGCTGGTAAAAATTTGCCGTGAGTGCCGTCCATAATCACAATGTTGTTGTGATGTTCCTTCATAAAAGCGGTCACTTCGTCCAGATAAGCCTCGAACTGCTCCTCGGTAGGCTCTATGTTATGGTAATCGATCAGCATGATCCCGGGCTCAGGCAAGGAAATAGTTGCGTATTGCATAAGGTGAAAAATTGGATACGTTTAAAAATTAAAAGTACTATCCATTTTATAGTGATATTGCGTTACTCGATCAGGCTAATTTTGTCTTCGCTGAACCCTGGTTTTTTACCGCTGAAGTGCCCAATTATACCTCTGATACCGATGTCGGCATGGAACCCCAGTGGAAGTATGGTCTCAGTTTCCAAACTTTATTTTTCAGAGCTACGTTAACCGCTCATGATTTGGATACTCGTACTAGGCATATTGGGGCTGCTTACCGGGATGGTGCTCATCTTTCTACGAGCCAACCCCCAGTTTGGTGGACGGCTGACCCCCGCTCTCAAGGAGCGCTATGAACAATCGCCCCAGTGGAAGGCGGGGAAGTTCGAAAACGCCACTGAAACGGTGATGGACTTTAGCCTTCGCAATATGCCCCGGCTTATCCGTGACCAAAGAGGAAGCCGTAAAACACGGCAACCTAAGGAGCCTTTGCCCATCTTGCCCCTCGATGCTGCAGCATGGGAGGCAAAGCCCAACCAACCCAAATTCATTTGGTACGGCCATTCTGTAGTGCTGCTGCAGCTAGCAGGAAAGAATTTCCTGATCGATCCCATGCTGGGACCTAATGCGGGACCCATTTCTCCCTTTCCCGTGAAACGCTTCAGTCAGAACACCCTCGATATCATCGATGCACTTCCACCCCTGGACGCGGTACTGATGACGCACGATCACTACGACCACCTGGACCTGGCCAGTATCAGAAAGCTAATGGGTAAGACCCAGCGCTGGTGGGTAGGCTTGGGGGTAGGTCGTCATTTGGAACGCTGGGGCATATCTACCGACCAAATCACCGAGTTCGACTGGTGGCAGGAGACCTCCTTGGAGGGGATCCGACTTGTGTATACACCCTCGCGGCACTTTAGCGGTCGAGGACCTACAGATCGGGCCAAGTCTTTGTGGGGCGGTTGGGCTTTCCTGACGGCGGAGCACCGAATCTACTGGAGCGGTGACGGAGGGTACGGTCCTCACTTTCAGGAGATCGGCGAACGCTTGGGGCCTTTTCAGTGGGGGTTTATGGAATGCGGGCAGTACCATCCCCTCTGGCACGCCATCCACATGATGCCCGAAGAAAGCGTGCAGGCGGGCCGGGAAGCCAAGGTTGAGTGCCTCATTCCGGTGCACTGGGCAGGGTTCTCCCTAGCTCCGCATGCATGGAAAGATCCGGCAGAGCGATTCGTGCAAGCGGCCCAAGGCACTCAGCAATCCTACGCCCTGCCTGCTTTGGGGCAAGTGGTCACTTTGGGTGAGGCGCTGCCTCAAGAAGAATGGTATCAGGATCGAGTGTAACCATTCAATCCCCACTCTCTGGCGGAGCAGCATAGAAATCGGGGTGGGCTAGCCAATGGGTGATCCATACGTGGCCCTGGCCGCGCGTAAGCGAAGCCCCACAATGATGCCAGCTTTGGCCATAATAAAAGCTAATCACTCCGTCGGGGTAGGCAAAAATGTTCCACCACCGGGCCCGGTCTCGGGCATGCAAATCCTTGATCCGTTGGGTACGGAAACACTGGCGGCGTAAGGTAATGGAGAACAGCTTCTTCTCAATGATCAGCTGCCCGGGGCTAAGTTGTACTACCTCACGCCCCAGAAAGTCGTAAAGCAAGCGGCCGAACAAAGCCACCAACAAAAGCCCACCGAGCAACCAGAATACCCCCTGGCGTAGGGAGGTTTCCCCTTGCATAGAAAAATGCCCGGCCTGCCACCACACCCTACCTTGCAACATCCAGCCACCCACAAGTATGCTCAGCAGCAGGTAGGGGACCACCGTGGGCTGAATGCGTAAGATGGCCGGAGGAATAGCGCGAGAAGTATGGGACCCTGGTTTCATGTGGTACTCTTAAGGTACACAATTTGGCGGGTCCACTGAAGATAGATTTTACCCGGCGAATAGTGAAAAATTTGCGCTAGGTATATCTTCTTTATAATTCATCCATCTTGGCAATCCAGGCGCGTACTACTTGCTGCAATTGGTCTTTCTTGGCTTCTACTTCTTCCATGCTATGAAAGCGCGCTACGCGGGCTTCCTTTTGGTCACCTTCCAGCAGACCGGTGGTGTCTTCTATTAGCGCTCCCTTGTGGAAGGTCAGGTTTACGAATTTCTTGGCCCGTGGATTGAAGGTGGCCATGTTGCCCTTATACACAAAATTGGGGGCCTTCCACTTCATGTCCTCCGTCATTTTTTCGCTGGTTTCCAGGATGATATGCCGTACGCGGTCCATCTCTTCCTTCAGGGGGTTGTCCAGCTCAGCGATGAATTGGGTGACTTCTTCGGTCTTATTCATATTGTTTAGGATTAGTCTTCTGCTTTGAATTGAGTAAGGGAAAACCAGTTGCCGGAGTCATCCTTGAACATGGCTTCTATGCCATAAAATTCCTCTTTGGGCTCCTTGGTAAATTCCACTCCCTTGGCTTTTAACTCCTGATAGGTAGCAAACACGTCCTGAGTGGCAAACACCCCAAACCCAAAGGTGCCAGCCTCTACCAGCTTAGCCAAACTAGCGGCCGTTTCGGGATCGAACATATTGGGGTTATGGATGGGCATCAGAGTGAGCTCCAGCTCGGGCTGTTCGCGGGGGCTTAGGGTAAGCCAATAGGCATCTTCGCCCAAGGGCACTTTCATTTTCAACTCCAAGCCCAGCTTATTCACATAAAAATCTTCGGCACGGGCTTGGTCAATCACGTACACACTGGCGTGGGTCATCCGTTGAATCATCAGTAGTCGGTTTAGTGGGCAAGCCGCAGAGCCTACCCGGATAGTACATCCATTGGGTACTGCCGGGGCAGTAACTCAAAGGTGACCAATTGCCGAGAAGAAAACTTATTGAGAATTGCGCTCTTTCCAGCCGTAGGTTTCAGCAAAGCAATTGGGTACGAACTGGAAGGGCTGTTTGGCTACCTGGGCCTGTTGTTCCTGCTGGGCCCGCTGGTAGGCCTTGGGCGACTGCCCGTACTGTTTTTTGAACAGTAAGGTGAAGGAGGGTACGCTGTCAAACCCCACGGCAAAGCACACCTCTGTTACAGACTGCTGAGTAGTAGCCAGCTGTTGCTTGGCTTGCTGCAGCCGCACATCGCGCAGGTACTGCGCCGGAGCCTTACCAAAGGCCTTTTTGAATAGCCGCAAAAAATGATATTTGGAATAGTAGGCCGTATCGGCTATGCACTCCAGATCGATGGGGGTTGCGTAGTGCTGGTCCATAAACAACTTAGCGTCTACCAGCCGCTTGTACATGTACATCTTGGGGTGCATAGGAGCGAAAGGCTATTCAGTACGTATAAAAGTACTTCATTTTCAAATGCCTCGCACCCCTCTCATAACGTAATTTAGCCCTGTTTGGGACCACAAATCGGTCACGGCGTACGTCCACTCTATACTTCGGTACCGCTTCCGCTGGATCAGGAAGGGAACAAGGACAGCCCCCATGATAGCGGCGCTTGAGCCCGCACAATACAGGGTAACCCCGGTATAGGAGTCGGTAGGGTCTGCCACAAAGCGGAAGAGGCCACCTATATAAAGTAGTCCAAAGTAGCCCGCCACAGAAAAGGTGATCACCCGCAATGAGCTATGATTCCTGATGGTTGGGATTGGCCGTAAGCGGTGTCAAGGTGAATAATGGGAAACGACTTTGAACCCAGGAAACCTATGTGATAGCGATCCACAGGCTTTATTGAGGTCGTTTTTATGGTAGCGGTTGCATTGTTTTCTGCGTAGAAGTGGTGGGCCACGAGGCCCGCCTTTGACGAATTACATCTGGGAAACTATTGAATAGTCCCATTCACCGCGGGCGTATTTTTTGCGGGGAATCCAAAAAGGGATGGAAGCAGGTCCTGCCATGGCTACGCCGATAAAACCGTAAATCAAATTGAATCCTACCCATTCACCATCAGGGTTAGCCAAATAAGACCCCAAGCCGAGTACAGCCAGTAGGCTCCCCCAAGTAACCCAGGGGAAAGCGGCTACCCGCCCAATGGTATGCAAGGTGTTTTTTTGCCCAATGAGGGCAATTTCCTCTAAGGAGTAGGTGCGTTCCCCCCACAGCGGATGCTGTAGAATGAGGTCATCATCCACCACCGCCTTGAGCTTGCCACCGTGGCGGGGCTTTTGGCCTCCGCGCTGCACAAACACCCGCTCACCGAGGTGCAGTTGCACCTCGGTATGTTTGGGGTTATCCGTGAGGGGAGTGAGGATGATAACGGGCTCTGGTGCTTGGGCATACGCTCCGAAGGTCACCAGAAATAAACTGCTGAGAAGGCCAAAGGTGGCCAGATAGGTACGAATCATGTTGTAATACTTTCTTTATGTGGGATACCCGCAATTGTCTGCTGGGTTCAGGACTCAGACACAAAAAGGGTACCAAAGGAGGGACAATTGAAGGGGAGATTTCCCCTAAAACAAAACGAACTTCAGTAATAAGTTTTTGATGGATGCTGAATTAGAGTTTCATCCTACCGCTGACAGAACCTGTGTCTTTTCGTGCGGATTGAAAGCCTTACTTACTGCCCCAAAGGGTCGGCCACCGTACAAGCTACTGGGCAGGGTTGCCATTCCCGATTGGAATCACCAATTTCCACGGAAGACTAACTAAACCCTGTTTCATGACATCCTTTCTTGATTTTTCTAGCCTGGAAAAGCCCGTGGCCATCGGCACTTTTTCCAAAATGCCCATCAACAAGCCTCAACACGCGAAGGTACTGGCTACCGATTTGGTGATAGTGCGGTATACCGAGGAGGAACTTTCTGTGCTATATGGCCGCTGCCTGCACCGCGGTGCCCTACTCTCTGACGGCCATATGGAGGGCAACAACTTGATCTGTGGTGTGCACTTTTGGGATTATAGGGTGCAGTCGGGGGTGAGCGAGTACAACCCGGAGGAGTGTCTGCATAAGTTCAAAGTGGCGTTGCAGGAAGATACCCTGTATGTAGATCAGGCAGAGATAGAACACTACGAAGAACATGTACGGCCCGCGCCGTTCAAAACGGACGAATACCTGGGCGAATATGCTGATACCCACCCGGAAGATACCGAGCCCTACACGCTGTACATCAAGCACCTGGCACAGCATGGGCTCACCAAATACGGTCACCACGGAGCCACCACGGCCATGGGGGTAGACCGCAATACGCTGCCCAAGTGGGAAGATTTGCAGCTACTACCGGCGCAGCTAGCTCGCAAGCCGTTGCTAGACCACGAGGACGTTGACACCAGTGTCATCATTGGTCCACGGGCCAAGAAGCCTCTAAGGCTGGAGCTGCCCGTGTTTGTGAGTGATATGAGCTATGGGGCGCTTAGCCGTGAGGCCAAGATTGCCTTGGCGAAGGGAGCCGAGATGGCCGGTACTGGCATTTGTTCTGGCGAAGGGGGCATGCTGGAAGAGGAGCAAGCGGCCAATAGCCGCTACTTCTACGAGCTGGCCTCGGGCAAGTTTGGCTTCGAATGGGAGAAGCTGAAGAAAGTACAGGCATTCCATTTTAAGGCAGGGCAAGGGGCCAAAACAGGTACCGGTGGGCACCTGCCGGGCCACAAGGTGCAGGGCGAGATTGCACGTGTACGGGGCCTGGAGGCCGGGAAGGATGCCATCAGTCCGGCTACTTTTACCGATTTGCGGACGCCCGAGGAGTTTGCCGCTTTCGCGGATACGGTGCGGGACGAAACTGGTGGTATCCCGGTTGGCTTCAAACTGGCTGCCAGTCGTATAGAAGAAGATATTGACTTTGCCATCAAGGCCGGGGCGGACTACCTGATCCTGGACGGTAGGGGAGGGGGCACTGGGGCGGCGCCCATTGTGCTTCGAGACAACATCAACGTGCCCGCCATACCAGCACTTGCTCGGGCCCGCAGACACCTGGACCGTATTGGCGCCCGGGATGTGTCCTTAATTATTACGGGTGGCCTGCGTGTACCGGCCGACTTTGCCAAGGCCTTGGCTTTGGGTGCCGATGCGGTGGCTATTTCTAACTCTGCCATGCAGGCTATTGGCTGCCTGGGTATGCGGGCTTGTCAGACGGATAACTGCCCGGTAGGTATTGCTACGCAAAAAGAGAACTTACGCGCTCGCTTGGAAATCGCCAAAAGTGCCAAGCAGCTCGCTAACTTCTTCGATGCTACCCAGCAGCTACTCAAGGTGCTTGCCCGGGCGGTGGGTCATGCGCAGATCAGTGACTTCACACTGGACGATCTTACGACGTTCTCTTACGACTGCCATCGTCTGACAGGAGTGCCTTACTCCGGCGTACAACCCATCTAAGCCATGACGGTCTTTCATTCCTTTTCCATCCTACTAGCCATTACGGCGGCCTTCAGTGTGATCAACCACCGCTGGCTGAAGCTGCCCCTCACCATTGGGGTCATGGTGATTGCGCTCACAGTGTCTACGCTGGCCATCATAGCCGGGCAGGTGTTTCCAGAGACTTTCCAGGCCTTGTGCGACAATGTGGATGACCTGGACTTTAGCAGCCTGTTGTTCGATGTGCTTTTGAGCCTACTCATCTTTGCCGGGGCCTTCGGCACCGACCCCAAGATGCTGGCCAAAAACCGATCGCCCATCATCATACTGGCTACCATGGGGGTGGTCATTTCCACCTTTATTGTGGGTGCGCTTATGTATGCGGCATTAGGTTTCTTGGGAGTAGGGATTCCTTTCGTGCATTGTCTGCTGTTTGGGGCGCTCATCTCGCCTACGGACCCCATAGCGGTGATTGCCATTTTGCGTAGCAGTACCCTACCCAAAGACCTGGAGATTGAAATCGCTGGCGAGTCTCTGCTCAACGACGGCGTGGCCGTGGTGGTGTTTCTCACCATTCTGGATATTGCTAAGGGCGATATGGGGCCCATTGGGGCGCCCGAGGTAGTACAATTGTTTGGTCGCGAGGTGATTGGCGGGGTAGCCTTGGGCCTGGCTCTGGGCTGGATCGGTAGTCGGGCCGTGACCCGGGTGCGGGAGGACAAAATCGACCTGATGGTGACCTTGGCGGCTGTGCTCGGTGGCTACGCCATCGCTGAAATTATTGGGGTGTCGGGGCCGCTAGCCATGGTAGTGTTGGGCATCTACATGGCCTTGGTGATCAAGCGGGGCAAGGTATCTGAGGAATCCGCCATGACCATCGAGAGCTTTTGGGAGTCCATCGACGAAATGCTTAATGCGCTGCTCTTTATGCTGATTGGCATTGAACTGATTGCCATCACCCATGACTTTCGCTGGGTTTACGTGTGGGGCGGGCTTATCGCCGTGCTAGTGGTGCTGTTTGCGCGGTTTGCTTCGGTAGCGCTACCGCTCTACGCCGTCTCTCTTAAAAACTTACCGAGCGGTAAAACCCTCGCGGTCTTAACCTGGGGAGGCCTACGCGGTGGCATCTCCGTTGCCCTGGCCCTCACCTTACCTGCCGAACTCAACCGTGAGCTTATCGTTTCTATTACCTATGTGGTAGTGCTATTCTCCATTATGGGCCAGGGGCTCACCATCGGGAGGCTAGTGCAGCGATTGCGGTTTTAGGGGAATTCCAGGCCTTTTTCCATCTGAAATGAGGGGTAATAGGATAAATGTTTGATGGCTATGTGAAATGCCAAACCAGGTACTAAAAGCCAGTGAGATCGTAGGGCCATTTGTCTTCTGTAGGTTGGGTAGCATGCTACCCAACCT
>DMST01000001.1:0-579 GCA_003454975.1 Cytophagales bacterium | reverse complement strand
TGCCTACAGAAGACAAATGGCTCCGCCACTCAAATCAACAATAGATCACACTATGAGCGACAATTACCGTTCTCGAAGGCTCAGCAACCACGATTACCAAACACCAGGTTGGTATTTTATTACCATATGTACCCACCATCGCTTACACTTCTTTGGTAAGATTAAGGAGGGGATTATGGAGTTATCTGATGTGGGCAAAGTAGCCCATGATTATTGGCTTGAGATTCCTCAGCATTCCCGTTTTGCAGAAGTAGGCGCTTTTGTCATCATGTCTAACCATATGCACGGATTACTGAGAATAGTAGGCAACCCTCCAAGTAGAAATATGACTTTGGAAAACACCGAATCTGATTCTGTACATTACCATCATGCCATTAGTCCCAGCAAAGGAAGTGTTTCCCAGATTGTAAGAGGGTACAAGTCTGCGGTTACACGTGTGGTAAGATCATTTTATCAGGACTTTGCCTGGCAGTCATCCTTCCATGATCATATTGTCCGAGAAGGAGAGTTTGACCGGATTGAGCAATACATCTTGAATAACGCAAAGAACTGGGAAGAAGATGGTTTTTATTCAGCGGG
>DMST01000339.1:7056-18415 GCA_003454975.1 Cytophagales bacterium | reverse complement strand
GGGGCGCCCCAGAGCAAGTTGTGCTTGGGTTAGGTCTCGGTGCGTGACTTTCTCCTGCGCTGTATAGTGCTCAAAGGGAAGGCGCTCCCGCTCCGCGGAATAGTTAGGGATGTCTCGCATGTACTTCTCGGCCCGCTTTACCACCTTTTCCATGGGCAGGTTGCTCACGCTGCTAAAGATGAGGCGGCTGGTATCTAGGTTTTCACGGATGAACTGCTGGAAATCATTGCGAGAGAATCCGCGTACGTGCTCAGCCGTACCCAGAATGTTTTTACCCAAGGGGTGTTGCCCAAAGATAACCTCGTCGAAGTCGTCCTGGATGGCGTCTTCCGGGGCGTCGTAGTACATCGCCATTTCCTCCAGAATCACATTGCGCTCACGCTCAATCTGCTTCTCGGGGAATATACTATCAAAGGTAATGTCGGTGAGTAACTCCAAGGCCTTCTCAAAGTGCTGATCGAGCACCGAGGCATAGAAACAGATCTTTTCCTTCGTGGTGTAGGCATTCAGCTCGCCGCCTACCGAATCTAGTCGGCTCAAGATGTGGAAGGCCTTGCGCTTGCGGGTGCCTTTGAAAGCCATGTGCTCCCAAAAGTGGGCTAGCCCCTGCTGTTCGGGACGCTCATCGCGACTCCCAATATCCAGGATGTACCCACAGTGGGCAATTTTGGTATGTGTAACCTGTTTGTGGACCAGGCGAATCCCGTTTGGAAACGTGTGTACTTGGTAATCTCTCATCGTAGAAGGCGCAAAAGTAACACAACGTCTTAGCACTTGGTTCTGTCGTGAAAAAGAAAGAGGGCAAAATGCCCTCCCCAGTTTATTGTGGTGAATCCATTACAAATGGGTCAGGCCACCTTGGTTTTAACCTTAGCCCAGTCTTTTACCTGCCAGAAGATATGCCCTGTAGTCAGGTGATTGCCCTCCGTATCGTGGATGTGTACTTCACAATCCAGGATAGTAGAATCACTGTTTTCTAGTGGTTTCTTTACCTGCTCGTTGATGACCTCGTCTGTGAGGGAAAAAGAAGCAATCGCATCCATTTTGCCCTGGTAATGGTAGTCCATCTCCATACGCTGCATAATGAGCCGGTACTGGCTCGCCTCTAGCCGAGAAATGAGCATTAACCCCGTGCAGAATTCCGAAACGGTTGCTAAAGAACAAGCATGTAGACCCTTGATGTGGTTGAAGTTCTTCCGGATATAGGGGAGCTTCACTTTGATTTCGGTATCGCTAATATGGATTACTTTGTATTTGTGAGGCTTGTTGAATGGGATCATTCGTGCCAGGCCTAGGTTAAGCATTTTGAGCCAACGAGGAGAGGTTTTGGCTTTTTCAAAAATGGCTTGTAAATCCATACTTTATTGGTTTTTGAAAATAGAAAGTAGCCAAAGGTACATACTCAGGTTCAATCCGTGGAGAATACCCTTCAGGATTTCAGGAAGATCATCAACTAATCCCAGTCTTGCAGGGTAGGGGCAGTGTCCCGGTAGAATGGTATATTTGTAAGAAGTGCACGTTTTTGAATTTACAAGTATTAAAGATACCTACTACTATGCTGAGCTTTTGGGAACGCCGATCTTATCTACAATATGACTATGCGGTTGTGGGTGGGGGCATCGTAGGCTTGTCTACCGCGGCACACTTATTAGAGAAAGAACCCCATGCTCGGGTTGTAGTCTTAGAGCGTGGCTTGTTCCCTTCAGGTGCTAGTACCAAGAATGCGGGGTTTGCCTGCTTTGGTAGTTTGACTGAACTGCTTAGCGATCTAAATACTTTAGGGGAAGATCGCATGCTGGCGTTGGTAGAAGAACGTTATTCAGGGTTGAAAAGACTACGCGAGCGATTGGGAGATTCGGTGATTGATTATCAGAATCATGGCGGGTACGAGTTGATCCGTGAACCAGAAGAAGCGGCCTTGGAGCAGATGGACTACATCAATGATCTGCTGAAGCCTTTGTTCCCCAAGCCTGTTTTTCATCCTGCAAATGAGAAGATCAAGGAATTTGGCTTCCATACCCCAGACCTGAAAGGGATGGTCTTTAATCCTTACGAGGGCCAGATAGATACGGGAAAAATGATGAAGGCACTTACCCGGTACGTGACGCACCTGGGTGCGGTGATTCTCACGGGTAGCGAGGTGTCGCATTGGGAAGAAATGGCGGATCAGGTAGTACTGGGGGTCGAAAATCCGGTGTATGAGGAGCCTACCCTCTTGCATGCGCGCCGCATGGTAATTTGTACCAATGCTTTTTCGCAACAGCTGCTACCAGAGATCAACCTGAAGCCCGGCCGTGGGGTGGTGTTAGTCACCGAACCTATTCCCGACCTAAGCTTCCAAGGCACTTTCCACTATGATGAAGGGTACTATTATTTCCGCAACTTCGGTCGCCAGGTGATTTTTGGTGGGGGTCGCAATCTGGATATTGAAGTAGAAACTTCCACTGAATTTATTATCAACGAGCGCATCCGTTCGGTGCTGGAAGAGCACCTGCGGGAGTTTATTTTGCCGGGTAAGCAAGTGGAGATTGCCGACTGGTGGACGGGCATTATGGCTTTTGGCGATCATAAAGAACCTCTTTTTCAGCCACATTCTGACAAAGTACTGGTAGCGGTACGGTTGGGTGGAATGGGCGTAGCTATTGGCTCGCGTCTGGGAGACCGGGCCGCCAACTGGCTGTTATCCCCCTCTTTGGAAATGGCCTAAGGCCCTCCCGGCAAGACTTTGCACCCGGCTACAATGTAGGGCCTCCGTTTACGGGGCTCAGCCGAGCGTGGAGTCATAATTTTACTAACTTCCCCGTCATTTTTCTAAGCAAATACATCCATGACCCAGTCTTCGGTACGTAAACCACACCTTTGGGAGGCGCTCCTCCCTATGCTTTTCCTGATCTTGGCTTTGTCGGCCAACGTATACATTTTCGGGGATAACTCTCTCAGCGGCTCCAACCAGATCATTCTGCTGCTGGCGGCAGCTGTAGCGGCTTTGGTGGCCGGCCGAATGGGCATCACCTGGAGTACCATGCTACGGGGTATTGTGAAGAGCATCAGCTCTGCCATGGGCAGTATCCTTATTCTGCTGCTTATTGGCTCGCTTGCGGGCACTTGGCTCATCAGTGGCATTGTGCCTGCCATGATTTACTACGGTCTGGATATCCTCAACCCTACCATCTTCTTATTTGCCGCCTGTGTAGTGTCGGCCATCGTATCGTTAGCTACCGGTAGCAGCTGGACTACCATTGCCACCGTGGGGGTGGCCCTTCTAGGTATTGGGCAGGCATTAGGCATCTCTGAGGGCCTCATTGGCGGAGCCATCATCTCGGGAGCATACTTTGGAGATAAGATGTCTCCGTTGAGTGATACAACCAATCTGGCGCCTGCCATGGCCGGTACGGATCTCTTTACCCACATCCGGTACATGTCCATTACCACCGTGCCCTCTATCATCATTACCCTCATTATCTTCCTCATCCTGGGCTTTCTAGGTCAGGGTGAAGGCAGTGTGGAGCGTACGGAACAGATTCAGTCACTGATTGGGCAGAAATTTAACATCACGGGATGGCTGTTTTTGGTGCCCGTGGTGGTGATCGTACTGATCATTCGGAAGGTAGCAGCCATACCCGCTTTGCTGGTAGGCACCCTGCTGGGCGGCATTTTTGCTATTATTTTTCAGCCTAACCTCATGCGGGACCTGGGCGTGGAGATGCGTGCGGCTGATGCCTATGTGGTGGCCGGGGGTTTTACGGTACCAACAGAAGGCTCTGCCAAGGACGACGGTACGTACTACTCGGCGGGGGAGGTAGCTGCTATGCAGACCGAAGCCAGAAGTGATTTTGGTCTCAATAGCTTCATCACAACCATGGTGGCGATGTACGGAGATATTAGCGTGTCCACTGGCGACGATGATGTAGACGGTCTGCTGTCTACCGGAGGTATGTACGGCATGCTCAATACCATTTGGCTGATCTTGTGTGCCATGGTGTTGGGCGGGGTGCTGGAATCTGCCGGTATGCTCCACCGTATCACCGATGCGGTAATAAAGAGGGCTAAGTCTACCACTGGCCTTATTGGTAGCACGGCAGGTACTTGCGTGTTCTTCAACGTAACTGCTTCTGACCAGTACCTCTCCATTGTGGTGCCGGGCCGAATGTATGCGGATACCTATAAGGATAGGGGGCTAGCTCCGGAAAACCTGAGCAGGACGCTAGAGGACTCTGGAACGGTAACCTCGGTACTGGTGCCTTGGAACACGTGTGGTGCTACGCAGGCCTCTGTATTAGGGGTAGCTACTTTAGTATACGCTCCATATTGCTTCTTTAATATCATTAGTCCCATTATGACAGTGGCAATTGCTGCAATTCGTTTCCGGATTCGTAAACTGAATACCACAGAATCCGTTGAAGATTCGGTAACGGCTTAATACATGTTTCCGAATAGGATTACCAAAGAAGAAGTAAATCAGCTACCCCCTGGCCGATACGAAGGCGAGGTTGTTATCATCTCTGATCCCAAGGATGTGGGTCCCGCTATGGCGGAAATCCAGCGGCACCCGGTAGCCGGGTGGGATACTGAAACCAAACCGGCCTTTAAGAAAGGTCAAAACCACCCAACGGCATTGCTACAAATAGCCATTCCAGATAAGGTGTTTTTGTTTCAGTTACTAAAGACAGGATTCCCCCTGGAGATGATCCGTTTTTTTGAAAACCCCGACATTACTAAGCCCGGAGTGGCTATTCTGGATGATGTACGCGGATTGAAAAAAATCCGTCCTTTTTCGGAAAGCGGGGTGGTGGAATTGGCCGACTTAGCGACCAAACTAGGTATAGAAACTACGGGGGCTAGAAATTTGACAGCAATATTTTTAGGCTTCCGTATTAGCAAAAATCAACAAACGAGTAATTGGGAAAAAAATCCACTTACAGAGGGGCAAGTTAGGTATGCTGCTACCGATGCCTGGATATGTTTGGAGATTTTCGAATATTTATTTCGAACTGGATACTTAGAAAAATTATAATTCTCGAAGAAACCTTTTATCTTTGTAATCAGTTCAATAGATAAGACTTCGGTTTCGCTCTTTGAGCACCGAAGTTGCTGTTGATAATTTAGGGTTAGATTTGTTAGGTTGGAAAAGCCTCATCTTTTTAAGGTGAGGCTTTTTATTTTGAGAGGGCTCTCTTTTCAGAGTCTAATTTTAACGATTGATTGTTTACAATACAAGATCGGTTTCTTTCTCCAGTGATATTTAATCTTTTGATAATAAACATTCGATCATCTTATTCAAGCCACTGTCTAAATCGGTTGAAAACCTTTTAATCGCACTTTATTGCAAAATTGCTTTTGCGCTATGTTGCTTCTTTCCTCACCTTCAGAGGTTTAGCAAGGAAGTTTTGAAAATACTTGGCACGACTATAGATACTGGCGTAAAAATATAGATTGCTCGGGGCTTGAATCATTTTGCCAGTATAGCTTGAACTGACTTTTTGTGACATCCCAAATAAAAAAATCCCTGGTCACCGACCAGGGATTTTTCTTACCCAAACCATGAAGAAGATCTGTAAAATGCTCGCCTTGTTCTTGCGAGGCAATCAGTTGAATTGTCATGTAATTTCTAGCAAGTGCTAAAAAAATTACCCCGATTGCATTAATACTAACGGCGAAAATCAAGAAAAGGATACCTCCATTTTCCCGAAATACTTACGTAGTTCGTTAAAACCAAAAAAATCTTCGACAAGAATGAATGTTACATGCGTTTGCATTCGAGTGAGTGGGTTTCATCGCTGAAAACGGTGAGTTAGTTAGTTGGATGGATACAAACTGGGGATAAACATTACATCGTTAAAAATCGTTTTTGCATCTTAATTCCATGCCCAATCTTATTCGGAACGGATAAAAAAGAAGGGCTGACCCACAGGATCAGCCTTTCGTTTACTCAGAAAAGGATTGGATTACAATATCTTAGTTTCTTATCCATCAGAATCGTCATCGTCGTCTTCACCATCCTCATCGTCCCCATCATCATCTTCTTCGTCATCTTCCCACTCTTCATCCAGATCGATGGTGATGGTTTCGTCGCCTTCGGTCACCGTGATGATGTTATCGCAAGTACCGTCACCAAAATCGATGGTTAAGCTGCCTTCATTCCAGGTTTCTACCTCAGTACCGCTTACAAATACCCAGATGTCACCCACTTCCTCGCAAGCAAAGCTGTAGAATAGAGGAGACGTAACTTCCGAAGAGAATACTTCGTTGCCCTCAGGGCCATCTACTGTGTACGTGTACTTGGCATTGTCGATAGTGAAGCCATCCTTGTTCCAGGATTCTTTACCGGAGCCTTCCAGGGTGATGGTCTCGCCTTCTTCTACGATTACTAGGTTCTCAGTAAATTCTACCGAACCGGATTCTTCCCCGTCTTCAGTGAAGGTCTCTGTTCCACTCCAAGTTTCGGTACCGTTGATTACCCAGCCTTCGCCACCAAAATTGGTATATGTGATCGTAGCGCTGAATGAACCGTCTTCATCCTCAAAGATGGTTTCCTCGATTTTTCCGAAGATCTTTTCGCCTTCCTCATCATCATAACATCCTTCTTCTCCCCAGTCCATGGTGAAGGTGTATGAACCATCACCGTTGTCTACTTCCGTTACGGTAGCGCACGTTTCCCAGTCGTCCCACTCCTCGTATTCCTCATCGTCGCAGTGCGTACTATCGCTGTCTTCTGCTCCACGTGCTTGCACATGATTGTATTGCACACGGTCCATCATTGCACTCCGGTTGAAAAGACTACCAAAGCTGCCGCGGCTGTTTAAGCCCAAAGTGCGTACACGGGTAAAAATATCGGTGATGGAAAGAGCCCCGTTCCGGCTAAGGGTTGAATCAGGATTAAGAATATTGGTAGAGGGGTCACAAGCCGCCACGGTTACCATTACTGCTACTAAGCCCAACAGGGCAATTTTTTTCATCGCTTTCATTAGTTCGCTTTTGAATTCGTACTCATTTTTTGATTGGAAGTGCAGAGCTACCTGTTCGCGATTGGCACTCTACAAACCCGGCCGGGGGTTGTTGTGTGTTTCATAGGCTAATACTTCTGGTCCTTACTTTACCCTACCCCTGCTTGAGAAAAATATTTAAATTTTTATCCTGAACGGACTTGTGAAATTTCATAACTTCCTGATTGTAAGGTGCTTGTGGTTTTTGTTCCGGTGAAAAAAATTCTTAAAAAAATCTAAAAGCGGCACCTTACATCTCCTTTTACCCTAGTGGATACGATCAGCCGACTCTAAAATGTGTGAATGGGCGCAGGGAGTCGCTTTATGCGCGGAAAGCGATATTGCGCTAAGGCTATAAAATTTTTAATCTTCTTACACTACTTGTAGCTCTGGCCGTTGTGCTCGTTTTTTGAATATATTCATTCACAGCTTCATGAGCTTACAACCTATAGAAGGGCCATTAGGAACCAAGCGGGCGGCCCACTTACTGCGTAGACTAGCCTTTGGCGCTACACCACAGCAAATAGCGGATTTTGCAGAGCGAACTATCGACGAGGCACTGGAGGTGCTGTTTGCAGATGAGCTCCCCGAGGCTCCTCCTCCTCTGGACCCGTTGACGGGAGAGACTTGGATTGGCCAAACCCCAGCGGAGGGTGCGGGTTCTGAGGAATCTGCCTTACAGGATTACCTCAAAAGTTGGTGGCTCGGCCAAATGCTTTCGGCGGGTGTGGAAGAAGAGAATTCTCTCGGTTATGCCGTACGAGAAAATATTGTCTTTTTCTATCATACCCTATTTACTACCAAGCAATCGGTGGTGAGCAACAGCCGAGCCTTGTACTACCAGCTAGCCCTCTTTCGCTTGTTCGCTCGCGACGACCTGGAATTTCCCCTCAATTCTGATATTCCGGAAGATCCATTTGGTCCAGAGTTTAATCTCCATCTAAAGGCACTTACCGAGCGAGTCTGCATCGATAATGCCATGCTACGGTTTCTGGATGGCAACCTAAATGTAGACGGTAACCCAAACGAGAACTATGCCCGTGAGTTACTGGAGCTATATTCGGTAGGTAGGGGACTAGAAGGTAATCTGCCCGATGACCTGCCCGATGGTGACTACGGCACCTTCACCGAAGAGGATGTTCAAGCCGCCGCTCGTGTGCTATCTGGCTGGCAATGGGATCGCAGTTTTAACACCCTAGACGAGTTGACGAATTTGCCCATTGGGCGAACGAAAGGAGGAGCCCTCGCTAATCGGCATGACAATACGGTGAAGGTCTTCAGCGAGCGATTGGGCAATGCAGTAGTTACCCCCTCGCTAAATCCGGCTACAGAGGAAAGTGCCCGCCAGGAGATTACTGACCTGGTCGAGGCGATTTATGATCAAGAGGAGACTACCCGCCATATCTGTCGCAGGCTATACCGGTACTTCGTTCATTTTGAGATTACTCCGGAGCTGGATGATTCTCTTATCGCAGAACTTTCGACTATCCTTCGCGAGTATAATTTCAGGGTAGTGCCCACGCTAAAGGTGCTCATTAGCAGTGAGTACTTTTTTGGTAATGAGGAGGGGGTGCTGGACGATATGACGGGATCGATCATCAAGTCACCCTTAGATCTGGTAGTAGGTACCATGCGCACCATCGGGTATGAGATGAACGATCCTTCTACTGACCCAGAAGGATTTTACTCCCTGGCCGGTACGTTGCGAGGTCACCTAAGTGAAATGGGTTTGCCGTTCTTGGATCCCTTTGAGGTGGCCGGATATCCTGGATATCATCAGTTTCCGCTCTTTCATCGGAATTGGATTAGCCCCAATTACTTAGCGCAGCGGTATGACTTCATTCAGAATCTTTTTGCCTCCCTGGATGATCTTGATGACATTGGCGAGTCTGAACGGCCGTTGAGGAGGATGGAAGTATTGAACTGGGTGGAGCAAAATGTGGAGGATTCCATTGCCTCTGATGCCAGAACGTTGCTACATCATTTGGCACAGCTCTTTTTGCCTAATGCTGAAGGCACCGGAGAAGACGGTGAGCTTACCGAGGAGCGAATCAATTATTTTCTATTCTCTTTCTTGGGAGATGCCGACCCGGAGCCAGAGGAGGCCTGGGCTACTCGATGGTCTCAGAGCAATGGCCGACGGACGGTCTCTGGCCAGCTAAAAAGTTTATTTAATGCCATGCTACAGTCCCCCGAACATCAATTGAAATAACCCCGTAAGGATGAAGCGAAGAAAATTTCTCAAGAACATGTCGCTCACCATGGGCGCCCCCTTTGCCTTGGGCGGGGTGCCGGTGAAGCTATTGGCGCAACGAAACGGATTGCACCAGCTGGCATCGCAAAGTACGAACGACCGCATTCTGGTGATTCTGCAGATGCACGGGGGGAATGACGGGCTCAATACCTTAGTCCCTATACATGACTATGACCTGTACCGGTATAGAAGGCCCAACATTGCCATTCCGTTCAAAAACGGAAATCGTACCCTGATTCCTCTGGATAGCACCTTGCCCTCCGAGGCACAGGTGGGGCTCCACCCGGATATGCAGGACATGAAAGACCTTTACGATCAGGGTAGGGTGGGTATTGTGCAAGGGGTGAGCTATCACCAAAACAACGGTTCACACTTTCGTGGTCGTGATATCTGGAATATGGGCGGCGGCTCTCGAGACTATTATTCTTCGGGGTGGGTAGGTCGCTACCTTAACTATGAGTTTTCGCCATTAGAATACCCTGACCAATTCCCCAATGAGGATATGGAAGATCCCTTGGCAGTGGAGATTGGCACCACGGTCAGCCTTCTGTTCCATCAAACGGATAACATCCCAACCTCAATCTCATTGGGTAGCAGCCCCGAGGGCTTCGCTAACTTGATTGACTCTCTGGAAGGGTTTGACGAAACCCAAACGGATCCTAAGGGGATTCCACCTGAGTTCATGCAGCCTACCCGCTATGGAAAGGAAATCGAGTGGATTTTGGGTTTGGAGCAGAAAAGTGAGGAATATGCGGACCGGCTGTTTCAGGTATATCAGCAATCTACCGCACCCACGGTGACCTATCCGGAAACGTATCCGTTTACCAATGCCCGAAACCCACTGAGCGGTCAGTTTCAGTTAATCTCCCGCTTGCTAGAAGGGGGCTGTAAAACCAAGGTATTCTTAGTAAAAGTAGGAGGATTTGATACCCATGCTGACCAGGTGGTAGAGGGTGCCCCCACCTTAGGAGCACATGCCCAGCGGCTGTATCATATTGCCTCAGCGGTCAAGGCTTTCCAAGCCGACTTGCGCGCCCGGGGGCTAGAGGACCGAGTGCTTACCGTGACCATGAGTGAGTTTGGACGGCGCATTGCCTCCAACGGCAGTTTCGGTACTGACCACGGTACAGGAGGGCCCATGATGATTTTTGGTAAGCACGTGAAACCGGGGGTGCAGGGCGTGGTGCCGGATCTCAATTTGTCCAACGTGGGCATGCAATATGACTACCGTCAGGTGTATTCTACTCTATTGCGTGACTGGCTGGAAGTGCCTCAACAGGAGATCATTGACCATATATTCTTTGAGGACTTTTTCGATGGTGAAAAGGAGGACGGTTCGGGTAACTACGAACCCCTGGAGTTGTATGAGTTCGATGACGGTTCGGAGGTCACTAGTGTGGATTTCATTGCTGAACGCTACGGACTTGACGATCCTTACCCCAATCCCGCTAGCGGAGCCATTACCCTGCGATTTCATGTCAATGGCGTTACTCGAGTAACCCTTAGCTTGATGGATGCATCCGGCCGGGTGATAAAATCGCTCCATGAGGGCCAATACGCTGCAGGAAAATACGAGCAGCGGGTATCTTTGGCGGGTGTAGTGCCGGGAAATTACCTGGTCAACTTCGCTACAGTTCAAAACACAGAAACTAAACCCATTCGGATACGGTGATGCTACCCCATCGATTGCTCCTGGCTGCCCTATTGGGGCTGGTGAGCGTGCAAGGTGCCCTGGCCCAACGCGACCGGAGCGTGCCTAATTTTGCTGGTGATAATCCTTTCAACCGGCCCGACAATGAGTTTTTGCAAACCCAATGGTGGTTGGGGTTCAAAGGTGGACTTAATCTGACCGAGCCGGTCTTGCTGCAATCCCAATATGTTTTCAGTCCCATCGACTACGAGGCCGACCGTAATGCTTCCGTTTATGATGCGTGGAGCGAACCGGCTTTCCATCTGGGATTGGATATTACTTTTTACCACAAGGGCATGAGCATTGGTTTCCAGCCCAACTATCGGCAGCAAGCTTATACGTACCAGACGGACTTGAGCTGGGCGGGCGATGCGGAGTCAGAACGGCTTTCGGTAACCTACCGCCACCGCGATGCGGTGGATTACATAGAGA
>DMST01000339.1:1985-6999 GCA_003454975.1 Cytophagales bacterium | reverse complement strand
AGAGCTGCCGCTCTTCTTTAAATATGATATTGTGGGCAAACAGGTGCGGCCTTTCGTATTTGCTGGAGGGTACTATGCCTTCCGCCTCACGGGCAACAAAACGCTGGAGGTGAGCGGGATCGACGAAGCCTCGGGGGGGGCGGTGGCGCTCAACGGCGAAACCCTGCGTGTAAATGTAGGCCCGCAGTTTGCCAGCCAGGCTTATGGCGCGCTAGGTGGGGTAGGGGTCAGCTTTGACTTCTGGAACATCCGTACGGTCATCGATTTCACTTATCGCTACGGACTGTCCAACGTGATTGAGCCCACCGAGCGGTATTCCATCAATCAGCTGGCAGGCCTGGGCGAAGTACCCGATGACTATCGACTCAACAATTTGTCTGCCTCTGTAAGTGTTGATTTCCCATTACGATTTATCAGCAAGATTTATGAACCGTTTTAAGGGACTTGTATTAGGCTTAGCCATACTTATAGGCTGCACCGCAGAGGAAGATCCTATTTTGCCGGTGGACCGCTTTACCAAAATATATGACTCAGAGGTATTTGATGCAGATTTTATCCCCATGGATGTGCAGCAGTACTTTGAGGGCTACATCATTTTGGCAGGCCGCCGTCAAGACGGGGCCGACTTTATGGGCGTGACCATTTTGCTAACCGACCTGGAGGGTAATTTTGTACAGAAAACGGATCTGCAGGATAATTACATTGTGCCCTCGCCTCAGCTACTCAGTACAGATGATGGTTACCACTTTACCTGTATGGAGTCAGGCAGTTTGGTAACTCAGCTGGTTACCATTGATCGTCTTACGGCCGAGGTGGGTGCTCCCGTGTCTACTGGACTAACGGGGTACCCACTGGCACTATCTGCAACAGCCGATGGAGATGTGCTCTTGCTTACCTACAACCCGGAGCAGCGGGCTTCGGTGCTATCGGAGCTGGATGTGAATGCCAACGTACAGCGAACCCGCAGCTTTACCATCGGCGCGGGTAACGATGCATTGGTTGCCATTGTGAATCACCTCACGCGTGAGGGGAGCGAGTTGCCCTTTTTCGTCGGGCAAACACAAGAGGGTAACTTCTATTTTAATGGGCTCTACAACTACACCATGAGCCTGGTATTTACAGACCTGGATAGTGATGCCCCCCTCGGGGTAGTGCAGGGGCAGGAAACGCACACGGGTTTGTATTGTGCTCTTTCCCTGGGTGAGGGGCAGTTTGCGATTGCCTCTTACAGTTTCAACGAGCGTTTCTTTCAGGGGCAGGTTGCCATCTCGGAGTCGGGCATCTCAGCGACGGTAGGCCTGGAGGGCAATCCCATTCCGGAACTGGATCTGAACTCGCACGTAGAGGCCCTTAGTCTCTCAGATAACTTTCTGGCGTTCGGTGCGGATAGCCGTGACCGGCAGATTATGCTGTATGCTTACTCGAAGGCGGACGGCGGGCTGGTAGGTACACAGTACTATGGCTTTGGCTTGCCCTACACCTTTGGCGGCATGAGCACCACCGCTGACGGTGGCCTGATCATCGCTGGATCGGTCTACGTAGCCGACCGTTTCCAGCGCGTAGCCCTTATCAAGCTAGCCGAGGAGGATGTAAACGCGTTGGTGCTGGGTACGGTGGTGGTGGATCAAGAGTAAGGCTTCTTATGCAGAAGGAAGGGTTGGAGGATGGTTAGGTTGTGTCCAATTCGTTTTTCAACTCTTCCTATACGGTTACGGTTTTCGCAATTCGCTCAGCACCCTCATTAGTTCTCTCGTCTTCGATCCTGTCTTTGTAGCGAAACCATCTATTGCCATGTTTTCCATTAGGGTATTCCTTTAATCTGTTAGCATTCGAATGCATGGTAATAAGTTGTTCTTGTCTGAATGCTTCTGTTGGGACATATAATGTTTTGTAAAACGGAAGCCATATTTTCTCTATCGATGAAACATGAATATTGAAAGCTAATTCCATGGATAATTGGCTGTTGAAATATTGAAGGTGTATGTTTCCGATTACTTCATGGTTATTACCTTGAATCCTCTGAAAGTAGGGTGGATCATATTGGGAGTTTCGGTTGGAAATGAATGTAAATCCCATTTCAGAAAAGGAAGGAATAATTGCCTCTTGAAATTGCTTGTTGAACTTTATTTCTAAATCCATTTTGTAGATGCTTATTTCTTTGATCGAATTAAAATCAATGGAGATTTGTGTGATTTTCTCAAATCCCATTGTAGTGCCTTGGCCTAGCCCTAAAGCATTGAGCGTTGGATTGTTTGAAAGTATGGTAAATTCTAATTATGATTTACTGACTACTCCATTCACTAATAAATCAAAGGTAGCTTGCTGATTCCCAGTTGGTGGAGATGTTGCGCGTATTTTACATTCGTGCCAAATTGTAGTTGAATTGATTATCTGGCTGTTTGAATTAGTTGCAAATAGCAAAACATCGGGTCTGGTTTCCACTTCAATTCCAGAAATCACCCCAGATTTGATTCTGATCTGGCCTGATACAATTTCGTAACCTCTATCATATAATTTTTTAGATGAGGTAATTTAGAGAAGTCCCCACTGCCAAATGCTCTTACTGCCTCATCAGCATATTCCTGGTCAAAGACCTGGCCTGGGTTCTGAATGTTTTGGGGCTGATTTCCATTTTTCAGGGTAGGAATATCTCTGTCAATGAGTTTTTCAAACTCCGGGGCATTGCTGATCTTCCCATCGATAAAGTCCATTTTTACCGCATACTTCCCTTCCCAGAGGGCTGAAATCGGTTAAACTCACCCATCAAATTTGGATTGGCCATAAATTCATCCTGTATGCCCGGAAAGGCATCTAGTGAGGATTCCAACTTGGTAAGTTGGGGGTCAGCCAATTTTTCCAGCTTAGTGAGTAGCGTAGCATCAGTGCTCTCGTCTAGGAAATTGATAAAGTCCGTGGCCTTTTGACGTCAGGCTAGCTTCTCCAACATGCGAGATTTCGCACCTTGAGCCATCACTTTCTCCGTCCTCCTAAGCAAATCGCCAATTTGATCGGCCGCAGAAACGGAGAGCATCCCAATGCCGACGTAGAAGCTAATCTCCTGCCATTCTTCACATAGCTCCGCATCGGAGCCCTTGCAGGCGATATCGAGTAAGGCAGTGAGGTTGTCGCCCACGGCTACAGTAAGCCGGAAGAGTGTAAGGGCCGTTTTGCCTGCCTGATACGCCCGGTAAGCGGCGGAGATCTCCCCTATACCGGTCAATAACAAAGCCACGTCAAGCGCCACGCCCGCCGTAAAGCGGTCGCGGTCCATCTGGTCTTTGCCAATGATCATCATGGCTGTGATGGTGGGGATGCCGTCTAGCGAAACGTTATCGGCCAGCCGGAAATCATCATCTCCGCCTTTGTGGGTGTAGGAGATGAGGTCGAAGGCGCGGAAGCCGGCCGGGACCAGGTCCCAGCCTACCGGAAACCAAGCCTGCTCGATAGCTTCTCCATCGAAGTAATTTCTTTTCACCTCAAAAAACACCTGCTTGGCCACGGAGGTGGTGCGTGCCTTGATGTAGTACTTGGGGTCTTCGTTGAAAACGAAGGCGACATCCTCTGGTTGATTGACGGAGTTGGAGAGACTAATGAGCGCATCCAATAGGGGCTTCATGATGTCTGCATCCCCAGTGAGAAAGCTGGTGTGGGCGTCTACGAATTCCTGAGGGGCCACGCTGACGTGAAAGTCATCGATGAAGGCCTGTGGCTCCTGGACCGATTCGATCAGCTTCACAACCATGATCTGCTCGGCGTGCTGCATGGTGCCGTCGATGAGCTCGTTGATGAGGGCAATGCGGGTAGTTGTGCTTAGGTCCTCGAACACGCAGGCCGGGGCCGAAGCCAGTATGGATTTGGCGTCGGTAAAGGCGGATGCCTGTACCTTGGAGGTGATAGCTTGGACCGTTTGGGAGATGTAGCCCGAGGGCAATGGAGCCTGGAATAACTGCAGCAGCGGCCCCGGCTCTTGGTCTTCCCCCAGTACAATATGGATTTTGATGCCCGCCCCGGTGAGCAGGATGGTCTTGCGCGTTTCCGAATTCACATCCATCGTTTCCATCACATTGGCATCGGCCCCGCTTACGCGTACGGACGAAACGGAAGGTGTACGCGTAGACACGAAATAGGTGCCGTAGTCGGCATCGTGGACCTCCACGGATCGGATAGAAATGTTCTCCAGCAGCGATTCGTCGTAGACATCGGACCACTTGGGGATGATACCCCAGCCGATCCGTTCGAGGTAGTGGAAGCTGAAGTTGGGTTGGTCTAAGGCTTTCGCGCATTGGTGCGCCCGAATGAGCTCGATGACGTATTCGCGGGTGTTCTTGCGGAACACGGCCATGGCCGAAGTATCCTCCTCCGCCAGCGTATTCACCGTCTGCGGATTGCGGATGTACTCCCACTGCCGCTTGGCAAGGGCAGAGCCTCCGCCGTAGTCCATCAGGTTGGGGGTGGTGCCTTGCGGCAGGCCCGTTTCCGTCCACCAGTGATCGAATCGGAAGGCGCCATGGCCCAACTCGTGGGCCGCTGAAAGGTGGAAGGCGTCGGTATTCTGGCCCGTCACGTTGGTGAACACAAAGCCCTTGTTCCGCTTGCGCGGCATGTAACCAGCGATGCTACCTTCGCCCTCGGCCAGGTTGACCAAAAAGAGGTAGTAATGGTTGGGGTTGAAGGTGCGTTCCCATGTATAGCGGCGGATCAGGTTTTTCAGCTCCGGCGGATAGGCCGTGAGCAGGCCGCTCTCCTCCAGATTGACACCCCGCTCGTCTTTGTCCCAGGCGATGTTGTTCCAAATCGGCTCCACCACCACGTCCCAATCCACGATGGCCGGGCCGTAGATCGCGTTGAGCTGGGCTTGTAGCTGGACCCCATCCGGCTGCTCCTGGCTGACGGGAATCACGTACACGGTGCGCGACTCCTGCGCGTAGGCCAGCACATGGAGCAGGCCCATCACGATGGGGTCGGCATCCGCATCGGGCGCGTAAAGCACCTCCGCTTGGCTCTCGCCCTCCGG
>DMST01000339.1:0-1861 GCA_003454975.1 Cytophagales bacterium | reverse complement strand
GCGAGAGTGTAGCCGGATCGGTGATGCCTTCCAACTCAAAAGCCACGGAGTCGGCCAGAGCCCCCGGTTCGCTGAGGGCCATTTGGCTTTTCCAGGCCAGGCGATAGGACACCGAATCCTGGATGATGACCTCGGGGTAGTCGTTGGGAACGAGCAAGTTGACCGGATCGAGGCCGTAGGTTTGCCGGGGGTGAGCCACAAATACGGCTTGCGCCGTGCTGGGTTGGGGTGCACTGGGTAGCTCGCCATTTGCCAAGTAATAGTTGAAGCATTCCAGTCCCCAGCGGATGGCGGTACGCACCTCGGTGCTGTCTGTGCGGGTTTCGTTAGCCAGATTTCGGTTTTCGCCTTCCCAAAAGAGGTATACCTCCTGTCCGGAAATAAGCGGCTTCACCACCTCTTCCAAGACCCGATCGGTGATGGAATCGGGGAGTACGTCATCCAGAGCATCAGGTTTTAGGATCGTCACATCCTGGCTCCAGTCAAAATCCCGAGAGTAGGGGCGATCGCGCACGGTGAATTCCAGCCAGGGCTGGCCCTCTTCTTCCCACTGGGCGGCCCGCGCCGGGTAGGTAACGTGGGATAAGGGGTAGTACATCACGTTTACCTTGACGGCCACGTCGGTGGTCGCTTTGAAATCAAGGCCTAGCTGCCAAATACGCTCAGTTTCGGGGTGAGACCTTCGGAACCAAGCGCGGGTATCGAGCCCGAAAAAGGCCTTGGAGTCGGCGGTGGCATATTCACCCTGAATTTGGGCGAAGGATGAAAGGGCGTGGCTGAGAAAGAGTAGGAAGAAAAAGTAAATGCGTGCGCGCATGGAAGAAGAAGTTAGCTTCTTCAAAATTAAGGGTTTTGCCCGGATTGAGTGAGAAAGAACTCCGGTGCTTGGTAGTCTCCGGTGGTCAATATAATAGGCTCAAACCCCTGTGACTTAGCCATGGTTTGAACCTAAGAGGGGGACGATCCTCAATCGGGCTGGTAGCGGACGTAGGGAAAGTCCAGCTCCTCGGCGGGTTGGCCTTCCTCGGCGGCCAGTACAATTACTTCTATGTTGTTTTCAGAAAGCTTGCGGAAGGTGAGGCCATCGAAATAGGCGGCGTTTTCGGTGAGCTTCACGAGGGGAAAGTCCACTGTTTCGTCTTGGGTCTCCCAGCCCTTTAGGTCGCCATGGAAGTGCTTGAGACGCAGCATCAGGGTGCCTTCTTCTTCGGTGATGATGAGGATTTCGTAAAAAACGGCTTTCCCTTCGGATACAAATCGGAAGCTACCCATCATGGCATCACCCATGGGTGGAGCCCAGATTTCCTCCACCTGGCCGCCCCATTTGTCGCCCACCCAATGGCCTGCAATCCAGGCTACGTCTTGGATGGTGGCTTCGGGCGCACCTACTTCAGGATCGAAAGGTAGGGTGTTTTGTGCCTGAGCTGCCTCCATTGCAAGGCAGCTCAGAAAAAATAGCAGGGTACGTTTCATACCCATAAGTTACTCAATTGCAGCCGAGATCAGCACGGCTTTGTGGGTCGTTGTTGGGGAAGCAGTTGCCCGAGGGTAAGACGGTGGGTACGTAGCGCTCCAAATGTGGGTCATTGAGACCGTTGAGCACAAAATCTTCCAACTGGTCCATCTCTTCCTCGGTGAGGCCTAGCGGTACAAAGTGCTCCGAAAGCGTCAGGCTACCGGCATCCGGGTGCTCTGCCGTACCCGCGTTCTTGTACTCAATCACGTCGCGTACCGAGGTAAACGTGCCGCCATGGCCATAGAAAGGGCTAAACGCCAGGCCATAGAGCTGCGGAACTTTGAAAGTGTAGTTGTCCTCAGCCAAGCCGGTAAATCCACCGCGCCCATACTTGGTGGCATCATC
>DMST01000405.1:23341-24867 GCA_003454975.1 Cytophagales bacterium | reverse complement strand
GGAGGCATCGTCTATGCGTTTAAAGTCGGGTGCCGCGAACGCCATAGCAGTAATAGGTTTGGTTGAGGTGGTAAATTAGGGCTTTGTCCGTAATTTCTCCTACCTCACACCCCTATTTCACCGTTCTCAGGGATTTACGCAGGTCCCCCTATTTTGGGAGATTGCCAACGCCAATGCGTTTCCGAATTAGTTCTTACCTACCCATAAATTTTCCCAAAAATGTCAGCTAACCAGCTTTTTCTGTACGGAAAGAACTTAGCAAAAACTTTCTCCTTTCTTTTTCAATTTCTCTGATGAAACATTCCAATCTATCGAGCATAAACTCATGAAACTTTTTGATTCTACTACCTTGGGCAGTCTCACCTTGCAAAACCGAATGGTGATGGCTCCCTTGACTCGCAGTCGGGCTACTGCTGACCACATTCCTACCGACATTATGGCCACCTATTATGGTCAGCGTTCGGGTGCTGGGCTCATCATTACCGAAGGTACAGGTCCTTCAGTAAACGGGACTGGCTACGCGCGTATTCCTGGCTTGTACAACGATGAACAAGTAGCAGCTTGGAAGCCCGTAACTGAGGCAGCACATGCCGGTGGAGCTAAAATCTTTGCTCAGATCATGCACACAGGCCGCGTAAGCCACCCCAACAATATGCCGGCTGGCGCTGAGGTAATTGCGCCATCGGCGGTTGCAGTCAATGGCAATATGCACACCGATCAAGAGGGTGAGCAACCGTATCCTACACCACGCGAAATGACCAAAGCGGATATTGACCATACCCTGCAGGAGTATGTAGCTGCGGCCAAAAATGCCATCGCAGCTGGTTTTGACGGAGTAGAGTTGCATGCAGCCAATGGTTACCTGCTAGAGCAGTTTATTTATCCTGGTAGTAACCAGCGTACTGACGAATACGGAGGTTCCATTGAGAACCGAATCCGATTTGTGCTGGACGTAGCCCAAGCAGTGATTGAAGCCATTGGAAAAGAAAAGGTGGGTATTCGTTTGAGCCCTGGTGGCGCCTTCAACGATATATTGCCTTACGATGAGATACCCGAGACCTACAGCCTATTGGCGACCGAGCTAGGTAAATTGGGCTTGGTATACGTGCACCTGGTTGATCACCACCCTATGGGAGCCCCTGAGGTACCCCAGGCAGTGAAGGATGTGATCCGGACCAACTTTGGTGGACCGATCATTTTGTCTGGCGGTTATGATGGCGAGCGTGCCGAAAGCGATCTGCAAGCAGATAAAGGAGAATTGATTGCTTTTGGTCGCCCTTTCTTGGCCAACCCAGATTTACCTGAACGTATAAAACAAGGAGCAGAGCTGAATCAGCCCGACTTCGGGACGTTCTACACGCCTGGCGAAAAGGGATATACGGACTATCCTTCCTTGTAAGTCAATTTCGATGGGCGGGTCCCAGCACCATCAGCCGCCGAGCCGGCTTTGGTATTGTTGGGTTAGGCGAAGAGGGATTCGCCCGTTATAGGAAAATTATCTCTCTTATGGTTTCCCGAGCCGAAAA
>DMST01000405.1:0-23293 GCA_003454975.1 Cytophagales bacterium | reverse complement strand
CGAAAAGGCTCGGGAATTATCTTCATCCCTTGGATGGGACGGCCTTATCCATATTCGATAGCTAAGCCGCGGCAATTTTCTCAACTCTGTTCTCCGGGTTAACTTATAGGGTCATCCTCCTACTTCAGCTTCTCTTTCAGGTATTGGCCCGTCATACTCTCAGGAATCTTTACTAAGTCTTCGGGAGTACCCGCAAAAACTACTTTCCCTCCGTTCTCTCCCCCATCCGGCCCTAAGTCAATTACCCAGTCGGCGGTCTTGATCACTTCCGTGTTATGCTCGATGATGATCACGCTGTGGCCCTGGCGTACCAAGGCCTGAATGCTATCCATTAACTTTCGGATGTCATGAAAGTGCAAACCGGTAGTAGGCTCATCAAAGATGAACAGGATGTGGTCGCTGCTTTTCTTGCCCAGGAAGCTAGCTAGTTTTACTCGCTGGGCCTCCCCGCCCGACAGACTGTTAGAGCTTTGACCCAGGGTGATATAGCCAAGTCCTACTTCTTGCAATGGCTTGAGCTTATTTACTACTGTTTTTTCCTCAGCAAAGAACTCAATGGCATCGTCTACGGTCAGTTCCAGAATGTCCGCCACGTCCTTCTCTTTGTACTTGACGTCCAGTATTTCCTGTTTGAAACGCTTCCCTCCACAAGCCTCACAGGTCAGGTAGATGTCCGCCATGAACTGCATTTCAATCTTAGTCACCCCTTCTCCCTGACACACTTCACAACGACCTCCGTCTACGTTGAAGCTAAAGTGGGCCGGCTTGTAGCCTCGCTGTTTCGCTAACGGTTGGCTAGAAAACAAGGTACGAATAGCATCGTAGGCTTTGACGTAGGTAACTGGATTGGACCGGCTGCTTTTCCCGATGGGGTTTTGGTCTACGAATTCCACTTGACTAATGCGCTGGTAGTCTCCGTCAAGTCGGTCAAACTTACCTGTTTGTTCGGCCCCCAAGCCCAAGTATTTACTCAGTGCAGGGTGTAGAATTCGTTTCACCAGCGTAGACTTACCGCTTCCGGATACTCCCGTAACCACAGTAAGTACCTCGAGTGGAATTTCTACATCGATGTTTTGCAGGTTATTTTCCCTAGCCCCGATGATTTGCACCCGGTCGCGCCACTTGCGGCGTACTTCGGGTACGGCAATGCCTTTTTCACCGCTCAGGTACTGCCCCGTGTAGGTGGTACCGTCCTCCAAAATCTCATCTAAGGTGCCTTGGAATACTAGCTCTCCACCATGGCTACCGGCATCGGGTCCAATATCAATAATCTGGTCGGCGGAACGCATCACTTCCTCCTCATGCTCTACCACCACCACGGTATTGCCCAGGTCACGGAGGCTTTCCAATACACTTACCAGCCGGGTAGTGTCTCGCGGATGCAGCCCTATACTGGGTTCGTCCAAAATGTACATGGAACCCACCAAGGCACTGCCTAGGCTGGTAGCCAGCTTGATGCGCTGAAACTCACCGCCAGACAAAGAATTGGTCAGTCGGTTGAGGGTTAAGTAGCCTAGTCCTACCCGTTGTAGATAATCCAGCCGGCTTTCTATCTCTCTCAATATACGCTGGCCAACTTTTAGGTCGTGCTCCGGCAATTCCACTGCTTGGAACCACTCATTTAGGCGACCGATGGGCATCAGCACCAGATCAGAGATGTTCATGCCCTCAGGCCCACCAATTTTCACGTAGCTTGCATCTTTGCGCAGACGGGTACCGCGACATTCCGGGCAGGTAGTACGGCCACGGTAGCGGCTTAGCATTACCCGGTACTGGATTTTATGGGTTTTGCTCTCTAGGTGCTTAAAGAAAGTATGAAGACCGTCGAAGTATTTATTCCCGTTCCACAACAGGTCATATTGCGCTTTGTCCAGGTCTCGGATAGCCCGGTGGATGGGAAAGTCAAATTCCATGGCATGTTGCACCAAAGGTGCTTGCCATTGGCTCATGGTTTCACCCCGCCAGGGAGCAATAGCCCCCTCGAATACGCTCAGGCTTTTGTCGGGGAACACCAAGTCATCGTCTATGCCCAATATCCTACCAAAGCCTTCGCAGCGTTTGCAAGCCCCGTAGGGATTGTTGAAGCTGAAAAAGTTGACACTGGGTTCTTCAAATACCATTCCGTCCAGCTCAAACCGGTCGGTAAAGGTGTACGGTGCTTCGTCTACTATGTCTACTATGCAAGTGCCTTGTCCTTCGAAGAAGGCCGTCTGTACCGAGTCGCTAAGGCGGTAGTTCAGATTCTCGTCGTTATGCTTTACTGCCGCCCGATCGATCAAGATCAACAATTCGCTATCTTTTTTGAGCGAACGCGGTTTTTCTAGTAAGTCCTCAAGGTACTGCACCTCACCGTCCACCTTCATGCGGGTGTAACCCTTCTGCATCAGGATTTCCATTTCCTTTTGCAGACTACGTTTAGGGGTAAGTTGCAGTGGGGTCAGAACCATCAGCCGGGTGCCTTCTTCATAACCCATGATAAAATCTACCACCGAGGTTACCGTATCTCGTTTTACGGGTTCTCCAGAAACCGGTGAATAAGTAACACCTATCCGGGCAAAGAGCAGCTTGAGATAGTCATAGATTTCGGTAGAAGTGCCCACAGTAGAACGTGGGTTGCGGGTATTCACCTTCTGCTCGATGGCAATGGCCGGGCTCACCCCCTTGATATATTCCACCTCGGGTTTTTCCATCCGGCCGAGAAACTGCCGGGCATAGCTGCTCAGGCTTTCCACGTACATCCGCTGGCCTTCGGCAAACAGGGTATCGAAAGCCAAGGATGATTTCCCAGAGCCCGAAAGTCCGGTTACCACCACCAGCTTATCGCGAGGAATGGCCACACTCAGGTCCTTTAGGTTATTCACCTTGGCCCCTTTGATGAGGATATATTCTTTAGGATCGAGTTGGTCGAAATCGACCGTAGAGGTAGGAGTAGCGACGTCAGTTGACATAAGCAGCAAAGATACTTGGATTCAACTGAATGGACAGCCGATTGGTTCGGCCATTGAAAAGCAAAATCCCTCCCCATCGCAATGGAGGGGGAGGGATTTCCAATTTATATCGATGGCCCGATTATTTCAGCCGTAACTGCAGCGTTTGTACCCGCTCATGATCCAGGTCTTCTACCATCAGGAAGTACATACCTGGAGGTATATGATCGAGATTGAATTGTGTGGAACGGCTCGACCCAACCCGGCTTTCAGCTTGGTAAAGTTCCTTACCATTCAGATCAAGCACATGGATGCGAACGGCCGTGGTACGGCGCCCGCCCAGGCTAAGATTGATATGCCCACTTGAGGGGTTAGGATACATCACGATAGGGAAGGCTTTCGGATTCCACAAACCATCCACTTCATCGATGCTCACAGCGATGCCCTCTTCTTCTACCAGTGCTGTTACGTTCACCACGCTATCCGTTTCGGTGGCACCTACTGTGATATCCAGCGAAGTTGTGGAATCCATAGGCACACCTGGGAATTGAATGTCAATTCGGTAGGTATTCGCGGGCAGGAAGTTGAATTCAAAATTACCGTCCAAATCGGTTTCGGTAATGGCTACCACTTCAAACTCGGTTTCTAGTACTCTACCAATATTGATCTCGCGGCTCACCGTCACCGTAGCTCCGGAAACCCTCCTTTGGCGCTCTATTCTGCCTGTAGAATCGGCTATGTCTTCGAACACTGTACCTGCAATGCTAAAATCACCGTCCAGCGGTTCAGGAATTCCCAACAGGTCAATATTCAAGCTGTCTTCGTCTTGGCGAAGGTTGATCGTATCTGCCTGTTGCCAGAAGAGAACGTCACCATACCAAGTTCGCAGCCCATCCGGGTAGGTTTGCTTATTGGGCGCAGCAATCATCACAAAGTCTCCCAAGATCACGCTATCGAACTGGAAGAGTCCATCGGTTGCCAGTAGTTCAGGGCCTAAGGTATCATAGCGTCCCCTTTGTACCCGGAATAGGTACATCCTACCGTCTTCTATCGGCCCTTGCGCAGAATTCACTTGACCACCAGCAGATGCATAGGCCAATACGCGTTGGTTAGCGGATCGCAGGGTGAGATCATCTACTTGTGTGTTGTTGATCTCCAGGGTATAGAAGCCCATATCGTCATAGCTTACCGAATCGATGGTCAGGCTATCGCTGGTGGCTCCGCTAATCGCTGTGCCGTTGAGGAACCATTGGTAAGTATTGTTTTCACCTGTAGTTACTATGCTAAAGGTGACAGGAGATCCTTGCTGAACCACGGTATCCTTAGCCATTCCTACTTGCCCCTGTAGCGAATAAGTAAAGTTGGTAAGGCCCACGTTTGGCTCTATGGAACCAAACTGGAGTCGGTTTTGACTCATATTTACATTTTCTAGGTTTTCCATTCCGGTAAGGTCTGGAATCAGGAAAATTTGGTTGGTCGGCAGGCTCAAGGTTTTAAGGAACCGCATATCGGTGATCCGGCGGGGCACAAAACCGACCAGGTTGTTATTCGGAATGTTAATCTCCGTTACCCGGTTATTTTCAATGGTAATGAAATCCCAATTACCGTCGCGTATGTCCTCCGAATTCCAGTTGGGCTGGGTGGTCCAGTTATCACCGTTGGTGGCCAGGTATAAGGTCCGTATGAGAGCCGAGTCACGTTCGAGTGAGGAAACGGCTAGGAAAATAGAATCCGTGGCCAACGTAAGCCCTGGAACGGCAGTGCTCGTAGCCTCACCAATGTATACTCCATCAAACTCAAATTGGGCGCTACCAATGGTCAAGGTGGGGCTGGTTTGGTTAGGCAAGGCAACACCATCTTTGTACCACTGTATAGCATCTGCACCGGGTACCGCAAAGGTAAAATTGAAGGCATCGCCTACATCCACCAAGGTATCTACCGCCTCCGTAAGCGGACCTTGGGGAGTATAAGAACCTCCTGCAAAGCCAACCAATGGCTCTATTTCGTCGAAATTCAATTGATTATAGGTAACATCCAGCTCAGTCAGACTATCGTTTTGCGTCAGATCGGGAATCTCACTGATCCGGTTGTTATCTAAGTAGAGGGTTTGCAACTTCTGGAAACGACGCCAGCCTTGGGGCATACTTCCTTCAATCTCATTGCTAGAAAGATCTAGAAATCTCAACTCTGACATCAATGGGACACTAACGGGCAAACTTCCACTGAGCCCATTGTTATTCAGGTCTACACTGGTAACTGAGTAATTCTCTACTGTAACGCCAGCCCAAGTATTCAGATCAAGGTCATTTTTCCAACCAGAATTGTCATTCCAGTTGGCACCGTCTAAGGTATCGTAAATGGCTACCAGCGCTAGCGAGTCGTTTTTCAAAGTGCTCACATCCAGACCCAAAATTCCGGTTTCCAGAACTAGCTCAGGCAGTAAGCTATTACGAACGAACACCTGATAGTCGCCTTCGTTTTGTTTCAAGACACTATCAATGGACAAGGTAGAGTCTGTTACCGAGCTCAGGGTATCTCCATCCTTCAGCCAGAGCCATTGTGTAGTTCCTCCGATAGATTGGGGATTAATCGTGAAAGAGAGACTAGCCCCCACATCCAACAGACTATCTCCTTCGTCAGGCAGGGGTTGTTGGGGTGCGTAGATCAAGGTGTCCAGGTGTAGATTTCGCTGTAGGGAGGCAAACTCCATTTGGTTGCCACTCAGGTTCAAATACGTCAGTCCGTCTAGCGTGAGGCTGTCTGAATAGTTCAGGTCGTTATTACCTAGGTTCACATGCTGAATCTGACCCCAATTAAACGGGTTGTCTACTCCACCAAAGATGTTATTGTCAGACAGGTCCAGGAAGACAATACCGCTCAATTCTCTAACTGCCTGAGGGTACTCACCCGTGAGGTTATTATTGGAAAGTTCTAAGCGGGTGATAAGACCGTTTTCTACTTTCACACCGTACCAAGTATCCACGGTGGTTCCGTCTACTTTCCAGTTGGTATTGTTGGTCCAGTTGTCTCCATCCAAAGCGTCATAAATCTGTAGCAGGCGCAGCGAGTCTTCCTCTAAGCCATTCACATTTACCAGAATACTATCGATGGTCATGGTGAGCCCAGTCACCACACTGTTGGTGGCTTCCATGTAATAGTATCCCGAGTTGGTAGTCTCTATCTGAGAAATGTTAAGATCTGCTGAGGTTTGATCTGCCAAGGCTGCTCCTTCCAAGTACCATTGGTAGGAAGTATTTGCCGAACCGTCGTTGGCATAGCCAGTCAGGAATAAGTCATCCCCCACGTTAAGGTTGAACGTATTGGCGTCACCCCAGCTTTTCATGCTGCTCACGTCCAGGGTCAAGCCTGCTGTAAGCAACGGTTCCAGATCCGGGAAGGTGAGGAAGTTGTCTTTCAGTGATGCGTTCACAAGGGAGGCCATGGTATCCAACCGGGTAACGGAAACGAACTCATTGTTGCTCAGATCCAAATCGGTTAGGTTGTCGAGGTTGGTAATCTCACCGGGGATATCTCCGGAAATCTGATTATCACTCAAATCAAGGATTTCAAGGCCGGGGAATTCACCCAAGTTAAAGGGCAGATTACCTGTTAATCCATTTCCTTTCAGGTTGATTTCGACTACCTGATTGTTTTCCACCTTTACACCAAACCAATTATTCAGGTCGGTGTCGTTGTTCCAGCCCGTGTTGTCCGCCCAGTTATCTCCATCCAGCGCCGAGTATAGATCCGCCAACCGCTGAGAGTCTGCTGCTAGTGAACTTACCTCTATAAATAGGGTATCCATGCTCATGTTTAGCAGATTTACCACACTGTTGGTAGCTTCCAGAATGTAGTATCCGGATTGTTCAGCACCCACATTGGTCAGGCTTAATACGGCTGAAGTGCCACCTGGCAGCGGACTGCCATTAAACATCCATTGGTAAGAAGTATTTGCTGACCCATCGTCGGGATAACCTGAAAGATCAATGGATTCGCCAGCTTCCAAGGTATAGGTAGCTTGCTCTTCCCAAAACTGCATGGCCGGAACAACGAAGTTGGTGAACTGATTCATGAGGGGTTCCAGGTCTGGAAACTGGATCAAGTTATAGCCCAGGTCCACATTTTCCAGGGATTCAATGGAATCTAACCTGGGTACCGAAATGAAGAAGTTATTTCCTAGGTTCAGCTCCGTCAGGTAATTGAGGCGGAGAATTTCATCTGGAAAATGGCCCTGGAAGGCATTATAGCTCAAGTTCAGTTTCTCTAGGCCTTCCAGATAGCCAATCTCAGGACCTACGAAGAAATCTTCAATGCCATTGGCAGAAAGGTCTAGTTCTACGACGGAGGTATCATTGGTTGTAACCCCATGCCAGGTGTCTAGATCATACCGGGTACCAGTATTCCAATTGGTGCTATTCGTCCAGTCAGCTCCTGCACCCCAGTCGTTGTAAAGCTGAGTCAGTTTTACAGAATCCTCATACAGGCTGGATACCAATAAGTGGAATGGACCGTCGGTGAGGGTAAGATCAGGTGCATAGGTGGCAGTGATCTCTACTGTATAACTACCACTGTTATCCAATGACAATTCTTCCAATTCAAAATTGTACAGAGAATCCGCACTGGCAATTTGATTTCCGTCTTGGTACCAAGTGTAAGTGGGATTGGTAGACGCATCAACCATGTCTGTACCAAGGGAATAGGAATAGAACGCAGTTTCTGTAGTATTGGTGGAGGTGTTACCTAGAGCTTTCTGAGGAGCATAGCTAAGTGAATCAAATTTGCCAACAATCTCCACACTGAACAGATCGTCAAAATCTAGATGGTTATCATCGATGTACACCGTATCCAAGGTGCTAACGGAATCTAAGTGGGCTTCTATGTAATCGATGTTGTTGCTGGAGAGGTCCAGCGCTCTGAGTGAAGCGAAGTGCTCCCACGCATAGGGGATGGGACCATCCAAGGAGTTGTCGGCCAGGGATAGGCGCTCCAATCTTGCCATTTCACTTAGGAATTCCACGGTAGCGAGGTTACCCACCAGACCCTGACCGGCCAGGTTGACTGCAACAACCCCGGTATCAGTGGCCACTACCCCTTCCCAGTCGTGCATATCCGTATTGGTCCAGTTGGCCGCGTTGGCCCATCCGGTACCTCCCAGTGAATCATAAAGGGCATCCAGATATACAGAATCGGATTTGTAGGTGCTTACATAGAGGCCAAAGGGACCATACTCAATGGTATCATCTGTCAGTGTGCTATTGCTCACTACCAATTGGTAGGTGCCGGCATCCTCTATTCCAAGTGGATCTATGTAGAGATCCTGACCGGTTTGGTCAGTCATATTTTCGCCATTGAAGAGCCAGGTATAGGTATCGTCAGCACTGGGCTCTAGTAAATTGCCCACCAGTATTGCTGAATCCAAACATGCTAAGGAGTCTCCTGCAAATTCTGAATGGTCTTGTCCCGAATAGGCGAAGTTGGATAAGGGCAAAATCAAGAGGTGTTCCAGATTACCGAAATCCAATTGGTTACTATCCAATCTCACATCCTCTAAAGGAGACTTACTCCAGTCTATAGGCAACTCATGGAACTCATTCCCGCCAGCGTCCAGGTAGGTTAAGTTTGGCAACGCAGCTATGGTATCGGGTAGTGGCCCATCCAGTTGGCTGTTTCTAAGGATGAGGGTGTCCAGTAACTCATTGTTGCCTATGCCTTCTGAGAGCGAACCGCCCAAGTCGTTTCCACTAAGGTCCAGGTATTCTAAGCCAGCAAAATAGGCAATAGAGTCCGGTAGGGTACCGGATAGGTTGTTGTCACTCAGGTCCAAGCGAGTAACCCTACCATCGTTTACTTCCACACCGTACCAGTCTTTAACCGGATCATTGCCCCAGCCAGTCCTGGTGGACCAGTTGGGTCCGTCCAGTGCAGCATATATGGCCCTGAGTACGGCACTATCTACTGCCAGTGTATCATAGGAAGTGAAAACATTGCCACTCAATGGATTAATAGAATTGTATGCGGTGTTGGTGCCGGAGTTGTTATAGGCAAAAATATCGTAAGCATACTCCGTATTGTCCTGTACATCATCATCTATCACTGAGGTAGCCGAACCACTGGAGATTACTGTCTGGTCTGACCACACACTATCCAGAGGATATTGTACACCATCGGTAGGACCTGTGGGGGCAGTGCCAGGGTCTCGGCGCAGTACCAAATAGCTTTCTGCATCATCTGCAGCTATAAAATCGATGCTGATTTGACCAATGATGGAGTTGTCCAGAAATAAGCTGTTAGGCTGGGTGTTAGGGGCTCCAATGGGCAGAGCATTGAACCAAATCCGGTTACCGTAGGTGCTATCTCCCCGTACAATCAGATCTGGTAAGCCGTTGCCGGAGACATCAAAAATATCAGCGGCGGTAGTTACCATGCCACCCGCAGGAATGGTGATCGGGGTCTCAAATGTACCACTCCCATCGCTAGGGAAAATGACAATCTCCTGATCAAGGCCATTTCCGTCTTGGGTAAAAGCAACAATATCGGCACCGTTCTTACCGCCTATGTTATCCACGTGAATATCACGAATGGCCTTACCTGACGGTACAGAATGGGTTTCCAACTCTTCAAGCTTGGAGGTGCCATCGTTGTAGAAAAATAGGGTGAAGCTAGCATCGTCAGGAAGCCCTACAGCCCCCACTTCCATTTTGCCGTCGTTTTCGATATCAACAATGAAGATGTCTTTGCCATATCCGCTGGGTACATTACCTGTTGAACCTTCTAGCTGAAATTTACCCGTGGTTTCGTTTCTGAAATACACCGAATAATTTCCGCCTTCTACACCATCATCCCCGATTACCATTTCGGAAATTCCATCGCCGTTAAAATCGGCAAAGGCCAAACCAGCCGCCCCTTCACCACCAAATATGGTGTCTTGCACAGAGTAAGTACCTATAGTTTCATCCAAGGATAACAGGTAAGTGTTGTGGTCTGTCCCCAATACAGCAATGGTGGGATAGGGTACATCCAATAGCTGATGTACACCCAGGGTTTCTACATTGGTAGGCAGAAATATGGACTCAGGAAACCCTGAGTTGAAATAGTTGTCTACAAAATCACCGGCTTGGTCATTGTAGTAAATGGCGACCTGAAAGGTATTGCCGGTACCAATGACGATGTCCATCCATTCATCATTATTGAAATCGGCGAGCTCGATCTTGTTTGGAGAGAAGGCAGATCCGAAGCTATAGGTAGAATCGATGAACGCTCCATCCGCCTGCTGATAAGAGACCGCGAGTAGATCCAAGCCGGGAAGGATGTAGACGATGTCCACCAGACCATCCTTGTTCATATCCGCTGCCCGGATATCGCTATTGCTATCAAAGGAGGAGGTATTCCCGATTTGCTGAGCTTGAGCGGCATCGCCGAAACTACTCTCCTCCAGAATGTCATTGGCTAAGAAACGCAAGGGCAAAATGGGGTTAGCCGTGCTCCGCTGCTCGCCATTTTTGGTTACGGCAATGGGAGCATAAGGTGCTCCATCGGGCATAGTGAAAGCCAAGGTATCTCCATCAGTATTATCTCCGTAGGCATGTACTCCACCTATGGTAATGGAAGCGCCGAGGTCAAAAGCCTCGCCATATACGGTAACGGGTTCGCCGGGGAAGGCATTTTGTGGCGAGAAACCGCTTACCTGAAGTGATGGTGGCTCAAAAGGGTTGGTGTTCTTATCGCTGGTTCCATACGTGATGTAAACCAGAGTAGTGGGGTCGGGCACTATTTCGATACTGGAAGATACTGAAGTAGCAGAAAAACCCCCGTTTCCGGCGTCTTCGAAGGTAGTGGCTCCGCCGGAAGTGTGAATAACAGAAACGGTAGGATAGTCATCAATACCAGAATACTCCAAGTCTTCCGCAAAAAGCTCAACGTCTACTTTGGCTGCGTCTGCGCGGTCTTGGATGGTCCAGAATTCTTGTTCACTAATGCGTTCTATCCCGTTGGGTAGGCTGATGGTCAACTGCACAGGTTCTAACGCGCCTTCGGGTTGGCTACCTAAATCCAATGGAGCACTGGCTAGGGGGAGGCCTATGGCATCGAGAACAGAATAGTCTGCACTATAGCCTACCTCAAACAGGGAGTTAGAAGCAAGACCTGAAGAATTATACAGCCGGATTAAGCCGAAACGATCAGTATCTCCTACGGGCATAACAATATCGGAGGGTCGATATGCGCCCGCAAGGCCATCAATGAAAGCACCCGGACCATAATTGATACTGGATGCGGCCGTATCAAATACAATGATGCCTGGAGTTCCTTCACTGGGAAACTCCTCTACATAAATTGAGTTGTTTTGGAAATCCAACTCACCCCGTATCCACACTTCGCCATAGGAGACCAATAAAGACGGGAAGGAGAAGTTGTTGAGAATAACGTTGTTGAAGATTACGGAGTCGCCTGGTACACTCGTGTGTAAACCAAATATAGATTGGGGAGATGTTCCGTTAAATTCAATGGTAGTCTGATCATGGAAACTAATATAACCAAAGGGGCTTTCTATGACACTCGACATGACCATACTACCTGCAAGATGCATGGTGGCATTGTCGAAGAATTGGAGCATGAATTCCTTATTGTTCTCACCTTCAAACAGAATGAAGGATCCATGCTGAGTGAGGGAGGCGGAATCTTTGACGACAAAATTGACCGACGCCCCTGATGCTGCACCCACAAGATACATATTGAGAAAATCCAGGTTTCCTTTATCCCATACTGTGATCTCTTCCTGGCTATCGTCAGGTACCTTGTTAAAGGCGTCATAAAGAAGGATGTTGTAAATGGATAAGCTACCTGATATGGTGAGAAAGGCGCCGGCACCGGTATTGGTCACATCTTCAAAAATGATAAGCGAATCCCCAACCACCATATCACCATCGACCACCAGATGTACTGAGTCGGTCGAGGTAGGGTCATTCGCATAGTGATAGGCATTATATTCTACGGCTAATTGGGCTCCTTCCTCAATTTCCAAACGGACGGTTTGTGTATTACTGATGGGAGTGAGAATGTACAGTTGGGCAATGGAATCATTGGTACCATTGGCCATTTGTACCTGATGGAACACATAGACGGTATCTGACTTAGAAGGCAGCTCTAAACCAATGTTAGAATTGCCGTCTACCTGCCAAATGCTGGCGTCGGTCCATGCACCATTCGTTATGGATTCGAATTTCTTTTGGGCGAATGCCGATTGGTGAATCAGCAATAGAACCAGAAAAAAGGAAAGAATGCGAAAAGTGGATGGTAGAACCCCGCACCGGTTCTGGGTTTTTGCCTTTCTCATGTATTGCAAGCGTTCAAATGGAAGTAAGGGCCACCTCACTCGAGATTAGATCATCCGAGCGGACTATCTCACTTGGGTTTATGTATTTGAATAATTCGGCTAAGTAACTGGATTGTATAGGCATTGAAAGATACGAAAAATACCAACGGACCCGTTCAAAACTCCTTGGCAATTAAGGGCCATTCTGTCGATTTCGGATAGGATTTCGACGAATTAATAATGAAATAATGATGAATTGACTGGTTTTAATCCCATAAACTTCTTACATCAACTTATCGCGAGTCGAAAATTGTTATCTTTAACCAGCCTCTACCCTACCACTATTTAGCCTTACAATTGCTGGACTTTTACTTCCCTTATTTCTACATGAAAGTACGTCTCTCGTTTCATTCTGCTATGCTCTCGATGTTGGCGATGGGCATTTTGGCTTCGCCTCAGCTGCTAGGGCAAACCACACCGCAGGTTTATCAGGACCTAATCCAGGCCTACGACAATGAAGAATACCAAACGGTATTGGAATTAGAACCGGATGCGCTGGCAGCCATCGCTAATCGATCGGATACCGTGGCCGCAGCTACCTATGCCACATTGGGTGAGGTGCAATACTTCGATGGAGACCCCGAAGTAGCCCTGGATTATTTGGCAAAGGCGTATGATATGTATCAGGCCAACCAAGCTACCGAAAGTGAGGTGTTTGGTAATTTGCTATACAATCTCACTTACATCTACTGGGAGTTTGGTAGGTATGACGAAGCTGAACCCTTTGGGAAGAAATTACTGGCGGTAGACAGGGAATCTTATGGAGTAGATAGTGAGGAGTATGTTAGCTCGCTCACTACGCTATCCCAAATTTTGCAAGGGCAAAACAAGTACAAAGAGGCAGAGAAATTGTGCTTGAAGGCCCTGAAAGAGATTAAAGAGGAGTCCTATCCTTACTTTATTGTGCAGACCCACCTGGGCGATCTGTACACCAAAAGAGGGGATTTTTCAGAAGCTGAACGTCAATTATTGCCTTCTCTGGCACTGGTCCAATACTTGGTAGGTAGCAATACGGTGGAGTATGCGGCCAACCTGGCCAACCTGGCTACTCTTTACAAACGGTGGGGTCGTTTCCCTGAAAGCGAACGCTTTTTTCTGGATGCTCGCGACATCCTCTTGGATCAGGTACCCGATCCGGTACAGGAGAACACCCTAGGATCTATCAAAAATAACTTAGCCAATATGTACACCCAGATGGCCAGGTATGACGAGGCCCTGGTGTTGTATGCTGAGTTATTAGTAAGTGATATGGAGAAATTTGGTGATCGGCATCCTAACTACGGTATCACCCTGCTGAACCAATCTACCGCACTCCGGGGCAAGGGAGAATATGATGCTGCCGAGCAGGATTTGCTTGCTGCCCTTTCCATTTTTGAGGAAGTTCTCGGTGAAGAAAGTTTCACCTACACCCAAGTACTGATCCAAAAACTTAACCTACTGGTTGCCCAGCAACGCTATGCTGATGCTGAATCTCTGGTGTCGGACGTGATCAGTAGAATTGAAAAGCAACTTGGCCAGGAGAACTTATTCTATGTAGAGACCTTGCTGGAGGAGGGCAAACTGTACGCCCAGCAAAACCAAGTAAAAATGGCACGCAAAGCCCTGATGCGTGCGCGAAAAACCGGGGCGAGCATCTACAACGATTATCATCCTAAGAATGCTCAAACGAGCCGCCAGTTGGCGATTCTCAATTGGTATGAGCAGGATGTGGATGAGGCGATTGCTGACTACGAGGCTACTTTCGAAAACTATTTCGGACAGATTGATGCCTATTTTCCGGCTTTGTCAGAACCGGAGAAAGCTAAATTCTACAATAACACCCTTAAGGTTACTTTCGAAGAGTTCAACTCTTTTGCCATCCTACATGCCGAGCAGCATCCTGAACTGCTTGGTAAGATGTATGACTACCAGCTAGCGACAAAGGCCTTGATTATGTATAGCACCACGAAGGTGCGTGATGCCATTGCCGAAAGTGAAAATGAGGAGTTGATCAGTCAGTTCGAAGATTGGCTTTCAATAAAAGAACGCATCTCTAAGATGTACAGCATGAGTCAGGAGGAGCTCGACCAAGAGCCCGAACCACTCAGTGTGTTGCTGGAGCAAGCCAACCGACTTGAAAAAGCCCTCGGCGAAAGCTCGCGTGAGTTTGCCAGTACGTTTGCTCAAGAAGTGGTGACCTGGCAGCAGGTGCGTGACCAGCTAGGGAGTGCCGAGGCCGCTGTTGAGATCATTCGCTTCCGCAACTTCTTGCCAGATTCTGCTGGTAGTTTTGATGGAAAAGTAAACTATGCTGCCTTGGTTGTGCGGCATGATACCAAGCAAAACCCCGAGCTGGTACTAATAGAAAACGGAGCTGAACTAGAAGCAGATTGGGTAGCCTACTACCGCAACTCAGTGATTTATCGGCTTATTGATGAGCAATCCTATGCCAATTTTTGGGCACCGATAAAATCGCAATTGGGGGGTATCAAAAAAGTGTACCTATCTCCCGATGGCTTGTATCATCAGGTAAGCTTCAATACCCTGCTCAATCCGGAAACGGGAGACTTTTTGCTAGACGAAATTGAGTTGGAGCAGGTAACCAATACCAAGGATATCCTGGCCTATGCCGAAGCCACCAATACCGGTTTCCGTAGCGGGAAAGCCTTTCTTTTTGGCTTCCCCAATTACAACTTAGGCCTGGATGAAGAAACCCTGGCCGCAGCGGAGGTAGCCAATAAGGTAGCCAACACGGTTTCACTAGATCGTGGATTGCGGGGTAGTCTGCAACGAATCGTGGACGAAAACGAGTTGCTGGCCATGCTCCCGGGTACCAAAGCTGAGGTGGAAATTATCTCCAACTTGTACAAACAGAAAAATCAGGAGTTTACCATCTACCTGGAAGACGAAGCCGTGGAGGAGCAAATCAAAACCATGGAAGCCCCTAGCACTTTGCACATTGCAACCCACGGTTTCTTCCTAGAGGATACCCCAGAGGCTGTAGGTGGTAAGGATCAAGGGTACGTGTCCAATCCGCTGTTGCGTTCCGGATTAATACTGGCCGGTGCCAATACTTTTATTGCTGCCGGCGCCAACGAATCACCCCTCACCGAGGAAGATGGTATTCTGACCGCCTTTGAGGTGATGAACCTCAACCTGAGCAATACCGACCTGGTGGTGCTTAGTGCCTGCGAAACGGGCTTGGGTAGTATCAAGAATGGAGAAGGCGTTTACGGTTTGCAACGGGCTTTTCGTGTGGCCGGTGCTGATGCCATTATTATGAGCTTATGGTCGGTAAATGACCAAGCTACCCAAGAGCTAATGAGTCAGTTCTATGCAAACTGGCTGGAAACGGGTGATAAACAAGAGGCTTTCCGGCAGGCCCAAAAGCAATTGCGTGAGAAATTCCCCAACCCATACTATTGGGGCGCTTTTGTCATGGTAGGCCGATAAATACAAGAGCCGATAGCTATATTAGTAGGACTGATAACTTCAAAACCTACAGAACATGAAAAGGCTATCTATTAGTGAGCAACAAGCATTGCGTGGAGGAACCGACAAGAAAAAGCCCACCCCTCAGACGAGCCGGAAACGCCCCGGTCGTGCGTAATCCTTTAGATGATTGAAACAGCACTAATCCCTGGCCCTAAGTCGGGGATTTTTGTATTTATCAGGGTTTAGGATTTTGTTTGATAGCGAGGAACACTTGAAAATATCGAAGAATATCCTGCCTTAATCGTTTATTTTCATTGGATTCCCCTAAGTGAAGGTATATTTGACAGAAGCTACCTTCAATATTTTATTTCCATGTCTATTTCTAAGGAACTACTGTTCGAGAACTTAGCAGGAACAGCTAGCATCTACAATCATCCGAAAAAGCAGTGCTTGGAAATAGCCCTGCACGGAGTCATCAAAGAACATGACTACAAAGAGGCCTTTATCCGGCTAACTCAAGAGTTGGTACAATACCAATGTTCTCAGGTTATCATTAACAATTTGGACCTGAAGCGGGATACTCTGGTAGAACGGGCGTGGTTTCTGGCAAAATTTCTCCCCAAGGCATACAAATGCGTCAATTCTGATCATTACAAAGCCGCAGTAGTTTCGCCTTCAAACTCCATTCAGAAAATGGCGACTCAGGTGGTTTGTAAAAGTGCCTCAGCGGTAGGCAAACCTGTAGATATCCAATTCTTCAAAGAACATACAGAGGCGTTGGAGTGGATGTAACAGCTTAGCGGCCCAAAATTCCGTAACGAAATAGGCACCATAGAGCGTGCACGCCATCTTTCCAGGAGATTTTCTTGCCCTCGGCAAACGTACGACCCGAATAGGAAATGCCTACTTCGTATATGCGCACCTTGGGAATCCGGGATAGCTTAATGGTAACCTCAGGCTCAAATCCGAACCTTTTTTCGCGCAAACGCAGTGATTGCACCATGCGGGTGTTCATCACCTTGTAGCAAGTTTCCATATCCGTTAGGTTCAGGTTGGTCACTAGATTGGTGAGCGTAGTAAGCCAACGGTTGCCTACATAGTGCCAAAAGTAAAGTACGCGGTGCGGCCTGTCGCCAATAAACCGGGAACCGTATACCACGTCTGCCTTCCCTGCCAATACAGGCTCTATCAGCCGTAAAATATCCTCCGGGTCGTACTCCAAATCCGCATCTTGAATTACCAAAAATTCCCCAGTGGCCTCGGCAATGCCTCGGTGCAATGCCGCCCCTTTTCCTTTATTTTTTGGCTGTGTCAAGTACCGCAGTGGAAATTCAGAATGGGTTTCCTGATAGGCCATTACCTTATCCTCCGAAGCATCGGTAGAACCATCGTTGATTACAATTACCTCGCGGTCCAGCCCTGTGGGTAGTTTCAAGCTTCGCACCCGGTCTAGGACGGTGCTGATGTACACCTCCTCGTTGTACATCGGGATCAAGAAGGTGAGCCGGTTTACCTTCATGGTTGAAACTGTAGATTCAAAGAGTCTAGTTGCCGCCCCTCCGGATAGAACTGCACGAGGGCGGTGGTAGGATTTTCTACCTTCAGCAGTACCTCAAAGTATTCCGGGTTTTCTAATACCACAGGCACCAAGTAGCTATTCACGTCTTGGTAACCCAGGTTGTCCAACACCAACAGATCTACCTGCTTAGCCCGCAAATCATCCATGAAGTCTTCGTGGTCCTGGGTGCGTTTAAACATGGTGACGTACCGATCTGCATGGTAGTAGAATAGCGAGCCCTTCCGCGTGCAAACCACCGTTTCTTTGGGAGTGTTGTCCCGTACCCACTCTGCAACGGCGTAGTAGTTTTGTAGAGGAATGGAAGGATAGGCATTGGCATCCCGGTGGAGATTTTGCATATCATTCAGGCAGAAAATAATAAACAGAATGGGGGTAAGCGGCAGAGCTCTGTTCAGCCAAGGACGATGCGAAAGCTTACCCTGTGCCAACGCTCGCTGCAATCCTTGATATATACCAACCACCAGGGCGAGGGTAAGAATAGGAGTGAGTGGCAAAATAAACCGTACCCCAAACCAGACCTCAGGCCAGAGTAGAAGGATCAAGGCCGTGCTAGCAGTATAAGCCCCAATCAAAAGGCGATGCTTTTTTAGCCCAAAAATTCCCAATATTATCAGCCCTACCAGCACCAAGCCTATAGCCCCTTGTGTGGCTAAGCTTTCGGAGTAGTCAGCTTGGTCTACATAAGAGAAAAGAGCATCGGGCAAGTCATGCTTCAGGTAGCGGCTGCCGTTCGTTACCACCCGATCCCACCAATCGCCCAATTCCATAGTACCCAAGTCTGGCTGGTAAGGATTGCGTAGTGATAGTTGTTTGAGGTAGGAAGAGTTGCCGAGGTTGGTATTGCGAATGGACCAAGGTAAAAATAGAGTAATGTTGATCGCCATGAGGCCAAGGGCCGGCTTCCAATGCTTGCCCCAAAGCATGGCTAGTAAAACTGCTCCGATCAGAGCCATACCAAGAGAACGGGTGTAGAAGCTAGCCATCAGGGCTACTCCCAAAATGACCAGCCGAACAATTCCCGGCTTTTCTTTCCACTTTAGGTAGGCAAGTAGCGATACCAGAGTTAGGAAAAGAAAGAGGGTTTCGCTCATGAGGAATGAGCCAAACTGCATCAGGCTAGGATTGAAACAGGCAACCAGCGTGACGGTGAGGCTTAGTAATGGGTTTTCCAGTAAGCGCAATCCAAGGCGGAAAAGAAGCAGCAAGGCTAAGCCCAATACTACCAGGTTGGCAATTTTTAAAGAGATCGGGTTGTCACCCATCACCCGGATGAGTACGGAAAGAAACGCCGAATACCCGGGAGGGAAATGCGCATGCGCCGGCTTATCTATCCTACTAATATCATGATACCCTTCTCCTTGGGCTAGCGCCTTTCCTAACGTGTAGTAGGTGGTATTGTCTCCGTAGGGCTGCACCTTACTATCGAAGGTATACACCGCTACGATGCTGAATATCAACGAAATAACCAGATAATACGGCCAAGCCTGCCTAAAATTTGTATTCGCCATACGGCGATGAAATTACGAATTGCTGGCTCAATGTCCCTGACCTAGCAAGTTTACCGGGTACTTGTCAACTAATTGTCAGGAGCAATCCGGTGAAACTGCTTCAGCTTGTAGGAGTAAGCTAGGCCTCTTCCTGCCCGTTTCAGTCAAATACCGACGTTTTCTTTGCTCACCGACGGGCAGCCTAAAGCGTATCCACTTGTTCCAAGTAGTAGTCTGCCTGCCTTAGTATTTGGGCTTTTACCTCTATATCCATTTTGTCCCAAGTCCGGTACATCATCCCGATGCGTGGATTACGCTCTAGTTGGTTTCGATGGCGATCATAAAAGTGCCAGTACAGACTATTGAATGGGCAGGCCTTTTCGCCCACTTTCTCCTTCTTATCATAGTGGCAACTCATACAATAGTTGCTCATTTTGTGTACGTAGTTTGCACTGCTTACATAGGGTTTGGTGCCTACCAAGCCACCGTCGGCAAACTGGCTCATGCCTCGAGTGTTGGTGATCTCTACCCACTCAATGGCATCAATGTAGATGCCCAGATACCAAGCATCTACCTCGTCGGGGTGTACTCCGGCCAGAAGTGCGAAATTGCCCGTTACCATTAGCCGTTGAATGTGGTGCGCATACGCGTGGTCCAGGCTTTGCCGGATAGAATGCCCCAGGCAATTCATTTTAGTCTCTCCCGTCCAGTACCATTCGGGAAGTTTGCGGTTGTGCTCCAGCCCATTGCGCATAGCATATTCCGGCATATGTGCCCAATATACGCCCCTCATATACTCCCGCCACCCAATGATCTGCCGGATAAAACCTTCCACCTGAGCCAAGCTTACCCGTTCGGAATCCCCCTGCCAGGCCTGTTCTACCCGCATCACGACCTCCAAGGGTGAAAGCAGCTTCACATTCATAGCAAACGAAAGGCGGCTATGGTACAGGTATGTCTCGTCCGTGTGCATGGCATCCTGATATGTGCCAAATAACGGTAGCAGATGTTCGACGAAGTGGTCAAGCGTCTGAAGACCTTCTTCGCGCGTCAGCGGCCAAGGAAAGGAACTGGCCTCTCCCTTGCCCAGGGTTTCTACGCCCTGCTGATCCAGCACAGTATCTATCTCGGATAGATCGTGCTTAAAGACCAATGCCGGGGGAATCGTGAACTTTTTGGGAAGTTTTTTTCGGTTTTCGGCATCGTAGTTCCACCGTCCCGTTACGGGTTCTTTACCAGCCATTAGGATGTTATACTGCTTGCGCATCTTGCGGTAGAAGGACTCCATTAGGTAGGTTTTCTTGCCTTTGAAAAACTCCGCTAGTGTAGTCCTATCCGTCAGGAAGTGCTCCGTATCTACCGCCGTTACCGTAAACGACTGTTGCTGCGCCCATTCTTTTAGTTGAGCATCCAAGCGATATTCATCAGGAAGCTGGTAGGCTACAGCCTCGCAACCATGTCGAGCTCTAAGTTTTACGAGGTTCTCGGTGAGTGACTGTGTGTTTTCGGGGTCATCGAGGGTGAGGTATTCCACTTGGTGACCTTGCGCTCGAAGCTGGGCAGCAAAGCGGCGCATAGCACCAAAGAAGGCCAAAACCTTTTGCCGATGGTGCCGCACATAATCTGTTTCCTGGCGCATTTCCATCAGCACATACACTACCCCTTCTTCCACCTCACTAAACCAGCTATGCTTTATGTTTAGCTGATCCCCCAATACCAAGCGCAACGTCTTTGTCATGGCACATTAACTTCATGTCCGCAGCCTGGTTTTGAAAATCGAAAGAATATCCAAGTTGGTTAGAATTCGTAATTTTTAATAAGATGTCTTCTACCCTCCCTAAGCTAAAAATCAATCTGCAGGAGATCTTTGAAGAGAAATTCCATAATCCTTTTCTTCACCCAATGTGTCCTGCTTTAGGCTAGGCAACATTATTTGCCTATTTTCGTATCCTTTTTTCCAGCCTGAGCGAGGTTGGCATGTCTACTGGGGCCGACCGGTATTGACAGTAAGTGTGATGTAGTTGCCTGCGTGCCAGGAGGTGAGCGTACTCCTGTGATCAATGCGTTCGAACTATACTTGGCGAAACTTCTTACGCCATGGCTGCCTAATCTTAATCCGATAGGATAAGATTTCGGCTTAAAGGGTTGATTCTTTAGAAGAATCCCCGGCCACATCCTACCATCCTCCGCCTGATCGGGATGGAATTAGGGTGTCGACTTGATAGGGCTAGCTCTCAGTGTCGTCGTGCGCGGTGAGTGAAACCTAAGCGGCTGGGAGGAATAGTAGGTTGTCTTTGGCCAGCTACCCTCTGAGATCCTAAGCATAGACTACGCATGTAGACGGCCACTCTGTCCCTTGTCTGGACGTGGGTTCGAATCCCACCGGCTCCACAAATCAGTTTGAGTGTGAGTATTGAGCGCGAGCCAATACTCATACTCGAACTGATTTTCCTCCAATCTCACACTCTAACTCCAACCGTGATTAGTCTTGGAGATTTCAAACTCACCATCCTAGACTAGAGGAATTTTTAGCCTATGTTCGATTTCGAAAAGTTGGAGGTGTACGGTAAGACCAAGAAATTCAATAAGTCTATCACCAATTTTGTGAGTCAAAACGAAGTTGATAAAGTAGTTTATGACCAGCTCCGTCGCGCCAGCTTTAGCATCATGCTGAACATAGCTGAAGGTTCTGGTCGTTTTACCAATAGAGACAAGCGTCATTTTTACGTGATCGCCCGGGGTTCCGTTTTTGAGGTGGTTGCCATTCTGGACTTCCTCAAGGACCAGGAAAGCATTGAAGAGGCTACTTTTCAGCAGTATTACCAATATCTAGAAGAAATTTCTAAGATGCTCTTCAGTCTTATCAAGGGATTGGAGTAAGGAGGGGGTAGCCAGAATATCTATTCACGCTGACCCTTACAAAACTCCCAAAAACCCGCACCCCCACGTCATCCTACTACTCCCAATCCTCGATGGCATCTACTGCCACTACCTCACCATCAAGTGTCGTGACTGTCATACCACCGGCAACGTTAATCAGGTCACGGATTCCTAAGAAGAAATCGCAATACGTGTCGAACACCTCGTGGGGGCGTAGTCCATTCACATGGGTGAGGGTATCGCCGAGATTCCAGAGAGAGCCTTGCTGAGCCCGGTTTACGACCCACAGGTCCGGGGTGAGCACACCGGGGATGAAGGTGAGGGTAGGTGCTGGTGTAGGCCCCTCTTCGTAAGGCTCCAGGTACGCTTCGTTGCCTTTGTAGTTGAGTGTGACGCGGTAGTGCTGTAATATCTCATTACCTAGCAGGCCATCACCCCCGCCTTCAAAGGACACCGGGAGGGTGTGGGTTTGGTCGCCCAGCTGAATAGGTAAAGCCTTTACGACCACCGAGTCCGGGGTGATGCCATAAATGCCGGAGTTGGAGGCATCGGCCAGCCGAACGGTACGCGATCCTGAGAAATTATCCTCGAGTGCGAAAGGTAAGCGGAGACTGCCATTAGAGCCTAGGTCCAACAGAACCGGGCCAACCTTGCGCCCTTCTATTTGCAGGTCGATCTCGGGAGTACCCGAGAACACCGGATGTTTGAAAGGAACACGGATAGCTGAAGATCTCGTTGGCTCAAAAGGGGTGTCTGAAACGGTAATGGTTTGGGTGGCGTAATCAATCTGCCAGTTGGCCAATTTCATGAGGTTTGCACCAATGATGCCCCCATCCGCCAGGCAAGGGGTAGCCGAAAGCGAATCCCAATCCAACTTGCCGGCTCCAATGTTGTAGAAGGACAAATCACCCAGCTTAAGTGAGTCTATTTGTACCACTTCAATCTCCCGTTCATTGCCCTGCGAGTCGGAGTTGTTTTTGGTGGCACCCACTCGGAAACCCAAAGCACCGGCTAACTCCGACTCGATTTTGGAGTTAAATGCTCCCGAATCGAATATACAGGGGTGGGTTGTAGGATCGTCACCTAGCTGCACCTGCACAATAATGAGGCCCCGCTCATAAGTGAATGGGAATGAAATCTCAAAGTTCTTTTCGCCCACCCTGCCTTGTGTGAGCAGCGCTACATTTTTGAAATAATTGCAACCGGAAAAGATGGATAAAAGACCAATGGTAAGGAGACCGATACGAGTTCTCATGCAGGAGTAAATTAATATTCTGGTGGCGAAGGTAGAGGGCCTACACCTACAAAACTGGCTCCTGGTGCCAATGGGAGGGGTTTGGTACGCTTGGGACCGCTTTCCTGGTCTGATTTGAATTACCTTGAATCAGAAACCAACAATCACCTAGGGCACAGGTTACTTTAGCATGGCAAAAAAGGTACTGATCACCGGAGGCTCGGGCTTGCTCGGGCAGCAATTGACAAAGCAACTACAAGAGGCAGGTTACTCCGTTGCCTGGCTCGGACGTTCGGGCAACGCCCCGGAGGGAGTGCAGGGCTACCGCTGGAGCCCAAGCAGGGGAGAAATAGACCCCGATGCGGTGAAGGGGTGTCAAGCCATTATCCACTTGGCCGGCGC
>DMST01000389.1:12256-12740 GCA_003454975.1 Cytophagales bacterium | reverse complement strand
GATCACCTTATCTACCTCTTTGGGGTCCAGCCCGGTTTTTACCAGCAATCCTTTGATGGCAAACTGACCGAGCTGGTAGCTCATGAGGTCCATGTATTGTGTGCCGGAACGCAAAAACGGGGTCCGCGCTCCATCTATGATGACAACCCTTTGCATAAACAATTGACGATTTTAGATTGACGATTGACGAATCTTGACGACCAAAAATCATCCTCCATCACTCACCAAGTTAGAATTTCTTGTATTGATTCGATTTGTCCGAATGTGGAATGGTTCGAATGGACAAATTAATCGAATCAATCGTCAATCGAACCAATCCTTCAATTTTAAAGAGTATAGCCTCCTGCCTTAATGGCGTCATCTGCCACAACACGGCGCAGGTCCTTGGGGTTCAGGTTGCCCTTCTTCAGCATCCGGTTAATCGCCTTACGGACAAATCCTTCCCCTTTGCCTCCGGTATAGCTATCAATCACCTCTACGGCTC
>DMST01000389.1:0-12203 GCA_003454975.1 Cytophagales bacterium | reverse complement strand
CCGCTTCGTAGATGAAAAGCTGTGCGGCGGCCTCGGCTACTTTCAAGCGGTTAGTGTCCCCGCCGGCTTTTTTCATTTTTTGGTACCGCAACCAAACGCTTTCGGCCATGAAGGCGTCGCTTAGGATGTCGGCCAGTAGCAGTACAATCTCCTGCTCCTCTACTAGCTTTTTTCCCAGGGCTTTGCCTGACGAGGAGAAGAGATATAGGAAGGTGTTTTTTAGTGCCTGTACACTATGCTCTTCCCAGGCTCCTCCTGTGGCAGGCGTGCCACTTAGGAAGGACTTGCGGATGAATCCGGGTATGGTTTTACCTGCAGACTTCAGATTCAATTCTTTGGTTTGCAGGGCCCGTTTGCCCAACTCACCCACTGCTAGCATGCGGTTGATCTCGTTGGTACCTTCGTAAATCTTTAGGATTCGCGAATCGCGATAGGCCATCTCCATGCCCGTCTCGATGGCGTAGCCCATACCACCATAGATCTGGATGCCTTCATCTGCGGCCCGGCATACTAGCTCTGCACCGCGTACTTTGAGCAAAGAGGCCTCAATGGCAAACTCACGTGTAGACTCCCGCTTGGCTTCGCCTGCGGACATGCCACTTTGCTGCTTGGCGTGGCAATATTGGTCGAGGACGTGCGCTACCCGGTAAGAGGCTGCCTCCAAGGCGAAGGTTTCGGTGATGACGCTCCCAATTTTGTGCTTAATGGCTCCATAATCGCTGATGGGCTGGCCAAACTGCTTGCGTTGGTTCGCATACTCAATGGCCGAAGCCATGGCAAATTTGGCGCCGCCCATGCCTCCGGCTCCGGCTTTTACCCGGCCAGTATTCAGGATGTTCAAAGCCATTTTGAAGCCACCTTCGCGTTCCCCTAGCAGATTCTCTACAGGCACTTTGCAGTTATCAAAGTAGATTTGCACCGTGCTAGAGCTCTTGATGCCCATCTTGTGCTCCTCTTTGCCTACCGTGAAGCCTTCGTAGTCTCGCTCTACAATAAACGCGGTCAAGCTTTTGTCGTCGTCTATCTTGGCAAATACCACATATACGTCAGCAAAGCCCCCGTTGGTAATCCAGATTTTTTGGCCCGTGAGTAGATAGTGTTTTCCATCCTCAGATAGTGTAGCAGAGGTTTGGCCAGAGTTGGCATCTGAACCCGCGTTGGGCTCGGTGAGGGCATAGGCCGCCACGTATTCCGCAGTGGCAATCTTGGGCAGGTACTTCTGTTTCTGTTCCTCCGTACCATAATACACGATGGGCAAGCTACCGATGGAGGTATGCGCCCCCAAGGTGGTAGCAAAGCTGTACCCTGCGGCCGTGGTTTCGGCAAATAGACTGTTGGTCACGAAGTCTAAATCCATTCCACCGTATTGCTCAGGCACGGCCACACTACAAAGTCCTAATTCTCCGGCCTTTTTCAGCGTATTCAAAACCTCCTGCTTTTCTTCAGGATTGGTAACGTACAATTCGCGGCCACGCTCAAAAAAGGGTTTCTGTATCTCAGCTTCGCAAAAGTCCAGAATCATCTGGCGAATGCTCTTTTGCTCCTCCGAAAATTCATCGCTGGTGAATATATCTTGAGGGGCCGTAGAAGTAATCAAAAAATCGCCGCCTTGGCGAGTGGAGTTGGAAGAAGGTGCGCTCATAAATTTACTCGTCATGCATACTACTTGCGAATGTAATACCCTATCCGGCAGGATGGTAGCTAATGAGAGTAAATTCGGATTTTTTTATGGGAAAAATTTCAATTCTTGAAATGGTGTTCGGTAGAAAACAAAAAAGAGCTGACCTCCCAGCCAGCCCTTCCTTTATCCTTCTTTTACGGAATTCAATTTTTCAGAATAGTAATTACTTCCGTACGGTTGCCTTCTGATACTCGCAGGTAGTATATGCCGTCAGGCTCATCTTGCCAGGTTACCTTTCCTTGGTATTCAAAACTGCCACTACGGATGATCTTGCCCAGAGGAGAGACCAGTTGGTATTGGAAATCTCCTTGGGTAGGTGCTTGTATGGTGACCGCTCCTTGGGTAGGATTGGGATACACTTGTAATGCTATCTGGGGGAGCTCAATACCGGTAACGGCCGCACTGCGCGCTACGTTCGAGAACACAAATTGGTTGGTATACCCGGAATTGGGATCGCAGCTCTCCCCGAGATTAAATCCAATCTGATATTCTACAAAATCGGTGGCTACGTTTTCGTCGGTGTACGTCAAAACGTTGCTAGCTACTTCGGTGAGCAGTTCAAACGCTTCCCCATCCAGGCTTCGGTATACCTGATAGCTACCCAGGGTCAAGCCCTCATAACCGGTCCAGGTTAGGGTCCAATCCTCCCCTACCTGTTGGATAGCCAGAAGATTAGTGGTGTGGAAATCGCTGAGTTCGGTTTCGAAACCGCAAGTGTCCACGGCCGTGATTTTGTAGCTGTTGGGCACAACGTCCGGGCTCGACTGTTGGTCTATGTAGACTAAGTCATTCCCTGGTTCTACGTATTCTACTAATTCGTATACCTCAGGTTGGTTGGTTTCGCGGTAAACGCCAAATTTTTGAACCGTAGCCTGTTCATGGCTCCAAACCAATTTGTTTTTCTCCGTATCCGCATCCCAAGTGATCAAACATAGGCTGGGTACAGTGGGTGCCTCGGGTACCAAAACCGCCAGGGTAGTATCTACCGCGCAGCTACCATTGGTTGCCATAAAGTCAATCTCCAAAGCGCCCGCGGTATTGAAACTAAGCACGTAAGGGCCAGCTCCTGATCCTTCCTTGAAAATAGCCCCGTTGAAATCCCAATTCAGGTCATCGTAATTCTCTCCTAGGTATTCCAAGTGGTAATCCTCTTCCCGGCAGGCCGAAGCGGCGGCACTAAATAGCAGCGTGGGGTTGGCGGTATGGGCTATCGCTTTGCGGGTGGTATCAGAGGTGCATCCCTCTTCGGTAACCACCAAAGAGACCTCTTTGTCACCCAAGGTACTCCAAGTGAGGGCGTATGCAGTGGTGCCTTCCGTTACCGTGTCGGCCCCATCCCAAACCCATACAAAGTTTGCGTTCTCCCCTGCGTTGCCCAAATAGGCAATGGCGGCAGAGCTACCTTCACAAACTTCCGTTGGGGCACTGAACGATGAAGAAGGAATTGGATTCACCGTCACCGTATCAGTGGCCGAAGCTAGGCATCCCGCTAAGTCGGCCATTACCTCTACGGTTTGTGGTCCTTCTGCCGTCCATTTTATCGTAATGATGGTATCTCCTGTGGTGGAAACCTCCTCAGCACCCATAATTTCCCATGTGAGGCTTAGGTTCTCCAATTGATCACCATCGTAGGTAAGCTCCATCTCCTCACCGTTACACGCTTGGTTAGCGGGCAGCGAAATACTGGGTGTGGGAGTTGCCTGATAGCTTACGATCTGTACAGACGTTTCTGATGAGCAACCATTTTGGCTGATGGATAACGAAATGGTTTTCTCCCCGAAGGTATCCCATACTAAAGAAGGTGCGGTGGTGCTAGACGTGTTGGTGGCCCCATCCCAATCCCAGGTAAATACTGACTCTGATACTGGTGGCGAAGACACGGTTACGTCAGCCGTATTGCCTTCGCAAACCAAGGCCGTGGTCGTAAAATCGGAAACTAGCTCCTCGGTGATGTACACTTTTTCGTCTGATTCGGCAATACATCCATATCTATTGACAGACAGGTGTATGTTTTTTTCCCCGGCATCCGACCAAGCGACTTCAATCGGCCCGCTGTCAGATCCGCTTTGGATGACCCCCAAGTCGAAATCCCAGGCATAAGTAGCGTTTGCATCGGCGGCTTCGGCATAGGTAACCGTAAGGGTATCCTGGTAGCAAATACTATCCAGTGCGGTGAAAGAGGCAGACGGGAAGGTACGGTACACTAGCTCCTGCGATGAAACATATACGTCTGCTGTTTCTGCCAAAACTCTAAGCTGATAGCTGGCATCGGCCATCAGCGTATCTGGCAGGGCAACGGTCATGGTGAGGGTGGCCGAATCCAGGGTGCCGAGGTTGATGGGTGAAGCAAAATCTTCGGACTGAGAAATTTGCACCTGATACGTTTCGGAGGCATCCAGAGTGGTAGATAGTACCGAAAACGCAACACTGTCTCCCTCACAGTACTGAGCACTAATATCCGATTCGGTAAAATAGACCTCGGCAGGCTCGCTTTCAGAGCTCACATTCCCTTCCCTAAAATCGTCTTCCCCGTCAGCCCCGGTTTTGTAAGATACCACTACGTATTCACCAGATAAGCTTATGCCCTCCTTTGTGAATTGGGTAGTCTGCGCATCCACCTCACCTAATAGCTCCAAGTCCTCTCCTGACTGCTCATAGACACGGTAACCGCCTAGCTGGCTATTGGAAACAGCCGTCCAGGAAAGCAGAACCTCCCCTCCTTGCAGCCCCTTGTAAACCTCGGTGGGCGGTAAAGCCGGTAGTTGGTCCGTAGGCTCGTCTAGGTACTCCGAATAATCCACCAATCCATAGGCGAGATCATCCAATTTATCAAAGAATATTTCCGATAATACCGTGGAATCATAATCCCAGTAGTTGCCTCGGGCATCCAGATCGTTGTTGCCCCGGTGCTCGATGGCGTACCCTTCAAAATCGATAAAGTTATTGTTGGTGATGGTATGCGGAAGCCGCTTTACAGAATAGATTACATCGGTAAAGCCAATGAAAGTGCTGTTTTTAACTTCAAACAGGGTGCCTCCGCCATATAGTTCTATCATGCCGTAGTCATTGCCTTTGGCATCGATGATACAGTTGTCGATGACCAGTGCAGGCTTGGCAAACAAATAGTCTCGTTGTTCCAATGTGCCCAATCCTTCCAGGCGAGAATTGGTTAATTGTAAGGTTCCTCCGCGTCGGCTAAAGTTCGTTTCGTAGAGTAAGCTGCTGTCAATGTTAACATCTCCGGTACCCATGATGGAGGAAGTAATGGTGCATAGGTCGAAGTTGATATTTGCACCACAGCAGTCTGAGAAAAAGCTGCTTTCCTCGATTCGGGAATTTCTCAGAAATATCCCAGAGTGATAATCCTCCGAAGAGACAAAACTGTCGTACAGATCACAATCTTCCAGGTAAATGATTTCCCCTTCTTGTAAGTCTCCTTCTACGCGGGCATCGTAAAATTTGGATTCAGAAATGAGAATAGACGATGCGTTGGAAAGATAACCCCAAGCTTCTACCCGACTGTTTGAGTAGAAGGTGCTCTTGGAAAGGTGAAGTTGACCGGTGTTATTGCCGGCACTGGAAAGCCTATTTCCAATCATAACTCCGCTGAGTCCCTTGAAGGAGATGTATTGGATAGACGATGAATCCAAATTGGTTTTGGTGAATTTGAATCGGGTATTGTCTACAAAAATGGAATCCGTGGCGGTACCCTCCATCACAAGAGTACCCTCAATGGTCACTTCAAAATTACCATTGATACTTACCCCCGGTTCAATGGTAAGTTCATAACCTGCGGAAACGCCAAACGCCTCCGTGAGGGTGTACGGGGAACCCGCTAAGGTTAAAGTGGAGTCGGAGGAAATAGTGCCGGAAAGCGAGGTTTGTCCCAAGGATAAACCAGGCAAACAAAAAATTAGGACTGCAAAAAACAGCTTCGAAGCGATTTGTTTCATGAGTTGAGATTTAGACGTTTAAAAGTATACAATTACTACCATATAGGGCAATTATTTCGACGATTTGCTCCTTTTCTCAGCCTGAAGGTGATCGTCCAACTCGATGGCCATGTATAAGTAAGCACGGAGTAAATCCTCATTTATCTCTTGTGGTGAGAAATATGTCTTGGTCGCTACTTGTTTCCGGTTGCCTTTCTCCAGAAATCCAATTTCATCTTGGAGCCGATGGCCTTCACAAAAACCGATTTGAACTCCCTTGAGAGCTACTTTACCCCAAGGCACACTAGCAGGCCAAATGAAAACGATACGGCGGTGGCGCGAGAAATAAGGTACGTTATAGGAAAGCTTTTCCCTACCGTCTGGCAGGCAATCCCAAATGATTTGTCGCAGCTTATCTACAATTATGCGTTCTCCATCGGGCAGGAATTCGAGAAAGTCCTCGATGGAGTGAAACTTGATAGGCTGGAATTTATTCATGATTCATGGGCAAGGCCTTTGGGTAGGTGAGAAAACCTATCACAGCTTATTGAGGGTGAAAACACGGGCCTGATTTCCCCCTAATACTTCACAAGTATACAATCCGGCAGGTAGGCCCGAGAGATCCAACTGCAAGGTTTCAGAGAAATTACCCTTTCGTACTTCCTGCCCCAAGGGAGATAGCAGTCGGTAGTGATATGGGCCTGGTTCGGCCAATTCCAGAGTGACGAAGTTTTGTGCCGGGTTGGGGAATGCTCTTATCGGGAGCGGTTCTACATCTAGCCCTGTCACGGCATCACTACGGGCAATATTAGACCAGATAATGGACGGAGTATCGCCTGTTTCTTCATTACAGACATCGGATAACACCGCGGCTATTTGGTACTGGACAATTACCGTGGGTACATCTCCGTCAGACAAAGTAAAGGTGTTGCTATCCAGCTCGGTCAATAATTCAAAATCGCCTCGAAACAGGCTGCGATAAACCAGATAATTGCTCACTCCGGCTCCTTCATAGCCTGACCAGTTCAGGTCCCAGGTATTGTCTCCTGTTTGGTTAATGGCCAGATGATTGGCTCCGTGGGGCTCACTTAATTCCGTTTCGTAACCGCAGGTGTCCACGGCGGTAAGTTTATACTGGATCTGCACCGAATTTGGATCTCCCGTTTCATCCACATAGAAGAGCGAATTACCGGGCTGTATATATTCGAGGAGTTCAAAGTCACTTTCTGCACTGATGGCCCGATACACCCCAAACTCTATCACGGAGGGTTTGTCATAGGTCCAGGTAAGCACATTACGTTCCAAGGTAGGGTCCAAGGTGATGGAGCAAATACCGGGTACTGCTGGCTCTTCACTGATCACAAGAGAAAATGTAGTATCGACATAGCAACCTCCGTTATAGGCTCCAAAATCGAGGGTCCTTGTTCCGCTCCCGTCAAATTGTATAGTATATGGCCCAGGCCCTTCACCCGATTCTGGGGTTATCTCTCCGAAATCCCAGACTAAAGAATCATAGCTAGTTCCTACATATTCTATCACGAAAGGCTGCCCAAAACACACCTCAGTGGCTGCGTCAAAAGAAAGTTCAGGGTAAGCACGGTAATCGATAGTACCCCTTACCGTATCCGATCGGCATCCGTCGATTTCCGTGACCAAGGTGATTTCTTTGGTTCCGGGGCTTTCCCAAAACACCTCGTACGTACGGTCATCCGATCGGTTAGCGCCGCCGCCATCCCAATTCCAAAAGTAGATGGCATTGGCGCCAGCATCACTATATTGTACTGGTGCCAGACTTCCTTCACACAGCGCCTCGGGTACCGAGAAGTCTGCTAAGGGGCGTGCACGATAGGTTAACTCATGTACCGTCATGTATACATCCGCTGATTCCGCTACTATGCGTAGGTAGTACACCGAATCGGTTACCAGGGTATCTGGGAGAACCAAGGTGGCAGACTGACTCGTAGGATCTAATTTCCCCAAGGATCTGGCGTCCAAAAAATCTTGTTGGGTAGCAATTTGCACCTGATAGGTCTCCTCGGATGCCAATACCGAATTTTCAATCTCAAATTCAAGAGCGTCCCCGGCGCAATACTGAGAAGCAACAAGGGAAGTGGAAAAGAACAGCGGGGCCGCTTCGCTTTTTTCACTTTCGTTCCCCTGCCAATAATCTTCAAAACCGTCAGCGCCTTCTTTGATGGCCGTTACCACGTATTCTTGGTTGAAAAGGGAAGCTGGAATGGAGAATTCCAGCGTTTCTGAATCCGTTTCTCCCACCAAAGTGTATTCTTCCCTATCCTTCTGATAGATCCGGTATCCAGCTACGTATGCGTGGTCGGCCGGATTCCATTGCAGTATACCCATGCCGTTTCGGTACCCTTTACCGATAATCTGGGGGGCAGATATGGGTAACTGTCTGGTCGGAGCGGAGCGGAACCCACTGTAATCGACACGGCCTGATTCTATATCATCAAATAGGTCATAGATGACTTCGGGGATGGTATTGCTATCCACATCCCAGTAGTTCCCGGTAGCTATGATTTCTGTAGGGTCATTATTAATGAAGGCATAGCCATCGTAATCAAAGAAATTACATTGAGTAACTGAGCCATAAACCACATTTTGGAATTCGACCACATTTTTGAAACCAATAAATGTGGAATTTGTAATAGAGGGCTCATAGGGATTGGCGTTGACCCGAATGGCTGAGAAATCCGCTCCAGGTGCCTCAAAAATGCAATTGTCCACAGTTGTTTGCCCTGGAGAATAAAGTAGTGCATTGTTGTATACCTCTAACGAAGGAGAAGCAATGATGCGCGAATCTTTCAATACCATGAATCCTTTGAAACCAGTAAAAACAGGATCTACTAAAAAACATTCCTCTATGTGAAATAGTGATCCATACAATTCTCTTTTAAATGTAGTCTCAGTAAGCTTACTTTTGATGATAAACATATCACCTGGACCGTAAGCGGCAGAGCCTTCTAGGCTTAGTTCACAATTTTTTAGCTCAGAATATTGAATCTGAATAATAGGCAAATATCTATCTGCGATGATCTGTGAATTCTGTATTTCACAATGATCAATCAAGTATTCTACTCTGTTGTCATAAGTATAGGGATTAATTCTTCTGTGACTTTTCATCAAAACCCCATCCATTTTACAATCCTTAAAATGAAAAGTGTTAGTTATCCAGTATCCCGGAGAAATGGCCGTAAACCCTGGCTGGAAATTACAATGGGAAATGGTTAGATTATTAATGGGGTTAAAGGCAAACGTAGCTCGGTCTCCCCAAGTCATTCCGCTGCTGCCGGTAAATTTTGTGTAAGCGATGGAAGATTTTGATAAATCTGCTTTTCCGAAACGCAACCGGGTATCATGCATTATAATGGAATCAGATTCTGTACCCACTATGTCAATTCCTCCTTCAACTACGAAATCGAAGTTCCCCCTTATCTCTACTCCGGGTTCTATGGTCAGAACTGCAGAGTCTACAATCCCTACATTGGCGGTGAGTGTATAGGGCGAACCTTCCTGAGTTAAAGTTGTACTGGAGAAGATGGTTCCAGAGAGGTTCGTCTGGGATAGACTAGTGAAGGAAAAAGCTACAAAAACAAGTAGGAGAGAGTATCTGATCATAACCATGAGAATTGCTCGCTAAATATAAGGTTAATCCCTCCTCCGGCTACATTTTTTCAAAAAATGGGCTGAATGGAGAGTTGTTTCCCGGCAACTCTCCATACCATTCCTCTATATACCGATGATGGTCTTTAAGACGGCAAGCAATAAAAGGACAAACTTGGGCAGTTATTACCAACTCGCCACTAGCTCGGCTGCTTGCTTGATGGCGCGCTTGGCGTCTAGCTCAGCCGCTTCGTCAGCACCACCAATCAGGTGTACCGTTTGCCCGGCAGCAATCAGGCCCGCTTCCAACTCCCGCAGGGGTTCTTGTCCGGCGCATACCACCACATGGTCTACGGGCAGTACTTTCTGCTCCCCTCCAGCTGTAATATGCAGCCCAGTATCGTCTACCTTATCATAGGTCACGTTGGCAACCATGTTCACCCGTTTCATGGCGAGCGATGCCTTGTGAATCCAGCCGGTAGTTTTGCCCAGGTTTTTGCCGTGCTTGCCCGTAGAGCGTTTCAGCAAGTGTACCTCCCGGATGGCTGGGCTAGGCTTAGGCCCTTGCAGGGCGCCCCCTTGTCGGTAGTCCATATCCACGCCCCACTCACTCATGTATTCTGCCACCGGCACTGCTTCTTCCGCCTCTGGCTGCACCAGAAACTCAGCCACATCAAACCCGATGCCCCCGGCCCCGATGATGGCTACTGACTGGCCCACAGGCTTTTTGTGGTAGAGCACATCCACGTAGCTGAGCACCTTCGGGTGGTCTGCACCGGGGAAGTCTACCTGGCGGGGCGTAACGCCCGTGGCGAGTACTACCTCATCGTAGCTTCCGGCAATCAGCTCCTCCACCGTGGCCCGGGTATTCAAGTGCACGGTGACGCCGTGCTTTTCCAGCATGCGCGAGAAGTACCGGATGGTGTGGGCGTAGTCTTCCTTGCCGGGTACTTCCTTGGCCATCAGGAATTGACCGCCCAGTTGACCTTCGGCCTCAAAAAGAGTCACCGTGTGGCCTTGCTCAGCGGCGTAGCTAGCCGTGGCCGCAGTGGCTGGGCCGCCTCCTACCACTGCGACTTTCTTGGCTTGCGTAGTGGCTGGAAAGGTGAGCTCCGTCTCGTGGCAGGCTTGTGGGTTGACCAGGCAGCTGCATACCTGCTGGCTAAAGGTATGGTCCAGACAGGCCTGGTTGCAGGCAATGCACGTATTGATCTCGTCGCTGCGGCCGTCCATGGCCTTCTGCACCAAATTGGGATCGGCCAGGAAGGGACGTGCCATGCTCACCATGTCCGCGCAGCCGTCGGCCAGTACTTGCTCGGCAATCTCGGGCATGTTGATACGGTTGGTGGTAATCAGCGGGATGGACACCTCGCCCATCAGGCGTTTGGTCACCCAGGCAAATCCGCCCGGAGGCACCACACTCCCAATGGTGGGTACCCGTGCTTCGTGCCAGCCAATGCCGGTATTGATGATGGTGGCCCCGGCCGCTTCTATGGCCTTGGCTAGCTGCACAACTTCCTCCCAGGTGCTGCCGTCCTCTACCAAATCTAGCATGCTTAGGCGGAAGATGATGATGAACTTCTCTCCTACCCGCTCGCGCACGCGTTTCACTATCTCCACCGGAAACTTCATACGATTCTCGTAGGCGCCGCCCCAGCTATCCGTGCGATGGTTGGTGCGCCGCGCAATGAACTGGTTGATTAGGTACCCTTCCGAACCCATCACCTCTACTCCGTCATACCCAGCATACTGGGCCATAGCGGCGCACTGCGCAAAATCCTTGATGGTTTGCTCAATATCTTCCTCCGTCAGCTCACGTGGCGTCACCATGTTGATGGGCGCCTTAATGGGCGAAGGGGCCACGGCCAGTTTATGGTAACCGTACCTACCCGTATGCAGGATCTGCAGGCATATCTTCCCCCCCTCGCGGTGCACCGCCTCGGTGATCTGCTTGTGCGATTCGGCCTCCTCCTCATTCGTCAGCTGGGCTGCTTTTGGAAAAACTGCCCCTTCTGGGTTGGGTGCGATACCTCCGGTCACAATCAAACCCACCTGGCCCTTGGCCCGCTCGGCATAAAAGGCTGCGGCACGGGCATGGCCGTTGGGTACTTCTTCCAGCATGGTGTGCATGCTGCCCATGAGTACGCGGTTTTTGAGGGTAGTAAAGCCTAAATCGAGTGGCTCAAGCATCAGCGGGTAATTGGCCATTGGTTTTCGGTTTTTGGTGTGTGGTAAATCTGGCGATTTCTGGTGCTGTCAGCAAGCCATGGGCTGATATTTATTATGCATGCAGAGTAAAAGCTGGGACTGAACCTTCTAAGAATTGTTTAGAACTAAATCCGATGTGAATGAGTTAGATGAGTGTTACAACACACATCTAGGAGACAACTATGAGCAAGGGTGTAAAATCCATCAAACCGCTGGGCTTTCCATGGGAAACCCAGGACCCCTTTATTTTTTGCGCTTACCACCGCGATATTTATCCCGAAGGCAACGAGCAGCTAGGTCCCAAGGCTTCGCTGGCGGGCCGCAATATTGGCCAAGACTTTGACCCTGGTCAGGACTGGCGCATGTACCACGGCAGCACCGTACCGGGCTTTCCGGCGCACCCACACGCGGGTTTCGAAACGGTGACCATCGTGACCGAAGGGCTGGTAGACCACTCGGACTCGCTGGGTTCGGCCGGGCGTTTCGGTGATGGCGATGTGCAATGGATGACCGCGGGCAAGGGTGTGCAGCACGCTGAAATGTTCCCGCTGCTCAATCAGGACGAAAAGAATCCTTTCGAGCTGTTTCAGATCTGGCTCAACCTGCCGAAGCGGAGCAAAAAGGTGCCCCCGCACTATAAGATGCTATGGGCAGAAGATATTCCGGTGATTCACCAAACGGACGCTGAGGGTAAGAAAACCACCGTGACTGTATATGCGGGCACCTACGAGGGCAACCCCGCTCCTACCCCCAATCCGGAT
>DMST01000390.1 GCA_003454975.1 Cytophagales bacterium | reverse complement strand
GCTGACCAGCGCCAACGACTCGCCCCCAAATTCGATGAGGACCACGTCGTCGGGCGCATCGAAGGAGGTGTGTTGTGCCCGCAACTGGTACATGCTCATCCCGAGGAGGAACACGAAGACCCAGCGTAAGGCGTTGATATATCTTGTCATAAAGCTTTGTCCGTTAGGTAAGTGAAGACATGGTGGGTCCGGGCAAGTGTGAAAACACTGCTGTTTGGGACCCTTAGGCCCATCTGGTACCCGCGCTTTCGCTTAGTTCCGGTCTTCTTGGGTTTGGGATTGCTCAATCATGCTGCGCAGCTCTTCGTTCTCGGCCTTCAGCTCGATCATGTAGAGGGTCAGTTCCTCAATCTTGCGCAGCAAGGTCTCGTTGACCTCCGTTTGGGCATAGCCGTGCTCGGCTACCTCTTCGGCTGAGGGTACGTCGGGTAGGTGGTGGTTCTCTTCGATGTAGCTGGCTACTTCCGATAGGGGACGCAGCTGGTAGGTATCGGCAAATACATAGTCGGCCCAGTTGCCGTTCGCGTCAATGTACAGCTCTTTTACTTTGGTCATGCCGTGGATTACCGCATCGCCGCGCACATCCATCGTAGCCCCGGCGGTGGCACTGGAAATGTTAGACCCTCCGCCAATGAGCAAGCTACCTCCCTGGCTCAGACGCATCAGGTTATCACCCTTGCCGCCATTATCTCCATAGCGGAAATCAAAATGACCGTCACCATCCCAATAGACAAAACCATTGTCGCCTCCGTGGCCAATAGTTGTGAATTCGTTGACGCTGGCACTTTGATCGTCCGAGTAGAATCGACCGCCACCATAGTTGAGCAGGTTATCATAATTGCCCATGGTACCCACAGTCAGTGCACCCGTAATCGCTCCATTACCCCGCACATCCAGGGTAGCCGTGGGCGTAAAGTCGCCCGCACCGATCACCAATTGTCCTGCTTGGGAGAGGCGCATCAGGTTATCATCTACTCCACTGGAGCCATTGTACCGAAAATCTAAGCTTCCGTTGCCATCCCAGGTAACATAGCCGTTAGAACCGCCGTGCCCGATGGCTAAGAAGTTATTTGTATCAGTGTGGCTGCGATAGGAGATAATCTCCTCGCCCACCGATAAGGCAGCAGTAGGAGTGGTAATGCCTGCAACCCCTACATTACCGTTATCCAAGATCACAAACTCAGTCCCAGCGGTAGCATTGTCATGAACCATCAGGTTTCCCCCTTCGGTTTGCAGGTGCAATTCGGCAATACCGCCATTGTTCCGAGCCATGATTTCGTTATTATCCATCACCAGGTTGAGGCCACCTGTACCTCCCAATAGCAAAAGACCACTGGAACTATTCGTTAGCGCAGCCTCCGTAAAGGACGTCGGGTTTATGTGAAACGTGGTACTAGGAGCTGATGCACCGATGCTTACCTTTCCGTCTGCGGTGATCAGCATCCGTTGTGTATCGTTGGTACCGAACTTTATGTATCCATTGGCACGGTTGTAAATAAAGGCATGATCGGTACCAGAGCTCTCCCGCCCCAACTCAAAACCATCGGTATCTATATCATTGCGAAAGAAAATTCTAGGTCTTGAATCCACGAGGTACATATCGCTGAAGAACGTAGCATTATTGGTGAGTCGCAGCATTTCACTACCTCGGGAGAAAATGGAAAGTCCATCCCAAAATGAACTGAGATGTCCTTCATAATAAAGGTTCATCGTGTGCGTGATGAATTCACCCCCTTCATAGGCGTTGTTATCCGTGTGGTAAAGATTGAAACTCTCAGCCCACTCATTATTGCTCGTGAGCGTACCGTTGTTGTTGGACAAATTGATTTGATTGTTCGTCTGTGCCTGAGCAGAAGGGCTCAGCCAAGCGCCTACCGCAAGTAGGCCTGCCAGGGCAACTACCGCCCGGGTGATCGTTTGTTTCTGTGGGTTACATGATTTTTTCATTACAGTAGAGGTTTGCATCCGTTTTTTTAAAAAGTGAGTGATGTGTGCGCCGCCTTCGGCAAAACCGGAAATTGAAGTTGGTTCATGGTTTTGCCGGGGAGCCACCCGGGGTGGTCGGCGCACATCACAAAGGTGTAGGCTAAAAGGGCTCGTCTGGCAGTTCACTACTGATCAATACCTAAGCAGTGGGGGGTTATAAATAGGTTAGGCACGGGGTTAGTTCTCAGGTAGTCTATTTTTATTAATTACCTGAATAGCAATGGGTTGAATGAATATTCAGCTACCGCTTGGTGAACATTCGGGTTTACGCGTGCTAAGCAAAACCTAAGCCGTATTCTTTAGCGTAAAAAGCCAAAAATGGTAGGTTATTTACGATACATAGTGATCGGTAGGATACGTTATACGTGTTGGTTTCGTGGGGAGAAGATCCGTCTGTGGAACAATCTCATGTTTTTGTCGGGTGAATCCGGACAAACATTAGCAAATGTGGGTTTTGGGTTATTTATTAAGACGATCAGCGCCTGAGTACACCTTTCTGCCTTCTCCCAAGGCATCTCCTTCCCATTATTTGAAGCGCGAATTCCTTTTGTTGAAGTAATGTGGGGTCTGGGGCAGAAGAAAGGGGTCGGAAAAGGACCAACGTGGAGTAATATACCTACCCAAGAATAAATGGATACTACAGCAGAAACTACCGAGCGGGTAAGGACCGTACTGGTGGTAGACGATGAGCCGGAATCCTTCAGTGTCTTACGGAAGCATTTGAAGGCGGAACCCTACAAGCTCTTGTATACCCCCCGGAGCAAAGATACCCTGAGCATTGCGCTCAGTGAGTCGCCTACCTTGATCTTGCTGGACTGGGTAATGCCCGAAATGGACGGGATGGCTACCTTGGAAATCCTGAAAGCCAACCCCCAGGTAGCCGAAATACCGGTGATGATGTTTACCGGCCACTACCAGGAGTCGGTACACCTACAGGAAGCCCTGGAGAAGGGAGCCGTTGATTTTCTCCACAAACCGGTAGACCCCGTAGTACTGCGGGCCCGCCTGGCCAACGTGATGCGGCAGTTGGCTACACAGGAAAAGCTATTGGAGTTGGAAGAGCGTGAAAAGCAGCGGCTGCAGGATGAGGTAGACCACAAAAAACGGGAGCTGATCAGCCAGTCGATGCAGCGGCACGAGTTGGAAAGCTTGCTGCAAGAGGTGCAGCGGTTGGTGGTGAGGGACTCCCTTTCGCCCACCCAACAAAAAGTGCTGGTGCAGCGCATCCAAGCCCACCTGGGTAACCACCATTGGGAGGGTTTTCAGAAGCACTTTGAGGAGGTACACCCGCGGTTTTTTCAGCAGCTGAAAGATCGCCACAGCGGCAAGCCGCTCACGCCTACCGAACAAAAACTGGCAGCCTACCTAAAGATGGGCCTACGCAATCAAGAGATTGCCAATTTGCTAGACATTGGCAAAGACTCGCTCAATACGAGTTTGCACCGCATGAAGAAGAAGCTGAACCTGACTCCCGAAGAATCGATGCGGGACTTTATGCAGCGATTGTAAGTACCGAACTACACACTCACATGATTTCCTTTTATCCTTACCGAATATACCTAAGACGGGCGTTGGTTCTGAGCCTGTTGCTGACCCTTGCGTTGCCCCTGCTGGGGCAGCAAAAGTATCAACGAGAGATTGATAGCCTGGAAGCCTCGCTGACCCAAACCCTTACCGACAGCGCCCGGCTGAAAACCACTTTTGAACTGGTGAAATTTTACTTCCTGCGGGGTGATATCCCCCGGAGTTTGGAATATAATCAAGAGGCCTACACCCAAAGTATTGCATTGGAAAGTAGTGTGGATGAAGCTGATGCTTTAGAACGTTTTGGCTGGCTTTACAGTAAAAATGCTTCATACGATCAGTCCATTGACTACTACCAGCAGGCCATGGTGTTGCGCGAAAGGCTTGACCAACCGCGGATGGTCATGTTTAACCTCAATGCGATGGCCACGGTATATAAAACCTTGAGCCAGTACGGAGAAGCCCAACGGATGTACCAGGAAGTACAAGCCTGGGGGAAGAAAACCGCTGATTCAGTGTACTGGGGAGTAGGCTTACAGAATGAGGCCTCGGTCCTTTCCACCCAGTCAAAATACCACCGGGCGATTCCCTTACTGCGGCAAGCAGAAGCGCTTATGAAGCCCATTGATTATTGGCACGGGCTGAAGTATGTGTATGATAACCTTGGGATAGCTTATCGGGCTTTGGGTCAACATGAGGAAGCGCTACGTTGGTACCGACTCAATGAGCAATATTTATTGAACGAGGACGAGCCCCGAGCCCTTGCCCGGGCGCAAAATAACATGGCCCATTTGTATCATGACCGCCAGCAATACGATAGTGCACGTTACTATGTAGAGCAAGCCTACCGTTTGCGTTTGGAAGTGAAGGATGAAGCCGGATTGGGGTATTCCGGCAATCTTTTGGGGAGAATTTTAACGGATCTTCAAAAATTTGAGGAGGCGCGGCCGTATTTGGAAGAAAGTCTTCGTATTCGTGCCAAACGCGAAGACTATAGCTTACTCTCCCGCACGTACCGGTATTTGGGGAATTGGTACGCTCGCCAAGGAGATTTTGATTCTGCCCTCATCCAATTCGATCAGGCTACGCACTATGCCAACCTAATCACCGATACCGCCCAACAAAACATAAATCTTCGAGACTTGGGGGACTTTTATTTACAGGAAGGGGTATATCCTCAAGCGCTAGAGGCCTTTTTAACCTTGTTAGCCAATGAACAGTCCCGTAGTAATGTGTTTTTTGTTGGTATGGCGTATGGGAGGCTCGGTGAGGTGCTTGCCAAACAAGAGGAATACCGCGATGCCATTGTCTATTATGACAACGCTATTCTTACCCACCAGTCGATTGAGAACCGATGGGGGGAAGCGGATAGCTATTTGGCCTTAGGAGGGCTTTACCAAGCCTTGGACCAACCCGAGGAATCCATAGCGAATTACGAAAAAAGCCTGGCCCTTCGCACCCAAGAGGGGTTGGGCCGGGAGGCGGAGGTTTGGCAAGGAATGGGAGAGGCCTATGTAGCTATGGGGCAATTGGCTGAGGGGAGGGCGTATTTGCAGCGGGCTCGTGCGCAGCACATCCGTGAGCAGAATCCCCAGGGCTTGGCGGCTACCTATCTGACCTGGGCCCGGTTGCGTCAGATGGAACAAGCCATCACCCCCGCC
>DMST01000238.1:55032-60606 GCA_003454975.1 Cytophagales bacterium | reverse complement strand
AGGATCCCCAGTGCCAAAGACACCTGGGAGCGCGGTTGGTTTTCGATTGAGTATAAAAAAATACTTTCATACCCTTTAGCCGATGATTATTTCAGCGACCATACGGTATAGCTATTGGGAGGGCACTGGATTTTCACCCAGCGGTTTCCTTGGGTCCAAGGTTCCCAACCGGAATTGCCGGTGTAATCTTTGATCTGATCACTAGACCAGTTGGTCTGGATCCAACGTTCTTTCCAGCTGCCTGAGGTATTGAAATAAACCACCAGTCCGGGGTTACCTCCGTATCCGTTTCTGCGAGCGATGTACTCGTCATTGTCTACGTGCAAGATGGAAGTAGAACCAGAAGCATAATTGCGGTGGATCCACATCAGATTATTCAGCTTATTCTTGTCGAGCCAGTCCTCATAATCCCGGTAGAAGATGGTAGGCATCCCCTCGTGGGTCAGGATGTAAGCGTACGCCATCAACTTGTTCCAGATGATATCGGTATCATGGTTGGCTACAAAAGTGGCCGTTTTGTAAGGGTCACGCTTCCAAAGCATGTCTCCGTTGAGCTCGTTCAGGTTACCACCATCAAAAGCCGCATCCATTTTGTAGTAGGCAGCAAAATCGAAAGCCGAAGAGGTACGGTTAGTCTGGTCTACCCACCACTTGAGGTATCCTGCATTTCCGTCCCACAACTCACCCACACCGTAGCCACCTACATGGTTCATCCACTCACGCACTACCCAAGGACCAAAGCCCTTTACGTAGTCGAACCGCCAGCCGTCAAAACCCATGCTGTTCTTGTAGTATTTGGCTACCCCGTCACTGCGTTTCCATAGCCAATCCTGCACATACCCTTGGCTATGCGATAGATCGGGGAATCCACCGAAGATTCCCTCGTCACTATTGCGCACCGCGTTCGGGTGGAAGTCAGAGGCAGTACGGAAAAACTTACCCGAGGCTGGATTGTAATCCGTGTAGGTATTGGTACCCGTGTAGGGGTTGTACTCCAAATCACCACCGCTATTGTGATTGATCACAATGTCCGCAATTACCTCCATGTTGTTGCTAGTAGCGCGGCTGATAAGGCTTTGCAACTCACTCTTGGAACCAAACCGTGTTTGGGTACTACCCATCTGATTGTACTGACCGAAGTCATAGTAATCAAAAGGATCGTAACCCATGGAGAAAGGACCATTCTGAGCTTTGGAAGCGGGAGGTAACCAAATGCGGCTAATGCCTGCATTGTTCCAACTAGAGATCTTGCCCTTCACGGTATTCCACCACGTACCGCCTGCGGGTACGTCCCAATAAAAGGCCTGCATCATGATGTGACCGCCTACTCCGGGGTTGGCTCCGGCAACACCTTCTCGGTGCCATTGTTCGGTCACGTGCTGAATCTCGCCTTCATTCATCCGAGGTTCTACCTCGGTTTCAATGTCCTCTTCCGGCATACAGCCAAAGAGGAGGCCTGCCGTAAGCGCGGGAATCATCCACCGCGTCCGGCTCATTTGGGTAATTTTCATAGAAGTGTAGGAAAAAGGTTAGTAAAAAAAATTCTCGACTAAATAGCCGATTGAGCCCACCCAAAGGGCGGGACACGCGATACCTTCTTCCACCTTCTTCGTGAAAAAATTCAAAAAAGGCCTGAAGAGAGAATGCAATTGGTTTTCGATTGGTAAGGTGCATTCGATTCGCGTTTTAATGGTTTATAGGTAGGGGAAAGCTGGCACCTTTTTCACAAAAAACTCAAACGAACAACCCAAAAAATTAAACAAAACGAAACGAAAACGATTGCACAAAGGGATTCTGGCAAAGACCGGGCGTGGGTGCGTGTTTAAACACCAAAATCAAATTGTTATCTAATAATTTGGCAAAGGTTAATTTTTAACAAATTATCTTCTTGCCAGAAGAATGTAATCCCTCCCCCAATTCGACGAATAGCTCAATAATATCGATTAAATCCAGAGGCTGAATTCTTAGAATAATCACAAAAAATAAACCATAACCCACCCAGTCTTAGCCAGCGGTACAAGATTTTGAATAAAAACCCACAAACAAATGTAATGCTCTATGCCTGGGATATTTGTCTACGGATCCGACTCAAACTTTCCGGGGCAATACCCAAATAGGTAGCCAGGTGTTTTAGCGGCACCCGCTGGATCAGCTCTGGTTCTTCAACCAGCAATGCCTGGTATCGGTCCCGTGCCGCTTCATATTTGGCTTCCCGCATTTCGGTATCGGTTGCCGCAGTTACTTGCGCCAACAGCTTCCGAATTACCGTATTCCACTCCGGCACTTGCTCATACAATAGATCCATTTGTTCCCGGGAGATCCGCCAAAGCACACAAGGCTCTATGGCCTCAAGGTTTTCTTCTGCCGCAATCTGCCGGGCAAAACTGTCCGTACTGGTGAAAAGCTGAGGAGCCAGACTAAAATACTTGGTGCGATCAACGCCCTCGTCCCAAACGAAGTAGCGCACCAGGCCTTTTTCCAGGAAATAAAAGTGCTTGCATACCTCACCCTCTGCCAACAGTAATGCAGCCTCGGGCGCCTGCACCTGCTCAAAAAATGCGAGAGAGCACGCCCATTGTTCGTCCGAAAAGGAAAAGAACTGCTGGCAATAGTTGCGAAACGAGAGGTCTTGCATACCTCCACAACTTCGCTAGGGCAATCAGGGTTTTACCAATCGCTCCGCGAATCCTGTGAGCAGCTGCACATAGTCTTGGTGTCCCCTCTCTAGCTCATGCACCCAAATAAACTCATCAGCCGTGTGCGAACGGGCAGAATCTCCCGGGCCCATCTTGAGGCTGGGTACGGGTATCAGTGCCTGATCAGAAAGCGTAGGCGATCCATAAGCCTCCCGCCCCATAGCTAGCCCCGCTTGCACTAGGGGGTGCTCCGCGGGAATTCCCGAGGGCTGTAGCCGGGTGCTGCGCGGGGTAAGGGTACTGTGCATATGCTTCTGCAAAATACCAAGCACCTCTTGGTTGGAGGAAGCATCCGTAGTGCGTACGTCCAGAGTAAAGGTGCACTCAGCCGGCACCACATTGTGTTGGGAGCCTGCTTGTATGATGGTAGCGGTGGCTTTCACTTTGCCCAGCCAGGCAGACTGTTGCGGAAACTCAAATTGGCGCAACCAAGCTATATCATCTAAGGCTCGATACAGCGCGTTGTCTCCCTCTTCTCGGGCGGCATGCCCACTTCTACCCGGTGCCACCGCATCAATCACCATAAGTCCCTTTTCTGCTACCGCTAGCTGGCCTAGGGTGGGCTCACCCACAATGGCCACGTCAATGTTGGGCAATTGGGGAAACAACGCTTCCATGCCTCCTTTGCCAGAAATTTCTTCCTCCGCGGAGGCTGCAAATACCAAATTGACTCCAGCTAGTGGTTGCTCTACAAAATGCAGGAAGGTAGCCAGCAAGCACATGAGGCAGCCTCCGGCATCGTTACTACCTAGCCCATATAATTTGCCGTCATCCACCGCCGGTGCAAAGGGGTCCCGGGTATAGCCGGCATTTGGCTTTACCGTATCGTGGTGCGAGTTGAGCAGAACCGTAGGCAATCCTGCTTGATTATGCGGTGAAGCCACCCACACATTATTTCCATGCCGCTGCGGAGAAAGGCCACCGTCTTGCAGCCAGCCTTCAATTAATGCCGCAGTTTGTTCCTCTTCACGCGATAGAGAGGGAGTAGCAATGAGCTGGCTAAGCCAGGATACCAGGGTGGAAACGTCTTTCAAGGCGATGGACTTTGTAGTGATGACCAAAGAATACAAACTTTGGCGAACTATGCCAGTGAATACTAAAGGGGTTGTTATGCTTACCCTGGGTCCTATCTTTGTGTTTGCATTTTTCTTAACAGCCGCTCAGCACATCACTTTTTTTTGATCATGCTCATCCGTCTGTACACCCTCAGGGTGGTTTTATTAGTAGCTGTACTCTTAGCCTGCGTTGGCCTCACTCCTTCCCTATTCAGGGCTTTGGAAATGAATAACTCCTTGGAGGTTTGGTTTCTGGAAGATGCACCGGCACTGCAGGTATATCGCGATTTTCAGGAGCACTTTGGTAGCGATGAAGTCATCATCATGATCTACCATGACGAAGAGGGCATTTTCACAAGTTCTTCCCTCAATCGACTGGAAGCTACCACGGCGGCACTGGATTCGCTGCCCGACGTAGCCAATGTGTACGGCTTGGCCAATGTGCGGCTCCTAGAGCGAACGCCCGTTGGGTTGCGGGCCTCCCTTCTTCTCGACTCGCTAGGTCCAATGGAGGAACGACTGGCCACCTATCCGTGGCTGGAAGAGCACTTCCTGAACGAGGACCATACGGCTACCCGCTTGTTGATACAGCTTAAGGCTAGTGGTAATTTGGACACCCGCCGTGGGAAAATCATTCGAGAAATTCGCGAGGTGGCAGAAAGCTATATGCCTCCACCCTCTGTGGCTTTGGGCGGAGTGGGTGTCATCTTTGATGGGCTCAACGAGGTGTCCTTGCAGGAATTTGGCAAGTTTTTAGGATTGGCCTACTTGGTCATGTTCCTGTTGCTTATAGTCTTATACCGCAATGGACATGTGGTACTTTTAGCGCTAGGGGTCATTACCCTTTCCAGCTACATCACCCTGGGGTTTTACGGGTTGGCGGGGCTGCGGCTCAACATGATGAGTACCCTGGTGCCGGTGATCCTGACGCTGCTGGGGCTCATTGACGTGATTCATATTGTGAATGAACGCGCCCACCTGGCCCAGTCATCCGAAGACAACTTCCGCAAAGCGCTGGTTTCTCTCAAAAATGTTTGGCGGCCGTGTCTGTTTACTACCCTCACCACCATGGCTGGGTTTCTCTCCTTGCTACTAACCCCCATGCCCATCCTACGGCAGTTTGGGCTTTTTAGCGCCATTGGCGTATTCCTCTGCCTCATCTTCACCTATTTATTGGGTGTTTTCTTTTTGCCCAGAGTTAACCATCTAGCAAAGTTTAAAATCTCGACTGCAGGTCTATGGGCGGCCTTGTACCAGCGAAAGACAGCCTTGGGCATTCTGGCGCTAGCGTGGACGGTAGCCTCTTTAATTGGGCTCACCCGAATAAAAGTGGATACCTATACCCTGGGGTACCTACCGGAGGACCACCGGGTGGTAAAAGACCATGAGCAAATTTTGGAGCACTGGGGTGACTATATGCCCCTGGATTTTCTCATTCAGGTACCCGATACTACTTCAGTATTTAAAGGGGAGGCCGTGGCGCAAGGCGTGGCCCTTACGGAAAGCTGGATGAAAATGGAGGCCGTTACGGGAGCACTGAGCTTTGCCACCTTTACCCACGCCGGCATGGAGGCCCGGTACGGCTCCCGAGCCGAGGACCTGATTCATTCGGAGGCCGCCGTTCGCAGCATGAGCCGTTTGATGCGGCGGTACTACCCTGATTTTCACCGGTATCTGGTTGATAGCAGCGGAGCTTTCGGTCGCATTACGCTGTTTGGCTCTATGGCCTCCGCTGAAGAGCTTTCGGTCATCATGGAGGAGTTCATGGCCATTGCCGACACCACCCTTACTGGCGGTGCCAGGGCAGTACCTTCTGGCTACCT
>DMST01000238.1:51671-54957 GCA_003454975.1 Cytophagales bacterium | reverse complement strand
ACTATGTGGCTCAAAGCCAGGTACGGAGCCTGGCTCTAGCCCTGGTGCTCATCTTCGTCTTGGTTTGGTTGTACATTGGCAATCCTCGGTTGGCGCTCATTGCGTTGGCCTGCAACCTATTCCCTATCTTGGTCATGTTTGGGGCACTGGGTTGGTTTGGCATCGATCTGGATCTAGCCACCGCCAGTATTGCCGCTATCGGGCTAAGCTTCTGTATCGACGATAGCATCCACTTCATTCATGAGTATTGGCAAGGGAGAAAAGAGGGGCTAAGTAGAGAACAAGCCCAACAGCGAACGTTCACCCGAATCGGCTCTGCTATCTTGGTTTCCAGCTTTGTGCTATTTACCGGCTACAGCCTCATGAGCTTCTCCGCTTTGAAAACCGTGTATCTGTTTGGCGCCCTCACCGCCCTCATGGTAGTAGCTGCCCTGTTTGCTCAGTTAGTTATCTTCCCCGCTCTCATTCAGGCATTGGAGAAATAGTAAGCCACTGCTAAAGGCATACCCTATACCACAGGTTGTCCCATATCCTCTACAGGGCTTTCATACTTGCTCTGTTGTAACCAGGGGAAAAACCTTTAGCTATTCAACTGGTTGAGATTATGCCTAGAAAATCCTACCTAGGAAACCGAAAACCCACGAAACATCCATGCAAAATTTCACCAATAAAGTAGCCGTTATTACTGGTGCCGGTTCCGGCATCGGCAGGGCCCTAACCCTCAACTTAGCCCAACGAGGTGCCAAACTGGCTCTGAACGACTACAACGCGGACACCCTGGCCGAAACTGAAAAAATGGCTACGGAACAGGGAGCAGAAGTGCTTACCCAAGCCTTTGACGTGTCTGATGCCCAAGCCTTTGCTGCTTTTGGTGAGGCCATACTTGCCAAGTACAGCCAAGTGGATATTGTAGTGAACAATGCCGGAGTGACCACCGCTTCGGACAGGATGTTCGATGATCTCTCACTAGAGGATGTGGAGTGGGTACTGAATATCAACCTGAACGGCGTGGTCTATGGCAGCAAGATATTCCTGCCCCACCTCAAAAAGCGCCCCGAAGCCTCGCTGGTCAACATCAGCAGTATCTTTGGTATTGTGGGCATTCCCGGTCAAGTCCCCTACTGTACCACCAAATTTGCTGTGCGTGGCTTCAACGAGGCGCTTTGGCTAGAACTACAAAAGACCGGCGTACGGGTGCTATCTGTGCATCCTGGGGGTATCAAGACCAATATTGCTCGCAACGCGCGCTACTCTGAAGACAACCAGAGGTTTGTCAAACGATTCGAAGAAAAACTCACCCCCACCACCCCAGAAGAGGCCGCTGAGGTGATAGTGCAGGGCATCATCCAAAAAAAACGCCGGGTGCTCATTGGTAAAGACGCCAAGCGGATGAACCGCTTCCGCACGTTGTACCCGAAGGCCATCTGGAAAGCCGTGAGCAAAGGGGTGAAATAGCCTTATAGATTAACAAACCTTTCTCCCAAACAAGTACTTTTGCAGGCGTTAGCTAAAAGGTCTATGCGAACGCTCAAAGTAGGGGGTGCACCCCTCAATCAAACCCCACTCGACTGGGATAATAACCTCGGGAACCTCCTGCAGGCAATACAGCGGGCCAAAGCCGAAGGTGTGCAATTGCTTTGCCTTCCAGAATTGGCGATTACGGGTTATGGCTGCGAGGATGTCTTCTTGAGTGAATGGCTTCCTGCCAAAGCATTGGAATTTTTGCCCCAAGTCATCGAGGCATCCGAGGGCATTGCCTTGGCCGTTGGTTTGCCCCTCCGGTTCGAGGGTTTGCTGTACAACACCCAGTGTTTCATCCATAACCAGCAGATACTAGGCTTCTCGGCCAAGCAGTTCCTAGCCAACGACGGCGTGCATTACGAGCCTCGCTGGTTTACCCCTTGGCCCCATGACCATATAGCTCAGTTTGAATTCCAAGGTCATTTGTACCCGTTGGGCGACATCATATACGAGTTTGAAGGTGTCAAGATCGCCTTTGAAATATGCGAAGATGCCTGGAAACCCGATACGGTGCGGCCCGCTTGTCGATTTGTGACTAAGGGCATCGACCTGATCATGAACAGCAGTGCCAGTCATTTTGCTTTTCACAAAGGCCGGGAAAGGGAGAAGTTATTTGTGGGGAGCAGTAAGACCTTCGATTGCGCGTACCTGTTCACGAACCTATTGGGCAACGAAGCCGGCAAAATGATTTACGATGGCGAAGTCATCATTGCTCAAAAAGGCGAGTTGCTAGCCCGCAATCAACACCTGAGCTTTGATCAGGTAAACCTGCTCACTGCTGAGCTCAACTTTGACAATCCACAACAGAGTACTGGTCAGTCCATTGCCCCCTTGCCTAACAAAGAGGAGCAGTTTCCACAAGCCGCAGGCCTGGCCTTGTATGATTACATGCGCAAGACCTACAGCAAGGGCTACGTACTCTCGCTGAGTGGTGGCGCCGATAGCAGCAGCTGCGCAGTGCTGGTAGCCGAGATGGTGCGCCGGGGCGTAGCTGAGCTTGGACTGAAAGGCTTTCTGAAGAAAACGGTGTTTGCTGACCGCCTGAAGGAGTTGCATGACTTGCGAGAAGCGGATGCCCTGAAGACCATCTCTGGTTGGATGCTCGCTACAGCCTATCAGGGTACCGTGAATAGTAGTCAGGATACACTGGATAGTGCCCGACAGTTAGCCGAAAGCATTGGTGCTCAGTTTTACAACTGGAGTGTGGACGAACCCATCGATGCCTACAAGCAAAAGATAGAAACCGCTCTGAATCGCAAGCTAACCTGGGAACAGGACGATATTGCATTGCAAAACATACAGGCCCGAGGTCGGGCGCCCATTATTTGGATGCTCACCAACATTAGCGGAGGCTTGCTACTCACCACCAGCAACCGCAGTGAAGGCGACGTAGGATACGCCACCATGGACGGTGATACCAGCGGTAGCCTGGCCCCTATTGCGGGGGTAGACAAACAGTTTATCCTTGACTGGCTGGTGTGGGCCGAAAAGGAATTAGGTTATTGGGGCTTAGCCAAGGTAAACAGCCTACAACCTAGCGCAGAACTACGGCCGCAGGAGCGCGTTCAACGTGATGAGGATGATCTGATGCCGTACAGTATTATAGCCGCGATAGAGCAGGAGGCTGTAGGCCAGCGGAAGTCACCCCTACAGGTGTACGAAGCCTTGCTATACCAAGACCTGGAGCCTGCTGAGCTTTTGCGCAGCCACATCATCAAATTCTTCAAATTATGGAGTCGCAACCAATGGAAACGAGAGCGACTGG
>DMST01000238.1:43815-51617 GCA_003454975.1 Cytophagales bacterium | reverse complement strand
CGACTGGCTCCCTCGTTTCATCTAGACGGTTTTAGCGTAGACCCCCGATCTTGGTACCGCTTCCCCATTCTATCGGGTGGCTTTGCCAGAGAATTATACGAACTGGAAAATATTTCTTCGTCAGTCCCCACTAATTGAGTCTTTGGCCCTACTTTTGTAATTGGTTGAATAAACCAAAACAAGTTTTGTCACCTACCCACTCCATGTACGATTCTCGCAATCAAAAGGCGAAATGGCTTTCCTTGACCCTTTGCTTTTTGATCCTTTCCAGCATTCCTTATCTAGTATTTTCTCAATCTGACGATTCCTCCACTGATTCAGCCCCTCGGGTGACCATCAACCGCATCTACTTGATGGGTAATAAAATCACCAAGGAACGTATCATTTACCGAGAATTCAGCTTCGAAGAAGGCCAGGAATGGGTGGCCGAAGACTTATTAGTAGCGCTGGAGCTAGACAAAAGGAAACTGATGAACCTCCGTTTGTTCAATACTGCTACCCTGGAAATGGTACCGGTAAACGAGGAAACGGTGGACGTGGTGGTGCGTTTGGATGAGCGCTGGTATGTATGGCCCACAGTCACTTTTGATCTGGGCGACCGGAGTTTCAATGAATGGTGGTACAACCAAGGCAGAGATCTATCCCGGATTGAGTACGGCGGCGGTGTAGATTGGTACAACGTAAGGGGTGCAAACGAACTCCTTTCTCTAAAAGCCCAATTGGGTTTTACTCAAAAGCTACGTGTGGCCTACCGATTCCCTTACATCGATAAGGAGCAAGTAACCGGACTTAGACTAGAGGCTAGCTACACTACCAGTGACGCGGTTAACTTCAATACCGATAGCAATCGGCAGGAGTTCTTCTCAAATCAATCCATCAACTACCGGGATCTTTACCTTTCCACCACTCTCACCCGCCGTCCCGACTTCTACAATACGCATTTTTTCAAGTTCACTTACAATCACCGTACTATCAGTCAAGCTGTAGCAGACTCAAATGCGAAGTTCTTCTTGAATGGAGATACCCTCCAGCAGTTTTTCCGGCTGCAATATCAATTTTCGCATGACAAACGAGATTTTGTAAGCTACCCTCTGGAAGGTCAGTATGGCGTAATTGGCATCAGGCAACAGGGCCTGGGGATTGTAAGCAACTTCTACCGAACCTCCGTCTACGGAGAATACACCAAGTATTGGAGTCTGGGAGAGAACAAACGCTTCTTCCTTGCCAACCGCATTAGCGGGCGGTTCACACTACAAGAAGAGCAGCCTTACAACCTAATGCAAACCTTGGGATACTTAGGGGATTATGTGCGTGGCTACGAAACCACGGTTGTGGAAGGACACCATTTCTTACTCAACAAGACTAATGTAAAATATCGAATCTTGCGGAAACAGATTAATCTGGGAGACTGGATGCCACTGAAGCAGTTCCGGAAGATCCCCATTGATGTTTACGCCAAAACGTATTTTGACCAAGCCTACGTTTGGCACCCCAACCCGCGCCCTAGCAACGAGCCACTTACCAACCGATACCTATACGGAACTGGCTTTGGGTTGGACTTTGTGACCTGGTACGATGCGGTGTTCCGTTTGGAATATTCACGCAATCATCTTAATGAATGGGGTCTGTTCGCAGGATTTAGGGCAGATTTTTAAGGCTCTTGTTGTTCGGAAGCAGCGGCCTCCTCGGCGGCCCATTTTTCCAGATCAACTTCATAAGGCACTCCCATGAAATTAAACTTAAACCAGGGGTCTACCCGTTGGCCTGCTTCATAGCTTCCTAAATAAGACAAACGTCCTTTGCGCTTGTAATACCGCCATTCGCCGGTTTCCAGGCCTGCTTCATACTGCCCTGATTGCACTAAGGCTCCTCGGTCAGAATACCTACGAAAGATACCGTCAGGTATGCCCTGCTTGTACCATAGCTGCTGCTTAAGCTGACCATTGGGGTGGTATAACCTCCACTCACCCTGGTAAAGACCATCTTGGTAAATACCGACTTTCTCCAGGCCACCGTCAGGGTAATAGTAATATGCAGAATCTTGCAACAAGTCGTTGTCCCAGTACTCCCGCCCGGTAAGAGTACCGGAGAAAGCATAATAAAGAGAAAAACCATCGCGCCCACCACTTTCGTATTCTACCCGGGCACTCACCGTTCCATCTTGATAATAATATACCCACAAGCCATCTTTAGCCCCATCGGACATCTCCCCTTCTGCGCTGATGGCACCATCAGGGTAGGTTTCTTGTACGCTCTGAGCCCAACTATTTTGTATCAATAGCGTGAAAATAAATAGGACGACTGAGTATCTAGTAAAACCCATATTTCTATAACCCACAAAAAGTAATTTGTTCATGTCACGCCTATATGTTCTACCTGGCCTGGCCGCTGACGCACGTACCTTCGGCCAATTTTCAGTTCCGGGCATGGAAATCATCCCCTTAGAATGGTTCCGTCCGCAATGGAAAGAAGATTTCCCTTCCTATGCCAGTAAGTTAAGAGAACAAATAAAAGAAGACGAGCCCTTTTCCTTATTGGGCGTATCGATGGGTGGGATGATTGTTACAGAGCTAGCCAAGATCACCCAACCACAACATACCTTTCTGATTGGCTCCGCTAAAATATGGACAGAGGTACCTACCTTCTACCGCTATATTCGGTGGTCCCCCTTCGTAATTCCCTATCCCATCTGGCAGTACTTTTTCATGCGGTCTCGGAAAGCCGATGCTGCCGTGGACCCTACGCAATTGGAGAGCCTGCTCAGCATGATCAAGGAGTCTGACGGGTATCTGTTTCGCTGGGCCACCACTTCGGTTTTGCGCTGGAGAAACGAGGTATTGATTTCCAACTTGAGCCACATGCATGGGGATCAGGATCCTATTTTCCCCAAAAAATACGTACAACCCCACATATGGGTACCAGGAGGTTCCCACTATCTTATCAACTCCCACCAGCAGTTAATCAAGGATTGGATATATCACACCTTGAATCCCTCAGCAGAAGCTCCAAAGACTAACGCAGAAATCCCTTTGTTGACGGAGTAGCGTAGGGTTCTATGGCCACCAATTTTTCAAGGCGAAAGAGATCGTGAGTGGGCCACTCAGAAATCGTATTTACGGACTTCAACATCTGTCCCTGTAGGGTGCGGTTAAATCGGTAACCATTCCAGTGACTCCGGTTGATGATACAGACGTAGGTGGTACGTTCGTCTAGCCGATAAATAAGGGCATTGGTACCAGATAGGGACCCCGTTCTCCACCATCGATTTCCGCGTGCACCTTTCCATCCTAAGGCATATCTGCTTTGGCCTTTCCTGGTCATTTCTTGAATCCCCTCCAAGGAAAGGATGTCAGGCATGCCGGGCATACCGTCAATAGCCACTACCAGCCGGGCAAGGTCTTCCGCTGAGGCAATCCACCCACCAGCACCACCTAGTAATTCAATGTCTGTACCACCGTATTGCCTTGGCATAAGGGTATCAGCCCCAGTAACTGATTGCCGCCAAGGAGCGCCTTCATGATCAAGGTACGTCACTTCATCATCGTGACGATCTTCAACCAAGTTCTTCCCCAGCCGCATGCCGCGAATACCCGCAGGCTTCAGAACGTGTCGTTGCACGTATTCTTCATAAGTCATCCCCGATACTTCAGCGACAACCTCGTGTAGCATCATGTAACCAACATTGGAATAGTTGTACCGAGTACCGGGCCTATAGGGCAGATGCTGGCGTATTTGCCAGCGGATCAGTTGTTTGCGGGAAATAGGAAGGGGCACCTCTAAAGCACTGGCCACTTTCTTTACATTGAAAGCAGGATCTCCCAAGGTACGCCAGGAGAACCCACTGGTATGCTCCAGCAGATGCCTTACGGTTATATCATATACTCTTTGTTGCCAGGCTTCCCCGTATTCGTTGGGCTGCAAATATCCCGTGTTACCAAACACTTTGTGGTCGAGGTTTAGCTTGCCTTCATCGGCTAATCTCATAACAGCAGCAGCCGTCACCAACTTGCTGGCACTGGCAATCCTAAATAGATGGTTAGGATCAGTCAATTGCTGCTGGGTTTCATCCGTATAGCCAAACCCCTTGGCATATACTAATCGTTCGTCCCGAACAATAGCCACCGAGGCAGCTGGTATGTTCCATCGTTTTAGAAAACGCTCAATATCACGATCCACCTGAGCCGTTGCCTCCACAGAAGACAACTCATTGGTGAGGGGTTTCCGAATCACTATGTAATTGGCAGTGATGGATTTTGCAGAAGAAGGGTTGCTAGCACTGTAATGATACAAGCTCAACAGCCATAGAATCAAAAAGGGGCCGATATAACGCAGGTAAAAAGCTCGCCCACGTCGAGCTCTCTGCTCCAGCACCCAATTCTTTGCCCAGAAAAAAAACCAGAGGTAAGGTCGGATACGCTTCAAGTAACTTATTCAGTTGCTATTACAACCCAAAACTACGAAGGGCAAACTATTTTTCTAGTCATAACCCGAAAAATATTCTCCAGGAAATGAACTATTCAAAGACCGGATTAAACCCTACTTATTTTCTATGTAAAACTATGTTAAACGATTATTCTATCTCAAAACACCACCACCTCACATTAATCTTCTGAAAAAGAGCGTTTTATCCCAACAAACCCTACAAATCAGCATAAACTCGATGTAAATCATCGATCAATATCGAGTACCACTCATCCTAAACTGAAAATAGCATGTAACTTTTAACCAGAAGGGAAGTAAAATTAATAAAGGCTTATCTACAGTGGCCAGATTTCAAGGATGTCCTTGGAGAAGTAGGTAAGCTGAACTCATAGTCCAACAACAACTTTTTTTACTCATGTTGAAAGCAACCTTACTTGGCGGAGCCATGGCACTGATCCTGGCATCCCCCTCTCTGGCTGACACAGCCAAGCGAGAAGCTTTGGCTACTCGTATTGATGAATCCCCTAAAATAGATGGTGTGCTGGATGACGCGGTATGGCAATCCTCCTCGCCCATTTTCAATGGCACTTTTACTCAAATAGAACCCAACAACCTGGAGCTTTCCGATGCAGTTTCGGAAGTTTGGTTTGTCTATAATGATTTTGGGGTATACGTAGCCGCACATTTACATGATTCTGATCCAGAAAATATACCCAGCGAGTTGGGCATTCGCGACGATATGGATCGGAACTCTGACATCTTCACTTTTGCCTTAGACCCCTACCAGAATGGACAGAATGGCTTCCACTTTTTGGTTACTTCTGCTGGAGTACAAGGAGACGCCTATATGACGAATCAAGGTCAGAATGATGACTTTGGCTGGGATGCCGTATGGAATAGTGCAGTAGGGCGTACTGATAAAGGCTGGGTGGTAGAGATGGAGATTCCCTACTCGGCCATCCGTTTCCCAAAACAACCCACCCAAACCTGGAATATAAACTTTATTCGTAGGCGTGCAGGTAAACAAGAAATTGCCGCTTGGAATCCGATAGACAATGCCCAAAATGGCTTCATACCACAGTTTGGGACACTCAACGGTATAGAGAACATCACCCCTCCGCCAAGGATCTTCCTTACGCCCTACGTAACGGCTTATGCCAACTACAACGGAGAAGCTGACGAACCCTTTGGTAGTGCCATTACCGGTGGTCTGGACTTGAAAGCTGGTTTGAATGAGAGTTTTACTCTAGATATGACCCTGGTACCTGATTTCGGCCAGGTACGAGCCGACAATCAAGTTTTGAACTTAGGCCCCTTCGAGGTGTTTTTTCAAGAGAACCGCCCCTTCTTTACAGAGGGTACAGAGCTATTTAACCAAGGCCCGGTCTTCTACTCCCGCCGGGTAGGGCAAACCGTAGGTGGCTTGCAAGAAGAGATTAGCGGGAATGAGGAGGTAACCTACCAGCCTAGCGAAGCCCCTTTGTTGAACGCAACTAAAATCTCAGGGCGTACGCCGAATGGATTTGGGGTAGGCTTCTTCAATGCGGTGACTAACAAAACCTTTGCTACGGTGCGCAATGTGGATACGGACGAGACCCGGCAAGTGCAAGTAGATCCCTTGGTCAATTATAATGTGGTGGTGGGAGAAAAGACTTTTGGTCACAATTCCCGGTTTACTTTGATCAATACCAACGTAACCCGGTTCAACTACAACCGAGACGCAAACGCTACCCGTGGGAACCTTTCCTACTTTTTGGATGAAGATAACACCTACCGGGTCAATGCCACCGGAACTTGGAGCCATGTAGATTTTGGTGAGTCGGCTACCGATGGTTATGCCTACAACGTAGGCTTTAATAAGGTTGCGGGTAACTTCCAATTTGGCGTTAGCCGTAATGTAGAGTCAGCGGATCTGATGCTGAATGATTTCGGTTTCCTGAATGCACCGAACGAAGTATCTCATTCTGCCAACATCCGGCTCAATAAGTTTAAGCCTTGGTTGGTCTTCAACCGGTTCAACTGGAGTTTGGGCTCTAACGTAACCCAAATGTGGGATGACCGAGGCTGGACCAACCGTGGAGTGTGGACCAACGTAGGCGGGCAGCTCAAAAACTTCTGGTTTGTAGAAGCTTGGGGCAGTGTACGTGGATTTCAGGATCGCGACTACTTTGGCACTTTCACCGCCGGACGCTGGCTGAACAAGGCCCCCGACTACGATTTTGGTGGGTTCATTGGTAGTGATGACCGCAAAATGGTGGCCATACGTACCTACAACTACACTTGGCACCGGCCCGACTGGAATGCCCGAGATTTTGGAGGCGGCGGCAACTTGCGTGTGCGGGTAAACAATAAGTTCAACTTCAACTACGGATTGGACTATAACATACAGGGCAACCAAAGAGGATTTACCACCCGCTGGACAGATAATGCAGGTAATGAGCAGATTATTTTTGGGATCCGGGATTGGAGAAGTTTAGAGAACTCTCTGCGTGCTTCTTATACCTTCAACAATAAAATGGGCTTGAACCTGGAATTGCGCCACTATTGGGCCCGGGTGCAAAACAAGGCCATGCGCCAGCTCGCCCTGGATGGGGAGCTAGTAGCTACGGACTACAACCCTATGGTTTATGAGTATTCCAACTCAGATGGTAGTCTTTACAAACTAGACTACCTAGATTCAGAAGCAACCCTGGTAAGGGAATACAATGAGCACGACCTGAATTTCAATGCGATGAACATTTACCTCACCTACAACTGGCAAATTGGTCCGGGTAGTTTTGTAAATGTGGTGTACCAAGATGTATTGACGAACGTATCGGACGAAGCTTTCTTGACCTTTGTGCCCAACTTCCGAAATTCTATCACGGCTCCTCGCAATCAAAGTCTTTCTGTCCGTTTGATTTACTTCTTAGACTATCTCACGGTCAAGAATTGGTTCTAATCTTAGGCCTCATCAACTTCTTACAACCCCAGGGGATATCCTCTGGGGTTTCTTTTTATAGCATTCTGACAATTACACGATTGTCATTATATTCAGTGATTATTCATTTTTTGAATGAAGCTGAATATTTTTCTCACTCTTCTCGTCTTTCTCCCTGCATATACACATGGCCAGGGAGGCAATTATGTAGCCGGTGCCCGGGCTGGCGGTCTTAGCCATGCCACTACTACGCTTGCAGATGGGTACGCATTTTTTCACAACCCAGCGGGACTAGCCCAAATAAAAACCTGGCAAATGATGGGCAGCTACGCCTACCGGGTAGGCTGGGAAGGGACTCAAACTATAGGAGCTGCCGCCGTTACCAGATGGAAAGGTTTGGGCATAGGAGTTGGTGCCTGGCGCTTTGGCGATCAGTTATATTCTGAGCAATGGGCCGGTT
>DMST01000238.1:37507-43767 GCA_003454975.1 Cytophagales bacterium | reverse complement strand
CTGAGCAATGGGCCGGTATAGCCGTAGGATACCAAATGGGGTTGGCCGCCCTGGGAGGCAAAGTAAGCTGGCTACAGTATCACATAGAGGGGGTAGGCAACCGACACCTGCCCTTAGTAGAGTTAGGAGGCTGGGCTGCACTCACTCCCCAATTTCAGGTAGGTGGGCATGTCACCAATGTATTGCTGGCAAAGCTTAGCCCCAATACCGGAGAACGTGTACCCACTCTACTCAAATTGGGAATAGCTTATTTACCCTTACCTACCCTTACACTACTTGCAGAGGCTCACCAGAGCACGCAGGGTAGCACATTCGTCATCTTAGGAGTAGAGTACGAGATCATCTCCAAGCTGTGGCTTCGTGCGGGTAGCCAGCTCACTCACCGTAATTTCTCAGGTGGTTTGGGTTACCAATGGAGGAGCTGGCAAGTGGCCTATTCGGCGCAATCGTATTTTCCTACTGGCTGGAATCACCAACTTTCTATCTCCCGAATATGGCCCGTACGCTCCTCACAGTAACTCTTCTGCTGGCGCTTCAGGTGGCCCGGGGGCAAGCTCAACAGGACATAGCTGCTTTGCTAGAAGAACGACTACCCTGGGCCGATGCCGAGACAGCCTCTGAAGCCCAGCTAGATGCCTGGATTCAGGCCCTCTCCCACCCCATTGACATCAATCGGGCTACTTACCAGGAGCTTGAGGTTCTACAAGTGTTAACGCCAAACCAGATAGAGGCCTTGCTGACCCATAGGGAGCAATTTGGTGCTTTGGTCTCCCTATACGAGCTGCAAGCCGTATCGGGATGGAATCTCGTTCTGATTGAACAGGTACTACCCTTTTTGACACTGAGCCCCGCGCCTAAAGATGGCCAATCGATTTGGCAGCGCCTACGGAAAGAGGACAACCGATATTTCCTTTTAAGATATGACTCCCAATGGCCCAGAATGGAGGATGGGATGGATTCCACGGGCAGCAATGGACGGTGGCTGGCCCGTCTGCGTGTGAGCCAAACCCGTGATTTCAGCTTGGGAGTTACCTTGGAGCAAGATGCAGGCGAGCCCATCGGAATTGACCTACCCAGAGCCCAGTTAGGACCAGACTTTGCCTCGGCGCATATGCTAGGATACGGTAAGGGGGGTTGGGTGAAACGCTGGGTAGTTGGTGATTATCAAGTACATTGGGGGCAAGGCCTTACTACTGCTGCCGGATTCACGCCGGGTAAAGGTGGGGAGACCATTTTGAATACTCGCAGGCCCTTGCGGGGAATCGTTCCCTATACTTCCTCTGTAGAATCAGGCTACCTGCGGGGTGGCGCCATCACACTAGGCACAGGGAATTGGGAAGCCACCCTTTTGGCCTCTTTCCAGGCACGCGATGCTTCCGTGCAGCATGACAGCATTGGGCCCCATCATTTTACGGCCTTCCGTTCCGCGGGGTACCACCGTACCGAATCTGAACGTGCAGGGTACCATGCGCTGCGCGAGACTACTCTAGGGGGGAAGATACAATATCAGGGCCGCTATCAGCGGGAAATTCTGGGTGCCTACGTGATGTATCACCGGTGGAATCTACCTTGGGAACCTCGCCTCCGCCCAGACAATCCTACCGTTTTCCGGGGACAGGAGCTGCCCATTCCGGGGATCTTTGGCCAAGTGCGCAGGAATAACTGGTTGCTCTTTGGAGAGGCCGCGTGGTCCAATTTCTCAAAACCCGCAGCCCTACTTGGGGTCCAGCTACCCCTTACCCCCCAGTGGCAAACCACCTGGCTACTTCGTCACTACGATCCTGGGTTTACCACGCTGTATGGTGATGCCTTTGCTGAGGGCAGCCAGCCCCGCAACGAACAAGGACTTTATTGGGGCCTGGCCTACCAGCCCAGCAAACGCTGGCGCGTAACGGCATACTATGATCGTTTCACCTTTCCGTGGCTTCGATTCCAGACAGCCGCTCCGTCTCAAGGCTATGAGTTCTTGATTCGTGCATTATGGCGCCCACACCGGCATCTGGATGGGACATTACAGTTTCGCCGTGAAGTAAAGGACCGAACCACCTCTACCGATGCCGGACGTATTGTAGCTCCTGGCACTAAAGACAACGCCTTGTTCCAGATTAATTATAGGCCTGAGGGAGCCTTAGGACTCCGGCTACGAGTACAAGGTTCTCGCTTTCAGATCGCTAATCAAGACAGTTATGGAGTAGCCCTACTTTACGACGGTTTTTACAGGTATCGGTCCTGGCAGGCCACCGGTAGAGTGGCCTTATTCCACGCGCCAGACTTTGACAATCGGCAGTACGTCTACGAAAACCACGTGCTTTACGCCTTCTCTCTGCCCGCCTACTATGGTCAAGGCCTCCGCACCTATCTTAATTTGCGCTGGAAGGCCCTGCCTTCGCTTACCTTAGAAACCCGATGGGCTAGAACCTTCGTAAGAGAGACCAATCCTACGGAAGCCCCTACTCCACCTGTACAATCACTTACCCTACAAGTGCAGTATGCCTTTTAGGGCTGGTAGGAGGAGATGGCTACTTCGTTACCGAATGCTGTATAGACATGGAAAGCATTGGTGGATTCGTAGTACAACACCCCGGCCTTGAAAGCATTGTTCAACGGGCGGTAGTTCACCAGATTCCCCTGGTAGTCAAACACATAAGAAAATTCCTGCTCCCGATCAGTCACCAGAATCACCTCTCTGCCAGCGCCAAACCGATAGAACTGGGCTATTACATTGCCCGAGGTTAGAAACTCTTTCTGAAACAACTCCTGCCCGTTAGCATCCAGGAAGCCAATTTGGCCTTCGCTCATTCTGCCAATCAGGAAAGTTTGTCCGAGCACATCCGGTACCAAGCTAAACTTAGCATCCCGGGTAGGTTTGTAGAGTTGCTTCCGCTCGGTGACCTTGCCTGCCATGGTGAAGGTGACCAATTCCCCCTCATTGGTTACCGCCTTAAATAACGTGTTGTCCAAATCAGTACCCTCTTGTACGAACAATTGCGAGGTCACCTGCCCCCGGATATCTACCGGAAATCCATCCTGCATCTCGCCACGGCGGTTAGTGATGGCTACCTTCCCATCGGATAGGGGTACTACAATTCGGTCAATTCCTCGCACACGTACATGAAAAGGGGACTGCGCCAATGGGCTACTGAAGATTCGTGGATTCCATCCTTCCAAGGCCTCACCCTGGGTATTGTACAAAAACACACCACCGCCCAATGTGCCCACCGCGAAACGGTAGCGCTTGGTGCCGTCATAGTCAATGACGGAAGCATAGCTAACCTGCTCTCCTGGAGGTAAAGCTACTGGGAAACCGGGTATGGGTAAGCCATTGCGATCCAGAATATGGATGCTGGTAGCAGTAGCAAAGAAATACTGGAGCTTCCCATTGGCATAAAAATCAATCTGACGCACATCACTTACTAGCGGTTCCCCTACAGAGTCACGCCACAGGATATTACCCTCGTTATCTAGCAAGTACAAAAAGGTGCTCTCATCCTGCACCACTACCTCGCGCATACCGTTGTTGTGATTGCGCACTACGTGCGGAGGAGACGCCGCGTTTTGCACCAACGGCACCGAAATAAGGGGGGTAAAGCGTCGATCTTCGGGTGCCACTAAGTCCACCTTCGGTTGAACTACCAGGGCAGTAAACCACCGATTAGCATCCTTACGAAACTGCAAGGACCCTCCAGCAATACCGCGCCAGGGTAGTCCATCGCCTTCAAAGTAGGACTGCCACTCGGCATTAAGCAACGGTAACACATGGCTCCAGGCACGCGGACTTTGCAAAAACCATCCGCAGACGCCTTCTTCCAGGGTATTTTCTAAAAACACGGCCGACTGCACGGCTTTATTAAGCACCTGACCGGTAGACCAATCTTCTAGCACACGCCGTATACCTTGGGCCGTGTTACCTAGCAAAAGGTAGTCACCTATGGTGGCGTAGAAGGTCTGATCAAACCCAGAAAACACCTGCCCAAACAGAAATCCGGGAAGGTTGTAAACATCGGCCAGACGAATATCTTCTCCCAGGTAGCTTTCCAGATAGAGACTATCCAGAGAGGTCTCGGCCACCTTGGTAGAAAGATTCCGCAGCCATGCTTCCGCCTTAGAGGCATTGGGGGTACGGGCAATGAATAGCTTATCCGGATCCTCGGCGTTTACAGATTCCAAAACTACCATGGCTACTTCAGGCCCAGCGGCCTCCAGAAAGTCCTCATAGTCAATCAAAAACCGATTGGCAAACGCCTCCCGTTCGGTATTGAAGTCGGGGGCTGTTTGTAATTGATACTGGTACATAGCCTGCTGATAGGCCGCCGGATCATTGAGCTGCCAATGGAAGGCAAAGGCTGTACGAGCTGGCAGTGCCCCCAAGAGACGGAATCGTCCATTTTCCTGGCTCTGGAATACATCTAACACCTCTTTGGGTTCCCGATAAACCCCTTGTGGAGTGAAACCGCTCCAAAGCATTACCTCATCGCCCAGCACACCATCTACTTCCATGAAATCACCCCAAGCGTCCCATTTTGCTTCCTCATTTGCCGGAAGAAAAACATTCATAAAGTCAGGCCAGCGTTTCAAATTAACCCACCAACGGCCCTCAAGGCTGGACGCGTCTGGAGCCTTGATACCGGGATGTTGGGCAAAAAAATGAGAGGCAGCTCCATCATCCAGGTGCCTAATTACATCTTCTAGCAGATATCCGGTGAAGCTCCCAATGAAAAAATCTCCTACCTGGCTGTAGTAGAAGGCGGTTTCGGATTCCTTAGACTGAAATTGGTGGATAGTTACCCCCTCATATTCCCTCTCCTTATACCGAACATCGTTTCTGTCAAGAAAGTACTCGTGAAGCGTTTCCAGGGATATTTCTTGAGCTCTACCTCCTAAATTGGCATAGAAGATAAAATCGAAACCACTCCTTCCCGTGAGGTGCAGCGAGATGAGCGTACGCTGCTTTAACCACGCAGAGGAAAAGGAAATACCATCGCCGATAGAATCTAACGTCTGATACCCAGCCTGCACTTCCTGAAAAAACGGCATGGTGAGCAACAATTCACCCCCAGGATGTTCTTGCAGGGTTTCCCAGTCTTGTTTCAGATTATCGCTCCCGTATACAACGACCGCATGGTCAGGTACCAGCTGTAACAGGTCCGTAGCCGATGCTTCGGGAGGTTTGAAAAAATACCAATAGCCAGCTACGGCTCCCCCTCCCAACAACAGTATTATGATAGAATAAACAATCCTTTTTTTCATGCTATGTGCCAACCACAATCGTTACCTTAGTGTCTTGTGATAGGTGATGAGAAACTTACGCAATTATATTCGTGTAGGTCAATCATTTCACCATCCAAAATAGTTTTACTAACAAGAACCAACCCAAACTACACCCATGTCCTCTGAAAACGCCAGCCAACGCCCTATTGACATCCGTTGGAAGGACAATATCCCCACTCCCAAAAGGCATCAAATTTATCTTTGGTTAGGAGTAGGTATTGTAGTGGCTATGTGCGGCTATCTGGTATGGGAATCTTATCAATCTCCTTCTTCGCTTCCCAATCGTATTTATGATACTGGCGTATACCTCCTCATCGGAGTTCTATTGGTACTTCGCGGATTCCGGGTGCACTTCCTTCGCCATGCCTGGTTTATCCAAATGGATGATCTTATGATTAAGTACCGTATGGTACTGGGATCGCGCGCTCAGAAGGTATTATGGGCCGATATTGCCAAGATCAAAATTGCTTTTGAGAAGGTGCACTTCCATCTCAAAAACGGCCAAACGCGCATGGTAAAGCTAGAGAATGTGCCCGACGAAGATAAGATTGAGGAAGCCAAGCAAGCGATCATTAATTTTGGCCGTACCCACTCTATCCCCGTCACCAAGTAGTCTTTTCTCCTTCCATTTTATCAGTATCTTGGGCTCTTGATAATATCCTACCCAAGATCTATGACCACTGACACCTTTTCGCTTACCGCTACCGACGGTAATTCTGTGTATGGAAAATACTGGCTTCCTGAGGAGGCTCCCAAAGGCATTTTAGTCATCATTCATGGGTTTTATGAACATCTGGGCCGCTACGAGCATGTAGCGCAGGGGTTCGTTAAGGCTGGGTATGGAGCCTATGCCATCGACCAACGTGGGCACGGGCACACCAAGGGTAGACGAGGTCACGCTGTGCTAGCCCAAGTACTCAATGACATTGAGACGTTGCTTATGCACGTAAGGGCAGAGCACACTTCTCTTCCCGTTATTCTTTACGGCCATC
>DMST01000238.1:28693-37465 GCA_003454975.1 Cytophagales bacterium | reverse complement strand
GGCCATAGTTGGGGTGGCTGCAACGTATCAAATTTCTTATTGCGAAAAACGACCAATGAGCTTTCGGCTGCTATTCTATCAAGCCCTTGGCTTCGGCTCGCCCTCGTCCCCCCCAAGGGTAAGGAAATACTAGGAAATATGATGGCTAAGATTTGGCCTTCTTTAACCGTAGCCAACAAACTGGAAGAAGGAAGCCTTTCAAGAGACCCGGCCGTAGAAAAAGCCTATGTGGATGATCCCTTGGTGCATGACAAAATCTCCGCCGGCATCTTCAAAGAGGTCACACAAGCAGGCCCTTGGGCCATATCCCATGCTCAAGAACTCAAAGTGCCTACCTTGGTCATGCATGGGGATAAAGATCCGGTTATCGATTTCAAAGGGAGCGAAGAATTCGCTAAAAACGCAGGTGAAACGGCCACCTTCCACCCTTGGCCCAATTTGCGGCACGAGCCGCACAATGAACCCGAACAACAACAAGTAATTGACCGCATGATTTTATTTTGTGATCAAATCCTTCAGCAATAACCCTCGAACCCAATTTTCGCAGAGACAGAAAACCTTTACAAACCTTACAGGCATACAATTTTTTAGGTTTTAATACCAATCCAGTCTAGAACAGGAGTAACTGGTTATTGTGGGATGAATATTGAAAGATTCCCTTTTGAAATTATAAGACAAAGTTAAATCAAGACAACAAAAGGGTATATGGCCTTACCTCAAGGAACCGTGTAAAATGCTACCATTCTTACCCTGCTGGCTACAAATACACTCTTTATTTAGCCATTTTGTACTTTCCAGCAGGGCCTGCGGGGAACAAGGAACTTGAGTGATTTGTATAAATCTCCGTACCTCTCAAACTCAAAAGGTGATGCACATCGTGTAGCATCGATTGAATAGTAGAATAGGAATAAAAAGGTACACGACATTTGCTCCCTCCAAGTACCCCGGAGCGGCATAAATAAGCCTAACCCGAGGAGATGCATTATTTTTGAATGCGGAATCTATTACTAACTGTCTATTTTTTCCCGTTCACGCAAAGCTATTGCCATCCTTTGTTCTGGCAGTTGCTGAGTGAACTCATGGGGATTATTTTTGATTTTGACCTCTATACGTCATCATATTATTTGTGTTTGCTGGGGAATATTCCTCACAGGTCAGGCCTTTGCCTACCAGCAGCCCGACCTTATCCAGTTCGTTCAGGTACTAAGCCAACCTGGTACCAAACTCAATCCGGTCCTTCAGATAGAACAAGACAATCAGGGCCTCATGTGGTTGGGCACCCAATACCGAGGACTCCAGACTTTTGATGGGTACCAGAGCCAACATTACCGTTGGGACCCTCAAAGAAGCAATGGCTTACGAGGAGAGGAGATTAAGAGCTTGTTTAAGGACAAAGAAGGGACCATTTGGGTTTCTACGCACAAGCGAGGAATCTATCGATACGACCCTACTCAGGATTTCTTCCAGGAACTGGAGATCGTTGGCTCTGACGAAAGGGTTAATTCTGTCAGTGACATTTCTCAAACAAACGATGGTACCCTTTGGGCAGCCGTTCATGGATTGGGGCTATACAAAATCAGCCAAGAGGATGGCAAACTAACCGCCTTCGATACTTCGTTTCCAACGATTTCAAAACTACATCCTTTGTCTAACGGTCATGTAGTGGGTGGTTACAAGAATGGATTATTCTTGATTGAATCCGCCAAGTCATTGGCTACCGTTCAGATAGAATTGCAAGGAATAGCTCCTAGTGCTCTTCATAGCGATGCCGAAGGAGACATCTGGATTGGCACTAAGCTTGGACTATTGATAGAGTATGATCTGGAAGCCAGACGGATCAAACAGAAAATTGAATCTCCAGATCTTAAAAATGCGAGGATCAATCAAATCCACCTGGACCAGTTTGGTAATCTTTGGGTGTTAACCACCCAGGGGATTATTTTGATAAAAGCCAATGGGGAGTTTCAAAAACTGGAATCAGATCCACAAACTCCTGGCACCTTGAATAGCTCTATATGCCGATCCATATTTGAAGATAAAAACGGGCTCATTTGGATTGGTACGGATACCGGGTTAAATGTATATGACCCCTTCCGCAATAAATTCAAGCTGGAAAGATTGGGATGGACTGAGGAATCACCTGCAAGCAAATACATCTCGACTACATACACCGACGTGGACGGGAGTCTTTGGGTAGGCACCCAAGATGGGTTTATCCACAAAAAGCCAAGCGGGCAGAAGGAATATCAGCACATTGAGATATTGCCCGATGCTCCTACAGGCTACACTACCCCTTTTATGGCCATCGCGTTTAGCCGCGAAAGTGCCAACACCTTGTTGGTAGGGACTACCCATGGCCTATTTCGCTATTATGAGTCTTCTGGCACGTTTGAACGTATCGTTATTTTGAGCGATAATCGGGATCAGAAGGTAAGGGCAATACTTCCCATCAACGATGAATTGATCCTGTATGCTACTAGCTGGGGGTTAGTAGTTCATCAACGCATAGATGACACCTTTGAGGTCTTTTTGCCTCAGCCTGAGCAACCTGGGTTATCCAACTCCGTCACTCGTTTACTCCTGGATGTAGGAGGCAATTTATGGGTAGGGACGTATGGTGGTCTTGCCGTATTTGATATCGCTGAACGAAAATTCCTGTCACCCTTTTCTACTAGCGATAATTTCCCAGAACTCTTCGAGTCTCATGGCATTTTGGGCATTACCGAATACCGGAACCATTTGTGGGTAGGCACGCTGAATCATGGTTTCTTCCAGATAAAACTAAAGGACTTTTTCGAGGACGGTAGATTAGACCATTCCATTCGGAGGTGGCTTTTTCAAGATGGGTTACCGGATGACGTGGTATACAATATTACCCCAGATGGATTCAACAACCTGTGGCTAACTACCAATAATGGAATCTCCAAATTCCAATTGGCAGATTCCTCCTTTGAAAACTACAATATGCGTGATGGGCTGGTGAATGATGAATTCAACATGTACGCTCATACGAAAGGTATCGACGGGAAAATATATTTGGGTGGGGTTTCTGGGTTGAATGCCTTCATGCCCAATGAGATGGGTACGCCCAACCCCTTTCCACCTTCGGTATTTTTTGGTGAACTCACCATCCTAAACAATACCCGGGATCAAAGCATCGGCCACGAGCTAGAATCTTTTGCGCTGCATCAGCACAACGGCCTTGAACTACATTATGACCAGAATTTTCTCCGCTTTACCTTTTATTCCGACCACTATTCCTCTCCTGGAGAAACCTCCTATGAGTATAAGCTATCTAAGGTAGACGAGGGCTGGGTACAAGCCACCAACGGGCCCATTGCTACGTATACAAATCTGGATCCAGGAAACTATGAGCTACAGGTGAGGGCGGCAAACTATGACGGGATCTGGGGCACTCCCTCCTCATTCACCTTCACGCTTTCGGCACCATTCTGGCGCGACACTTGGTTCTACGTCTTTGCCTTTGCCTTCATTTCCTTATTGGTCGTGTTGTTGATTTATATTCGAACGAAAAACAACCGGAGGAAACAACGGGAACTACAGGCCATCATCCTGGAACGTACCCGGGACATCCATTTGCAAAAGGATCTAATAGACGCACAAAACGAGGAGTTGAAAGTATCTCAAGAGAATCTCACTCGCCTAAACAACAGCAAGGATTTCATCTTCTCTATCCTTTCTCATGATTTAAGGAGTCCTCTCACCACACTAAAGGGCTTCTTGGGATTGCTAGTAGAATCGGTGGACATTTTCAGCAAAGAAGAAATAGTACGGCTGTCCAATAAGATTCGCCAATCGGTGAGTACCTCACTCGATATGATTGACAACATCCTCTATTGGTCGCAATCACAGAACGGCAACATTAACCACAAACCACAAAAACTCAATTTGGGCCAGCTGGTGAACCAAACAGTGGAAATATATCACCTCTCTGCTGAGAAAAAGGGAATTCTGTTGAGTGCACAGGTAGAAGAAAGCCTCTTCCTAATGGCCGATGACAATATGGTGTCGTTTATTCTTCGAAATCTGATCTCGAATGCTCTGAAATTCACCCCCAGGGAAGGAGAAATCAGGGTGATTGCCCGGTCATTGAACGAAAGCCAGATTACACTGAGGGTAGAGGACACAGGAGTAGGCATCAAGCAAGAACACCTAAAAAAGGTATTTAACCCTACACAGACTTATACTACGCGGGGCACCGCCAATGAGAAAGGGACGGGGTTGGGCCTGAAGCTCGTGCAGCAATTTGTAAAAATTCACCAAGGCACGTTCAAAGTAGAGAGTGTGTTGGGTGAGGGCTCCCAATTTATCATTTGTTTGCCGTCACACGCTAGCGCTATCGCCACTGCTGACCAGCCTGAATGATACGGAGTTGCCAGTAGGGGTAGTTTGCCAATTTTCAACGGCGAGGCTTGCCCCAAATCTGTTTTTCAGTATCCAACCGAATGGTCATAGCTGACTCCACCCTTATTTGGCAGGAAAGACGGCTATACCCATATCGTTTGGCCAAGCGATCATGCCAATGATTGGGAGCTGGTTCATTTTCCTCTATCCACACACCACAGGTAGCACAAAGCCCCCGGCCTCCACAGTTCAGCCTACGCGTCCAGCGAGTGTATGGCGAAAGTCCACCAGCTACAAGCACTTCCCGTAAATTCGAGCCTATTGGGACCTCCAAAGAAATTTCTTCTTCTCCAACCCATACCTTTAGGACCACCTCATTTTCCATTCCAGGTTCCGAGGCTTATTCCACAAAGGGGATTCGACTAAGAAATCGCAGATTGAGTGGATTGCTTATGTCATACTGGTACAGTCCATCGCTGCCCTTAATGATTGCATTGGACCCATTGGGCACCAATCCGAACGCTTCAAAATTAGGCCGATGCCCTGTTTGTACTAAACCGTCCGGCACGGTGCTTTGGTAAATTCTGAGCCCGTTGTTTCCTTCACACAGAAACAGGGTATTGGGTGATACCGCCAAACTTACGGGACTGCTAATGGTATTGGTACCACTATACACCCGCAGGGTATTGAGGCTTGAGAAATCAGACACATCCAACACGGCCAATTCACTAGGATCTGTCCATCCACATTCATCCCCCCGTCGGCGAGTCACAAAGGCAGCATTGCCCTGAAAAACAACTGAGTTGCAGGCAGTAATGCCAGAGAAATTACTAACAAACTGCGGGGCATCACCATCCGATACATCGTAAATATTGAGCCCCGTCTCGTTGCTCATAAACAGATGATCATTGTAAGCAAATATGGACTTCACTTCAAAATCTACCGTAATCCGCTCCCCTTCCTCCGGAGCACTAGGGGTAGAAATGTCAAAATGGCGCAGTGACTGATTATCAATGATATACAGATCATCCCCCTCAATAGCGAAACGCGCTAAAGTACTACCTTGACCCGCAACACTCTCTCCAAAATTTGGGGGTACTATGCCGAAGTCACACCCAAGCAACCCTAGTACCATACTACCTAATAATATGACCTCTATCTTTCTCATGGTCGGAAGCATTTGGGGTTGTTCAATTGTGTGAGTTCCCAACCAACTACTACCCCTTGGGTCTCGTCCGGGCACTCAAAATAGGCATTGGTGGCAGGAGGAAATGCTGTAGGTTCGAATACATTTTTTGTGCGGCTAGTCACCTGCACTGTACTCAGGTCCGAGAGATCGATGGTCACCAAGTCGGTATAGTTGTCCGCAAACAAAACATCTTCGCGAATATCAATTTCTACACATCCCAGAATTCGAATAAATCCTAGAGGTATAGGATTGAGTGGGTTAGAATTTTCGTACAGGTGAACCCCTTCAAACAGCTCATTAACGAGCAACATATTATTATACACAAGTACGCGTCCAGGATTTCTAAGCGGTTGTGGGGCTAATCCTCGGATGTCCTCTATCTGAACCAAAGGCACATATTGCGGTCTATACCCTAAAACGGTTTCCGGAAAAAAGTTATCTCCGGTACTGCATCCTCCCAGCCCGGTTACCAAACTCCATATCACCAGGCAGTGCTGCCAACTATTCCATTTCATTACCAATTGGGGTTACTCTGATTGCAAAGTACAAACATATCAAGTGGCTACCATAATAGGGACCAGAAAGGTCATTGTTCGGTTGTAATCACACTATTCACAAGCTGCATTCGCTATCTTTGAAACTTTACACATCAGGAAGTATCTGTGAAATTAGCGGCAATCGATATCGGGTCAAATGCCATTCGGCTACAGGTGACCAATGTTCTGCAGGATGGTAATGACATCCACTTCAAAAAATTAGAGTACGTGCGATTCCCCCTCCGCCTGGGCCATGATGTATTCGCTCATCAAGCTATCAGTCTGGAGAAAGAGGCCAAATTCATCAAACTGATGCAAGCCTACCAGCTGCTGTTGGAGCTGTACGAAGTAGATGACTATTTGGCACTCGCTACTAGTGCCATGCGGGAGGCGCGAAACGGCCAAGCCCTGGCCGATCAGGGGCGCCAGCAGGTGGGTTTGGACATCCGCATAATTGATGGGGAAACGGAAGCGGCCTTCATCAACCGGGCCGTATTGGTGGGCCTGGACAGGAATCCTTACTTGCACATAGATGTGGGGGGTGGCAGCACGGAGCTTACCTTGATTGAGAACCGAAAAAAGGTGGCCAGTATTTCCTTCCCTATTGGATCAGTACGGCGGCTCGACCACCAGGACGCTCCGGAAGTATGGACAGAAATGCAGCAATGGATTGTACAGCATACCCAAGCATACGCTGCCCTGCAGGCCATTGGCACCGGAGGCAATATTAACAAGCTGTTTGACATGGCAGGCAAAAAACTAGGCAAGAGCCTGAGCCGAAACAAGATTGCTGAACTCCGCGATCGTATCCAGCAGATGCCTATGGATGAGCGCCTCAATCACCTGAAGCTCAACCCTGACCGGGCCGATGTCATCGTGCCTGCGGCAGACATTTACCTACAGGTAATGATCTGGGCAAAGGCTGAAGGAATCTTTGTACCCGATGTAGGTCTTAAGGACGGCATGCTCAGGTACCTCTACGAAAATCAGGTTCAGATGATGAACCATCCCGTTGGCGGCTAATGACAGGGGCCAAGCGTATGGTATTAGCCTTACGCTTTCAGAACACCAAACTGCCAGCCGCTTGGTACTTACTCACCGTCTGGATCGAGAATGGGTATATCACTTACCGAATCGACCACCAGGTCTGGGGTAAATGCGTAATTCTCCAAATCTTCACGGTTGGTGATGCCCGAAAGGACTAAGATGGTTTTATACCCCATCTGCACCGCACCTTGAATATCGGTGCTCATGGTGTCGCCGATCACGGTGGTGCCTGCCGTTTCCAGACCTAACGTTTTGCGGGCCTGGCGCATCATCACCGGGTTGGGCTTGCCCACCACAAAGGCCTTCTTACCCGTAGCCTCCTCTATCATGGCCACCACGGCGGCAATGCCTAAGTTGTTCCACCCCTTCTGCTTCGGCGAAGGGTCGCGGTTGGTAGCAATCAGTTTGGCACCGTTCAAGATCATATCGATAGCACGCTGCACCATATCCAATGTAAAGTTGATCCCCTCACCCACCACTACGTAGTCCGGATTACTAGTAACCAATGTATACCCATGCTCTACTAGGCTATTGAGCAGGCCACCCTCTCCCAGTACAAAGGCAGAGCCGTTGGGTCGCTGAGTCGCTAGAAAGCGAGCAGTAGCGATGGCGCTAGTAAAGATATGCTTCTCCTCTACCTCGATGCCCATGTTCTTCAGCTTATACACCGCATCCCGCTCGGTACGCTGACTGTTATTGGTCATAAAGATGAAAGGCACGTCCCGGTTGAGGAGCTCTTGGATGAATCCATCCGCACCGGGTATCATTTCTTCCCCTCTGTAGATCACCCCATCCATATCAATGAGGTAACCATTCCGGGTTTTATTGGAGTTGGATTTTTTCTTAGATTCCTTTTTTAGCTCTTCCATGTGATGTTATGGTAAAAAAATTGGCGAATCCAGACCCAAGTCTTGTCCGCCTATTTTGTGCATCATTGTCTCAAAAGTATCATCGCAAAGGTACACCCCAGGAGTTGGCACCTCTCATCATTTCCCTACTTTGTTAGGGCGGGAGTACATTTCAGAATTGTGCCAGCTATGCATATGAGTCTACTTGAGCCCACTCAATCATGAATATTAACACCGCCAGGAATATTTCAACGCTCGGAGTAGCCAGCAACAAGGAAAGCTAAGCAGGTTCTAAAGAACACACCCCCCATGCGTTAACCTGCGTAGGAAGAATGTTCTTATTAACCCTGGAAAGAAAGGAATTACCTTCCATGCTCTAGCCTTAAAACAACTCCGCCTCGCTCACACTATCCACGGTGATGTCGAAGAAGGCCTTGTGTACGTTGAAGGGAGGGTCTCCCCAAAGCTCTTTGATCTCATACGAACCGTCTTCTTGCATCACATAGCTGTTCACGTTGTCCTTCAGATTGTAGGATAGCAAATTGATGAGTTGCTGTTTGGGTGTAGGGTCTACTACCTGAAACAGGGACTCAATACGACGATCGAAGCTACGAACCATCATATCCGCAGAACCGGCGTACAGAACCGGGTCGTTGTCGTTATGGAAGTACATGATCCGAGAGTGCTCCAGGTACTCACCCACGATGGAGCAGACCTCTATATTGTCCGAAAGGCCCGGGCGTCCCGGGCGAATGCAGCAAATACCCCGCACAATCAAACGGATGGG
>DMST01000238.1:10430-28666 GCA_003454975.1 Cytophagales bacterium | reverse complement strand
GTACCCCGGCCTGTGAAGCCGCGTACAGCTCATCGATCATAGCTTGGTCTTCCAGGGAGTTCACCTTAATTACGATCCCGCTCGGCTTACCGTGTTGGGCGTGGTAGGCCTCCTGCCGGATCAGCTCTATGAGTTGGTTGCGCATGTCGCGCGGAGCAGTGATCAGTTGCTGGTAGATGTAGGGCTGGCTGTGGCCCGTAATGGCGTTGAAGAATTCCGACACATCCTGTGCATAGATCTCGTTGGTGGTCAGCAGGCCCAGATCAGTATATAAGCGGGCAGTGTCCTCGTTGTAGTTACCGCTACTCATGTGCACGTATCGGGTCACAGACTCGCCTTCCTTGCGCACGATCAGCAGGAGCTTGGTATGCGTTTTCAAGCTACCGATACCGTAGATAACGTAGCACCCGGCATCTTGCAGGCGCTGTGCCTCACGCATATTATTTTCCTCATCAAAGCGAGCTTTCACCTCAAACAGTACGGATACGTGCTTTCCGTTTTCAGCCGCCTGAAGCAGGGCTTCGGTGATGCGCGAGTCCTTAGCTAGCCGGTAAATCGTTAGCTTGATGGAGAGTACACTGGGGTCCTCAGCGGCAGCCTCAATTAACTCTAGCAGGGGCTCAATGGAGTTGTAAGGGTGGTGCAGCAGGATATCCCGCTCCTTCAGGATATCAAAAATCGAATCCGTACTCTCCTCCGGCAAGGTGATCGGGGGCACCGGCGGGTGCGGGGGTGGAACTTTATCTTTGAAGTCGCTGTGCTTCACAATCTGCCACAGCCCCGTATAGTCCAGCAGGTCATCGTCCTTGATCACCATCACGTTTTCCTCACCTAGCTCCCAGCGGCTCAGCAGTAGGCGCATCATCCAGGAGTCGTGAGACTCCTCGGTCTCTATCCGCACCACCCGACCCGTACGGCGGGTTTTCAGCTTGCGCTTCACCTCCTCCAGAAAGTTGGCCTCAATGTCATCGCTCTCCTCCAGCGTAAAGTCCCCATTCCGTGTGATACGGAACAGCGAGGTGGACTGGATCTCCACGTTGCGAAACAGCTTCTGAATATTGCGCCGGATAATCTCCTCAATAGGTACGAACAAGATCATGTTCTCACGCTCTACCTCGTAGAACCGGGGTAGGTTCTGGGGTATCTGGATGAACGACAGGCGACGTTTGTCCTTAGTATCCTCCTGATCATGTGTCACCACCCCAAAGATCAGAATCCGGTTCATCAGAATGGGGAAGGTGTGGTAGGTGTCAAACACCATGGGGGTGAGCATGGGGAAGATGGTGTCCCGGAAGTAGCCATCTGCCTCGGCTAGCTCGTCCTCGGTCAGCACGCCCAGATTCTTTTCTATCCGAAAGCCATTGTCTTCAAACTGAGGGGCCAGCTTCTGAGAGAACAACTGATACTGCGCATCGTAGAAGGTGTGTACCTCTTGTAGCAACTTCTTGCGGAAAGGTTGCTCACGCAGCCCCGAATAGTCTACCCGCTCGCGGCCGTAATCCAGGTAGTTGTACAAGCTACCTACCCTGATCATAAAGAACTCGTCCAAGTTGGAAGCCGTGATGGCCAAGAACTTCAATCGCTCATACACGGTACGGTCCAGATGGCGGGCCTGGTCCAGCACCCGATAGTTGAACTGCAACCAGCTGAGGTCACGGCTAATGTAGTTACTGGACTGTATGAGGGATTCGTGCTTCTTTTTTGACATGGGCAGGGTGTTCGTGCGTTTGCGGCGAATTTCTCACTTATTAGGAAAGGATTCAACTAAAAAGCCACAATGAATTCAATCCTTTCGGTTACGATTTTGGGCTGGACCCCAAACTACTAGGAAAGCCTTGGCGATCAAGAGAGCTTAAGTCTCCAAACTAGAAGCGACAAGCGTGAGATACTCCGAGTACAGGCTTTAAACAAGTAGAAAATGAGAAAGCCAATACGTGAATACATCCCTACAACTCATCGTAGTCAAAATAAATAATTTCACTTATACATCAATGTCATCAGAAGCCCGAGTATTGGTTAATTTAAAAATTCGGAACTCGCGCACTATCACACTGGAAGAAGATTTGGAATTGCACCAATCAATATTCTGAAACAGAATACAGCCGTCCCAATTTTAGAATATCATTTTGCCAAACTGACCCAAGAGCGCAGACCATTCTAAAATTAACAATTACTTAACAGTGTGATTTTTTCAACATACGAATGGAAATAATCCACATTAACTATTTGAAAAACAGCCACTTTAACAATTATTCTTAGGCTGAAAAAATATAATGTTTTCAATAAGATTCACCGAATACTATCCAATGAGCAAGAAAAAATTCAAATCAACGTTAATTTTTTACAATATTTGAAAAGCTAATTCAATAATTCATTAAACCAGCATATCATGGCTCAATATTCCGTGTCCGGCAAGGTTATCAATGCCTCCAATTCAAGCGGTCTTTCTGATCTAGATGTTTTCGTAATAGATCCCGGTACCAATCAACCCTTAGGGTCTTCAAAAACTGATGCAAATGGCGATTATGATCTCTCACCCTATATTGATAAAACTAGTGGACTTAAGGGTGTATTAGAAGGGCAACTATTCTATCAAGACTTCTCATCGGGGCTTGCGAAATATGGAACTCCCGTGGATATGTGTATAAGAAGTTTATTGGTTGATCGAATTCCTAAATCCAAACTGAAAGAATATCGAATATTTGTTCTTTTCAAACATGGACTGGTAATTGGTTTTGACGGATATGGAAGAATAGTTAGTTCCATAGACATGTCCAATGAAATATCAGAAGCACACAGTATAACTTGTAATCCTGTGTTGGTGACAGGAGATAGTAATGAACCTTCATTCGATTCAACTATCCTCTTCATTTCAGATCGTGGCAATAAATGTATCCACAAATTCAAATTTAATGGCACTGAATATGAGAAAAGAGGACCTGAGTTCAATGCTAATGGAGATGTCTTTAACCAACCAGGGTCTCTAATTAGAGATCGAAACAAATTGATTGTGTTAGATGAATCTGGATTTATTGCTGAAGGAGACATAAGAACCGTAGCGACACAGGATTGGATAAAATACGGTTCTACCGGAACTGGGCCTTGGCAGTTTTCAAGTCCAAAGTCTTTAATCCTTTTGGGAAATTATTTTGTTGTCAGCGATACTGGGAATAATCGAATTCAACTACTACTACCAAGTGATCTAAATAATGCAATAGAGCTAGGTACATCGGGAGATCCTGTTGAAATACTCAGCCAACCAAATAAGCTTTCGAAAAAAGCTTCAATAAACGGTACAAACTTCTTCGTGGTTTACGACGAAGGACATAACCGCATGGTGGAATATAGCTTGGACCTCAATAGTAATACTAATCTTATTCGAACCTCAGAGGTAAATTGGGAATCAAACGATTATGTAGGTCATGTGTATGGATATTATTTATCCACAATACATTTCCTTATCAAAGACACTATCAAAGTCGCTAACTTTTTAAGCCCAGATGGACAGTTCTCGGGGTTTAGCCCATTTCTATTTCAACATAGAACACCTAAACATGTAAATGATAGCATATATAATCCCGTTACTGGAATTGATTCTGATGACAATTATTATATTTTAAGTGCAAATTCAATAACACGGCAAATACAAGTTTCTAAGTTTGATATCGCTGGAAATTTAATTTATGAAAAGTCATGGACGCCTACTACATGGCAAGCAGAGGGAGGATTATCCTTACATAGAATTACTATTGACAATAGCGGGTACATATACGCCACTGCATCCAGCGGTACTCAATATTTCATATTAAAAATCGCATTAAATACTGGTGAAGAAGTCACCACTATGTTCGGCAGTCCTTCTAGCTATGATTGGGAAGTGGATGGTGTTGATTCTTCAACACGAGTAGGTGCTATCTTTTATGACAATAATTCTTCTAAACTTTACCTTTCTGAAGGCACATCTGGACATTTAATTTCTGAAATTAATACAACTACGGGTGTAAGGGAAAATCAATTTGGGGTAGCAGGCTTCAACATTGGTCAATTTCACGGCATCACGGACTTTATAATAGATTCTAATGGCAACTTTTTAATTTCTGAAGCAACAGAAATTGATTCAAATAATAGAATTCAAAAACTCGACACAAATGGTGTTTATACTGAATGGCGAACCGATACGAAAGCAAGGATACAAACTGATGGTACCTATATATACATAACAGATGATAGAAATGACCCTAGCAATCTTATCAAGATCTTCAATGAAGATGGCTCCCAACTAAGTAGCATCTTTTCTGATGAAAAAAGCGGATTAGGCATCCATTCTGTAGAAACCCTAGCCTATGGAGGAGATACCATATCTGGTGAATTCGCAGTAAAAAACGGACGACTCATCTTACATGATAAGAACAAGGAGGAATTCTTGATTTATTCTCAGGATCCGGCTAATACAACGGTCCATTTCTCAATTTGTAAGAATGGTCAATTACTAACAAGCACCCAAAACGAAGCCCCCTTTCTCCTTTCTACAGATATTGCAGCTACTAAGGACTTCCAGATCAATGTAGCATCAGAATCCTATACGGTTTCCGGCACCATCCAAAACGCAGACGGATCAGCCGCACCCAATCTTTGGGTAAAAGTTTATGAAAAAGGCATGGGTGATGAGGTATTGATACCCGCCTCTTCAATACAAACTGCCTTCGACGGTAGCTATACTGCCACCTTTACCAGCGGAGATTTAGTCAATATCACGAAGACGAACCCTTCCGTCATTGTAAAGGTATTCGATGCTACAGACACTACCGAGCTTACACGTTCACGGTTGATTACTCGCATTGGGGATACAACCACGGTAGATTTATTTGTGGGCGGCAGTACCTATAGACCCCCTAGCGAAATCAATCAAGTAGGAACCGAAGTGGCCAAATACTTCTCTTGCCCTGGTTACGATGATGTTTCAGGAGAAGATGTAGACGTGTTGGCTGCAGACTCAGGTTTGAGTCCGGAAATCATTGCCTCCTACGTAATTGCACAACAATTGCATAGCCGCATACCCACCGTACCAGTAGAAGTTTTCTATTCGATGCTACGCGGTGGGCTGCCTAAAAATGTCCAGCGCTTTTTGCAGGCCCCACGCGAGACAATGGAACACCTGCTAAGACTCGGCTATATCCGTGGGTATACTGCGGTAGATTATGGTGCTACAGACACCGCCACCAACACCTTGGTAGACGGCTATCTGGATGATATAGACGAAGCCCGTAGCGGAGCCGTTTTACAAGACTCGGCAGACCCCACCCAACCCTCTGTCCTTGGCCAGATGTTGGCCCTATCCGGGTTACCTCAGGCTACTCAAGAGGCTTTTTACACCGCCTTTCAGCAATATGCCAACAATGGTGGTGGTGATGTGGAGGCTTTCTGGGATAGTTTGGTGAGTGGAGGGATTTTTGCCAGCGAAGATGACCAGGATAAAGTAAGACTCATCCTTGAATTAGGGCAGATTACCGGCAGGCACTTACCTTTAATGGATGCAGTGCTTCAACTTGGCAGTGTAAACTCTACAGCAGGCTTAATACAATTATCTTCCACTCAATGGAAAGATTGGATCACGGATGATCCCGAAACTGGGCTACCAGGAAATACTAACCCTACTGATGACCAAGTCAACGCCTACGTAAATCATATCCTGGGCACGGTGAATAGCCTGTTTCCCACCCGGGCCTTAAAAAAGTCAATTGACAATGGGGACTATGACTCGCTACTAACCAATGCGGCAAACGTAAAAACGTTTTTGAGCGATCTATTCGCTCCAGGCAGCACATATCCAGATTTTTCTTTCCAGGGCACTAATATTGCCGAATACATCGTGGGCAACAGTATTGACCCAGGCGGTACCGGGGAGCAAGATAATCTGATTGCCGATTTGGAATTGATTGCCTTTGCGATAAGTGGAGGCACAACCGCGGACGCTGCAAAAGACGCTAAGAATGTAGCCGAAACTGCCGATAGTGCTAGTACCGCTACACGCAAGGGTAAGAAAGCTTTTGAAAGTGAAATGCAAGCCCGTGGTAGTTCCAATGACACCATTGAACGTAGTTATAAAAATCTGGCGACCCAAAATGTAGCCGCAAAGGCACTGATGTCTGAGATCAATCCGGGGTTTCAGTCGGTTCCTTCTCCCTTGGCTATTCCTAAACCCGACCTTACGGGAGGCACCTCGCAAGGCAAGGTAATTTCTGATCTGGCAGGAGATACTACCTATGATTTTTGCGCTTACGAAAACTGGGAAAGTGCCCTGAGCCCCGGCGCTTATTTGGTAGACCTGATCGACTTTCTGGAAACCATACCCGGTGCAACGGATTCAGATTCTGGTAAAACGGCACTGCTGGACCTACGCCCTGACCTGAATGATCTTGAAATCACCCAGGAAAATACCGAAACCCTAGTACCCTATGTGGACTTGGTGAATGAGGTACTCGAATATAAAATTAGTGGCAACACACCAAGCCCCGGGTATAATACGTCCCTTACAGCCCAAGAGCTCAAAAATCATCCAGAGCACCAAGATACTGGCGCTTACGATGCGCTAGCCGGGGCCCGTTGGCCTTGGAACATGCCCTACCGACTGTATAACCAAGAAGCACATTCATACTTACCTCTAGTAGGATTAGAGCGTGCAGATATCCTGGAAGCTTTTTATACACTTGGAGTACCGAGCGATTCAGATGTGCTAAGGCTACCTGAAATTGCTTACACATTCTTGTACAATCCTACGGCTGAAAACATAGAACCTTGGTACGGCTATACTAACCAAGGGTCAGCAGACTATCTGGCCACTCAATTCACTTCGGTAGGGTTCTTTTTAGACCACACCGGGCTTACCCTAGACCAATTCCTAGAATACGTAAACTCACCCATTGTGAATGCAAATGGGTATACGATCTCAGCTCTCAACAGTGCATGCGACTTAGACCAAGCAGAGTTTAATTTTGACGATGCTTTTCTGAGTCACCTTACTCAATACCGTCTGTACCAGCGGGCCGGTTTAACGATTGCGCAACTAGATTTTGCTTACCAAGCTGTCAATCGAACTACGAGTGATTTTCTCCTCATGGCCATGATCATTTCAGCAGTAGAATGGACAAGAAAAACGGGTGGTTCCTTCGAGGAAGGCATGGCTTTCAATTCTGGGTTGTTAGGTAAGATCGTCAGTTTGTATGACAGTACCTTCCTTAATCCCAGCAGTATAGGTGAGGCGGAACTGCGAAACCTTCTCTCATTAAATATCGATCGTAGCGAACTAGCTACTACCGGAGTCGATTTCTATACCAACGGCGTACTTAAGGGTTCGTATGCCAGTGCACTTCAGCAGGCCTTACAACTAGCCCCCTCTGACTTAGAACTTATTCTGAGTAGTGGAAAATTACCGAACACTATAGTAAGCATGACTAACCTAACTATCATCTATAAGATAGTGAAGGTAAGTGAATTATTGAAATTGACCGTACAGGAGTATCTCTTACTGACCACCTTGTCACAGGTAAATGTCTACAATGCAGATTCTGTAACGCAATTGTTGGAGGAGAAACAACTTTGGCAGGATATCCCTAACGCATATGCAGCCGTCCAATATCTATTGGAACAACCAGCCACCGGCGAACCCCTGTTCGACACTGGCCAACTAGATTTGTGGCTAACAGAACTTCGGGAACAAGTAACTACCGCTCAGCAGGCAGCCACCAGTGGTCAGGAGCTCCCGGCCCGGCAAGAAGCTGTTTATTCCTTTGTAGCTGAAAAACTAGGATTATCGCTGGCCCAAGCTAATACACTTCTTAGCTCCTGTGTTACCGATCCTGCCGACGATGTAACCTTTGCCGTCAGCATTTTGGAAAAAGCAGAAGTGGTATTTCCGGATGAAGGAGAAGAGGACCTGTTACCCGAAGGAGTATCACTCATTATTCACCGACTATTAAAACTCAATAGCTGGAAAACCTATTGGAATGTTTCCACTATTGTGATGATGGAGGTTTGCCAGTACCATGACCGGGGAGGGTGGTATAATATTGCCAATGTACCGGTAGACACCGAAAATACGGCTAGTACTGCGGACTGGAGTGCATTCAAACAGTTGGCCGAGTACCTACAGATTCGCGCAGCTGCTATCAACCCGGAGGTAGATTTAAGTCCGGTATGGGAACAGCTTCTGCTCACTTCAGGTAACCAAGACACCTTCAAAGAGACGCTTTCACTAGCCTATGGTTGGAATACAAATGACTTGGAGGGTATCAGAGGTCACCTTGGATGGGGTATTAATACTTCCTCTCCAGCAGCAAGCAGTTGGCTAAAGATCTTGCAAAAATGCTTTGCTGTTCTGGTCAAAATTGATGCACCCGCCTCTACATTAATCACATGGTTAGACCGAGACTTGACAGCAGGCGCCGCCACAGCCATCAAGAACAGTGTAGAAACCACACTTGGGAGCAAAGCCCATGAGCAATTACCCAAAGTGAGAAATACACTACGTGACGAACAAGTAGCCAATTTAGCAGCCTATTGGGCGGACAGCCTCACCACCGATTATTCCTCCCCGGTGACCATTAGCGATGTATATGACCTCATCCTGATGGATCCGGAAATGAATAGCTGCATGATGACTTCACGGCTAAAAATGGCCCAATCAGTGGTACAATTGTTCGTACAGAACGTAGCCCTTGGCAACTATGCCGACAAAAATTTAACTCTGACCTATGACCAGCAACAAAGCTGGAAATGGCGGAAAAACTACCGGATCTGGGAAGCCAACCGGAAAATATTCCTATACCCAGAAAACTGGCTAAACCCTGATTTTCGTGATGATAAAACTACCCAGTTCGAATCTTTAGAAAATGCACTGAATCAACAGGACGTAACGCCTCAGACCGCCGAAAAAGCGTACCGAGAGTACCTCCGAGATCTGAGATCAGTAGCCAGCCTTGAGATCACAGGTATCACACAAGGTCCCAATGGAACAGTGTACGTATTTGGCCGAACATATAACCTCCCCCATCGTCACTTCTTCCGCACCTGGCACCAACAAGCCCAATGGACTTCGTGGCAAGAGATCAACGTGGACATCGAAGGAGAGCACCTGATACCAGTGGTATTCAACCGGCGGCTGGTATTGGCATGGCCCACCTTCCAAGAAGTACCTCCGGCTACACCTCCATCTGGTGAAGGAAGCCAAGGCTATACCGATCTGGAAGTGAAACTGGCCTACTCGGTATACGAAGAAGGAGAATGGACGCCCAAGGTATTGAGCAAGGAGGGTGTACGACTGGGCAACAACCCTGATAACCCCATCTTGCAGTGGGTGACGAGCGGATTCTACTTCCGGGCTCAGGAAACTGACATTGGGTTATTCGTGGCCATGTTTGACCGAAACCATACTGCCGCAGCCAAATTCCGTCTCAAAAATCTATCAGACAGACTAGAGGTTTGGACCAATGCCCAACCGGCCATTACATCTAGCAAAATATTGGTCTCAGAGACTTACAATTATTACAACCGCCTGGCTTCTACTGCGGGTGGAAACCGTGTGCTAGAGATTGGCGAAAGAGAACCGGGGGAAAATGCGGAGGAAAACTCGGAAATCATTGACCGCGCTAAGAACCGGAAAATTCTGAACCAGGTTCCTGGAGGGTTCTACCTGATTATGCCTCCTCAGGTATCTAGTTCGTTACCTGATTTTCCGTTCATCATGCAGAACGGTACGCGGGCTTGGTTTATCGTTCCTTCTGACAAAGCATTTACGGAAAGTGTAAAAATTGAAATTGAAGTATTAGTATCCTATACCATACCGGTGAAGGTAGAAACCAATACTACGGTACCGGGTATATGCAATAACACTGGCCTTTCCACTAATGGGTTCAGCCCGTCGAACCTCACAATAAACCGCCTCCCTCAATTGGAAGATCAACTCGGTTTTTCAGCAGCAGTAGATGACGGTAGCGAAGCAGTTCAAGACGAATATGGAAATGCTTATTCCAGCTTTACCAATACCGGGGTGGGAACTACAGGCAATACTTGTACTCCCAGAGTGGTAACCCAGACGAGTTACGAATACGAAACCCGAGACTACTGGAAAGAGAGGAAACTTGACGTTACGTCCAAATATAAGAAATATCAGTTCCTGTCACTCTACCATCCTTTTGTGGATGTGATCTTGGATCAATTAGAGAAGTTCGGCATCGATGGGGTGCTGGATCCTAATCCTAGCGGTGAGGCTGCCGTGTTGACCCGCCAGCTAGCCACTGGACATGATTTTGATTTCGATACGTTCTATCGCCCCAACAGCAGTACTTTCCAGGGAGAAACACCTTCCGAAGGATTTGAATTTAAATACGGCACTCCATATAGTTCATACAACTGGGAAATCTTCTTCCACGCTCCTATCCATATTGCCAAGAAGCTGATGGATAACCAAAAGTTTGAAGAAGCACGCCGTTGGATGCACTACATATTCGACCCTACTCAAAAAGGGGACCTGAATGATGGACCCAAGCGCTACTGGAAAACCAAGCCTTTCTACCAATACGAGGACAACTATAACGTAGCAGGCATCCTGCAACTACTAGAAGACGGCGAGTCTGCTTTCGTAAAACAGTTGGAAGTATGGCAGCAGAATCCCTTTCAGCCTTTTGCGCTAGCGCGGCTACGCACAGTGGCCTTTATGAAGGCCGTGGTCATGACCTATATCGAGAACCTAATTGCGTGGGGAGATGATCTGTTCCGCCAAGATTCTATTGAATCGTTGAACGAAGCTACTCTGCTTTATGTAATGGCTGGCCGCATATTGGGCCCCACCCCCAGAGCGGTGGACCGGGCAGAGGTGACCTCGGCAGGCACACTTCTCGCCAAGACCGAAGAGCTAGCCCGGTCAAGCGGATGGAAGGAACTGGAAGCAGTCTTCAGAACCCTGGAAGACTACATCGATCTGGATGACGATATCAATTCAGAGGTATCGGGCGTACACTCCTTGCTGTATTTCGGCATTCCGGCTAATGACAAGCTAATTGGCTACTGGAACACCTTGGCAGACCGACTATTCAAGATTCGAAATTGCCAAAACATAGACGGGCAAAGTCGTGCTTTGGCTCTCTTCCAATCACCCATCGATCCGGGATTATTGGCACAAGCTGCGGCGGCCGGAATCGATCTGGGCACCCTGGTAGGTCAAGTTACCAGCGCTTCTTCCCACTACCGCTTTGCCTATTTGTTAGAAAAAGCGAAGGAGTTTACCCGAGAGGTAATGGGCCTCGGCGGATCTCTGCTCAATACTCACGAGAAGCGAGACGGAGAAGGATTGGCCTTACTAAAAGCCGGTCAAGCTACGGACCTCATGCGTAGCATGCGGGTATCGCGGGAGCGAGCTGTAGAGGAAGCAGAGCGCTCCTTAGATAGCCTACGCGAGCTCCGCACCATCACCGAGCAACGCCAGCAGTTTTTTACCAACCGTGAGTACATGAACCTGCGGGAGACCGAGCAGCAGGATAAATTGGAAGCGGCTCAAAATTTACAGCTAGGATCACAGGTAGCTTCATCTTTAGCGGGTGTACTAGAGTTATTGCCTCAAGCACAAATAGGATGGTCTGGTGGTGCCGGTGGTGGCCCCCATGCAACCCTGTCATTCGGAGGATTCAACTTAGGCGACTCTGCTGCCATTGCCGCCAATATTCTAAGTATTCTCTCAGGTGTCAAAAGCTACCAAGCCAATCAAGCGGGCATCATGGCCGGCTACGACCGCCGACAGGAAGATTGGGACTTCCAGGCGGCCCAGGCAGAACAGGAGCTAGTCCAGATAGACCAGCAAATAGCGGGCGCCGAAGTGCGGCTGGCCATGGCCCAAAACGATCTGAATACACATGATCTGCAAACTGCTCAGGCGGATGAGGAGCTTCAATTCCTGGAATTGAAATTCTCGAATTACAACCTGTATAACGAGATGCTGAATACCCTGGCAGAACTGTACCGTGGTGCCTACGACCAAGCCTATGCCTTTGCGCACCTAGCCGAAAAAGCGCTGCGATATGAATTGCCCAAGGAAAAGGATAAGACAAAGGTGATTACCTACGGACATTGGGACACCCGGATCAATGGATTCCTGGCCGGAGAACGCCTGATGCGTGAGCTTGCTTTGTTAGACCAAGCATACATTGAGGCGAATGTACGTGAGCAGGAGCTTACCAAACATATCTCGCTCAAGATGTTAGATCCAGAGCAGCTACTCACCTTGCGGGCCACCGGCATAGCAAGTTTCACAATCCCTGAGGTACTGTACGATCTGGATCACCCCGGACACTATTTGCGTAGAATTAAATCTGTAAGTATATCCATCCCCTGCGTTTCAGGACCTTACACGAACATTAGCGCCAAGTTGATGTATAACAATGCTACCTACAGGCCCAACGATGCAACGCTTGGCATTACTCCTCCTGAAAACGATAAAGTGGACCATTCTGACGCTGCTTTCCAAACTCAAGAAGGTGTCATCAGTTCCATGGCTACTAGTACAGGGGTACAGGACAGTGGAGTATTTGAGCTCAACTTCAATGACCCACGTTATCTACCTTTTGAAGGGGCAGGAGCCAGCGGGAAATGGACACTCTCCTTACCGGATCCTTCGGTGTTAACCAACTTTGACTACGATAGTATTCAAGACGTGGTCTTGCACATACGTTATTGTGCACGCGAGGGCAGCAGCCAGTTTAGGACCGCCGTTGCCAATACACTCAAAGAAGAGCTCACTCAGCTCACCAAAGCCTTGATTGGTAGTGGCAAAAAATTAGTCCAGTCCGTTAGCTTAAAGCACCTATTTCCGGATGCATACTATGCCTTGGTAGATGGCCAGCCTACAGATACCCGAAGGGACGCTAACATTACCCTTAGTAAAAGGCATTTCCCCTTCTTCCTTTCGCAGGAGACCCTATCTGGTGCTAATTGGAAATTGGTCGTACGTTTTGAAAATGAGCCTATCACCACGGTCAATCTAATGGGTACGGTCTCTAAGAGTGCTATCACTACCCTGCCTTCTACAGGAAACAATAATGTGGGGCTGGATATCACCTTCTCGGACTCTGAAGCCGGAGCGGTGGATTCCACCTGGAATCTTGCCTTGGGAACCGGGGTAGGAGCGCTTACTGCTGCTTCAGTCGAAGACATCTACTTTTTAGTAGACTTCACCATTTAAATCAACAACTCAGAGGCCTTTTTGGCCTCTGAATTTCTCATCCACAAAAAATACCATAAGGATATGGCAACTAAACGAATAGATGAACTGCCAGAATTACCCAGCAATGAGGAAATTCAAGAAGGTGATAAATTGCCCTTTTGGCAATCACTGAACGGTAAAACCCTACAAGCCACCTGGTCTCGGTTTGTAGGAGCCATCTTCAAACGGTCTTCTCTACGCGTAAATGATCAAGGAACTACCTCTGAAATTCCAGCAAATAGTTTCGGTCTGGAAGTAGATCGGGGCGGAAACAACCCCTATCTGGTCTGGGATGACACCAATAGCAAGTGGATGATTCGCGATGCAGGTGGTACGGCTTATCAGGTAACCAACAACGGCCGTGCAGTCTTGCGTGACCGGGATGAAACCATAACAGGAAAATACACCATTCAAAACCAATTGGATGTAGCTGGAAATACTACCGTAGGAGGGTTACGAAGCGATGGTTTCTTTCAGGTGGTCATTGGAGATGGTGAAAACAAACTGGCTCCCATCCATACCCGGGTAGGTTCTGACCTGAAAAAGGCACCCCATTTAATGCTTCAGGACAAATACCTTACCCCTGAAATTAATGGAAATGATAGTGGGCCTGCCATGGAATTCATTTCTAACCGGAGGCTGGCGAGGATCGAAGGAGTGGATGAACGAAGTGCCTCCAATGAATCCCCTCAAAAAGGAGCCCTCCTGTTTAAAACCGCCGACGAAGATGCACCTGTGGTTGGCGGAGAAGTAGTGCATCCTTTTGGTTACAAGGAACGCATGCGGATCAACTGGGAAGGCAATGTGGGCATTGGTACCCATAATCCTTCTGAGCGGTTGGATGTTGATGGCAATATCAAAACCAGCGGTGATCTTACAGTAGAGGGAGATCTCAACATACAGGGAAAGGTAAATCAAACGAGTGTTAATGAGCTCAATGTAGGCGATCATCTATTACGCCTTAACTCAGAACAGACCGGAGTCCCACTGCCCTCTTTAGTATCTGGCATTGAGGTAAACCGAGGAAGCAATGACAATTCCCAACTGATCTGGGATGAATCTGACGACAAATGGAAGCTCAACGATGGCACTGGAAACAAGCAAATAGCCACCTTAGAGGACATTTCCAATAGCCCGTCCAACTTTGTTCCCGATTCGGGAGGATCCTTTACTGGACCCGTGGGTGTTATGGTAGGCAACACTTCCGGCATTTATGCTCCACTACAGATCAGAGTGGCACCGGATGCCGGTTTGGGGGGAAATAGTCACTTTAAAATACAAGACCTTTCCTTGAATGCTCAGGGACTAACCGGAAATACCGGGCCAACCATTGAATTCCAATCCAGCATCGCCTTTGCCAAAATTACCGGAGTTGACCTAAGAGAAAATACATCTGCTGTTCATCGCGGTGGGCTCATTTTCAAAACCAGGTACAGTACAAGCGGACCCGAGGGTGGTTTTCAGGAACGCATGCGAATCGATAGCGAAGGCAACGTGGGCATTGGGGTAATTAATCCTTCGAGCACACTGCATGTAGGAGGCACTATTGAAGCCACCCAAGCCTTGTTTACGGGGCTTACCACTAATGCAGGAGCTAGTCAGATGTTAGTACTCGGAGCGGATAATTCCGTAGGACTTCAGGCCATTCCTAGTGCAGCCAACTTCTTACCTATCGGTGGAGGTACCCTCACCGGCCCACTCACAGTTAATGGAAACTTGACGGTTAACGCTACCGCCACATTTACGGACCAAGCTAATTTTAATGCGTCGGTTTCCGTCAATCAAGTGAACGGCGGAGGAACCGACATTTCCATCCAGGCACCCAACATATCCGTTACTGGTAACCAATCTGTTTCTGGTTCACTTACTACCGCGTCAATTCAGGTAAGTGATTTTAACGGATCTGCTGGCGAGATGGTGATTACTGACGGACAAGGGAACTTGAGTACTCAGCCTATCCCCGCGTCACCCACCAACTTTGTCCCCTCTGACATAGGAGGCACGTTCCACGGGAACGTAGGAATAGGAGTAGTCAGCCCTACCAAACCGCTACAGGTAAACGGTACTCTGGAAGCTACTAATGCCATATTCACGGGGCTAGTAGCAGACGGGTCGGCTACCCAAATGCTAGTGTTAGGCACTGATAATTCTGTTTCCTTACAAAACATACCTACGGCTGCTAATGACTTCGTTCAAAAATCAGGTGGAAACTTCACTGGCAATGTAGGAATAGGGGTACCTAACCCTACCAAAGCACTACAGGTAAATGGCACACTGGAAGCATCCAATGCTGTACTCACCGGATTGACTACCGATGGAACGGCCTCACAAATGCTAGTGTTGGGTGCTGGAAATTCGATTCGTGTACAAAATATCCCCTCGTCTAGCAACGACTTTGTATCCAAGACAGGCGGCACTTTCAATGGGAATGTGGGGATCGGGGTGGTGAACCCTTCAGAAGCATTTGAAGTGTCTGGCACTGTAAGGGCCGATCAGCTTACATTGGATAATCTTCCCGATAATGTGGGGGCTTCCCAGATGTTGGTCATCAATAGTACTACCAAACAAATCGGCCTTCAAGATATTCCCGAAGGCGGTGGGGCTACCATCACGGATTACGTACCTGCTTCCGCAGGCGGAACCTTCGCCGACAAGGTAGGCATAGGCCCCGTCGGTACGCTTACGGAAATGCTAAACGTGGCAGGGAGTGTAAGTATTAGCGACTCAATAATAGCTTCTGTAGCCACCTTCACTGGATTAGAAACCCTTACAACCGCCACCCAAATGTTGGTTATGGGTCCCAACAATGCGGTAGCGCTACAAAACATACCTAGTGGTGGCGGCGGAGCCCCCATCACTGATTATGTATCTTCCGAAACAGGAGGTACCTTCAACGGAAACGTAGGCATTGGTGTAATCAATCCTACTCTACCCCTAGAAGTAGCGGGCACCCTGGAAGCCTCCAATGCCAAGCTGACCAACCTGACTACCAATGGCTCCGCTACTCAGATGTTAGTTTTGGGTGGAGATAATTCCATAGGCTTACAGAATATTCCCGTGCCAAACAGTGATTTTGTACCAAGCAGTGGAGGCACTTTTACTGGCAACGTGGAAATTTCCGGAGACACCAAGGTGGGTCTCCTGGAAGCAGGTACTACCGCCTACCTATCAGGCAACGCTACGGACAATTGGGGGCTCGTAGTCACCATTCAATTAACGGCTCGGTACCAGCAGGAGGCCATCGTGCTAGATCTCATGGCGGGTAATGGTAGTGACGGCAAGCATGCCACACACCGGGTAGCCCTACGGGTACAACAAGACTTAGCCATGAGCAATGCTCCCTATTTTGGAGGCTTTAGCTTGGAAAGCGGCTCAGAAAGTACCGATTCCATTCAAGTAAATATGTACCTAACTGAGGATACCAGCGGTCAGAAAACGGTAGAAGTCTATGCCAGCAATCCATTCGAATTTAGCCGTCTGAAGTATCAAATTGTACATCGGTCAGGCACCTCTAGCTCCATCAATTGGAACCAAGAAGACGAGGAGGAAGGCACGGCAGCCAACCTACCGTCAGGTTACCCAACAATACAGATTACTCCGCTACTACAGCAAACTCAAGGCACCAAGCTGGCCGTGAACGGAGAGCTTGAAGTTTCAGGAGCTACCACATTGGGCAGCTTAGGAGGCAATGGGGAACAGATGGTGGTAGTGGACAATACGGGAGCCCTGACTACCCAAGCCATACCCAATGGTGGAAATACTACCGCCAAACGAATATCCACCCTAACGGCTATTATATCGTCATTCGAAAAACCATCGGGAGAAAGCAATACCCAATATTTCGAGGTTCATGGGCTCAATTTGGGGTTGAACCCTAACACTGGCTTTCCGGTACATGACAATGGTACTATTACCGGAATTGCCATGATGGCCGAGATTACCGGCGACAATTCAGCGACCGCTCTTAATCTCGAAATCGGAATTAATTCTACTTACCAGACAGGGTACACAGTCACCGCCCAAGACGGGAATGGAACGCGCGTTTCAGCCGGAGCAGACAACCTCAATATTGCCATACAGCCCGGCGATGCTATTCAGCTACGATTAGATCACTCTTCTACGATGGCAGAATACACCCTCACAGGGATAATATGTACCCTACTCGTAGAATACGACGCCTAAGTATCATCTCAACCTCACATAGCTAATGACTTCTCAGGATACAACCAAAACCTCCTCATCCCCTGTTCACGGACAGCAACCGGTGGGGGATTTTCAAGCCCAACTCAACACCAGCACCAGCAACTTTGCCGGTGAGGCTCCCGAGGCCCCAAACCTTAGCCTACCTAAGGGTGGAGGGGCCATCCAGAGTATCGGAGAGAAGTTTCAGGCCAATGCGGTCACTGGCACTGCGGGCTTTACCGTGCCCTTACGGATGACACCTAGCCCGAGAGGATTCAGTCCTGAAATTGCCCTCACGTATAACAGCGGTCAAGGCAATGGAGTAGTGGGGCTAGGCTGGGAATTAGGATTGCCCAGCATCACCCGTAAAACCAGCAAAGGGCTACCCACCTACCGGGATGAGGTAGAGGAAGACACCTTCCTACTGGCAGGAGCGGAGGATCTGGTACCTTACCTGGAAGAAAATAGTGGTACCTGGGAACCAGTAATACTCACCGAGGGCGACTTTCGTGTGTACCGGTACAGGCCGCGCACCGAAGGTATGTTTGCGAGGATTGAGCGGTGGCTGAATATCTCGACGGGCATTGGTCATTGGCGCATTACAGACCGGGGAAACGTAACGGCTGTCTACGGCTTGCGGGCCGAATGCCGGATCGCAGATCCTACGGATGCCACCCGGATTTTCTCCTGGCTACCAGATATGCGGTACGATGACAAAGGCAATGCCATCCGCTACGAATACAAAGCGGAGGACAAAACGGGTGTAGATACTACCGCCCTGCATGAGCGGCACCGAACGGCCACC
>DMST01000238.1:0-10380 GCA_003454975.1 Cytophagales bacterium | reverse complement strand
CAGGGGCTGGGTGGCCAATGCCTCAAGCAGATCTTGTACGGCAACACCGTGATGTACAATCCGGCCGATCCAGCCGCTTGGCTCAGCACTACCGACTGGCATTTTCAGCTGGTGTTGGACTACGGTGACCACAGCGGAGACTTCCCCAACGCATTGGCCGATCAAGCCTGGAGCGTACGGCAAGATCCGTACTCCGATTACCGTCCAGGTTTCGAGGTGCGCAACTACCGGCTACTTCGCCGCGTACTGATGTACCATCGGTTTTCTGCAGATTTAGGCTCAAATCCCTACTTGGTAGGCAGCACCGAGCTCACTTACCAAGAAGGGGGTGAGTTTAGCCTACTGAATGCCGTGAAGCATTGGGGGTACGTGGGCGACACGGAGCGCTCCGAATTCCCCGAGGTCACCTTTACCTATTCACAGGCACAGCCTTCCGGCAAGGTAGTCTTGGCCCCAGAAGGCATCACGGATGACCTTCCTATGGGGATTGACGGTAGCCAAGTATCGTTTGTAGATCTGTACGGGGAAGGGCTACCAGGGCTCCTGCACCGCAGCCCAGCCGCCTGGCACTATAAGCCCAACCTGGGTGACGCCAATTTCTACCGCGAGAGCGCCCTGCCCCCCACCGAACCTTCGCAACCCACTATGGGCAGTTGGAAAACCACGTTAGAGGCTCCCGCCGGGTTTAGCGCTCGGCTAGCGGATGTAGACGGTGACGGCGCTACTGAAGCGGTGGCAGAAGTAGGCAATACTACTGGCTTTTATGACCTCGCCGAACCTATGCCAGGGACACAGTCTTCATCCGGAAGATCCACCAATGCCCCGGGTTACGAAAACTTCCGCCCATTTGAGGTCTATCCTAACCTGAACTGGAACGACCCCAGCCTGCGGATGGTAGATTTGGACGGCGATGGCTTGGCCGATGTGCTCATAACGGAACAAGATGTGCTCACCTGGTACCGAAGCCGGGGCCAAGAAGGTTATGAGGCGGGCCAGCAAGTATCCTTGGGGCAAGACAATGATTTTGAACCCGCACATCTGTTTAGCAACGAAACCGAGTCCCTTTTCCTGGCCGACATGAGTGGTGACGGGCTTACTGACATTGTCCGGGTACGCAACAGCGAGGTTTGCTACTGGCCCAACTTGGGTTATGGCCGTTTTGGCAAGCGAGTGGTCATGAGCCAATCTCCCCGCTTGGATTACGAAGGGCAGTACGATCCCAGACGTCTCCGGTTGGCCGACCTACAAGGCACCGGTACTACTGACCTCATTTACCTGGGCGAAGGCCAGATTCAGTACTGGAGTAACCAAGCGGGTAGCGCTTACGGAGCACCCGTTTCCCTGGCAAACCCCTTTTCTCATCATGACCAAGAGAGCCTACACCTAACGGACTTGCTGGGCAGGGGCACTCTGGTACTAGTTACTTCTGATCCCCTGCCCGAAGGGATGCGTCTGCGGTACGTAGACCTTACGGGGCCCGAAAAACCCTTTCTGCTCACACAAATCGATAACGGAGTTGGTGGGCTCACCCGGCTGCAATATGCACCCAGCACCCAGTATTACCGCCGTGATCAGCAGGCCGGAAAGCCCTGGGCCACCCGATTGCCCTTTCCAGTACAAGTGCTGGAACGTACTGAAGTATACGACCAAATTACCGAAGCGCGCTTCACCACCGTGTACGCCTACCACCACGGCTACTACGACGGGCCTGAGCGCGAATTTCGGGGCTTCGGTATGGTAGAACAATGGGATACCGAAACCTTCGACACCCTGATGGGCGACGGCCTCTTTCCCACAGGTACCAACCAGGGAGACCCTACCACATATGTAGCTCCCGTGCACACCAAAACGTGGAATCACTTGGGTATGCACCGCCGAGGCCAGTCTTTGCTAGATCATTATAAAACCGAATACTTCCAGGGCGATCCAACCGCGCAATCCCTCGGTCCTAATGTATTGCCTACCCCTATAGAGTCTTCATCCTCCGAAGCCTTCGGTGAAGGAGGCCATACTCCTATATATTGGGCTATGCGCGCCCTCAAAGGTGCCACCCTGCGCAGCGAGGTATACGGGGAGGATGGAGCCCCGAACGCGGACATCCCCTACACCGTTAGCGAGAGTCGGCAGGAGGTACGGTGTCTTCAGCCGGCCCACGGCAAGCATCCCGGGGTATACCATGTAGTACCCCTTGAGAGCCTCAGCTACCACTACGACCGGGTAACCGACGACCCCCGACTGAGCCATCAGCTGGTACTAGCTACCGATGCTCTGGGCTACGTGACGCAAGCCGCCCAAATCGCTTATCCGCGCCGCAACGTAACCGGACGCACCCCGGAGCAAAACGATTTACACGTAGTTTATGAGCAAAACGCTTATTTACCCCCTCAAGAACTTTCCCCCTCCGAAGCAGTAAGCGAAGGAGGGCACGCAGCCTTTACCCAGGCCGCAGGCCTTTTCCGTCACGGCTTGCCCCAGCAAAGCAAAAGCTACGAGATTGGTGGCCTGTCCGATACTGGGCAAACTCTGTTCACGGCTGCCGATCTCACTGCGCACCTGACCATTTGCAGCGAAATCCCCTACGAGCAAGACCTCTCCTCGGGAGCGCAAAAGCGGCTTTTGGCCCACGTTCGGGTTCAGTATTGGAACAATGATCTTTCGGCTGCTCTGGCCGAGGGACAAGCCGGGTACCATGCCCTCCCATACCGCAGCTATACCCTCGCATTTACACCAGGCATGATCAGCGAGTTCGTAGCCGGTCCTTTCACTGGGCTGGATGCGGCCTACCTTACAGGCACCGCCAAATACCAAGACCTAGACAGTGACGGTAACTATTGGCAGCCCAGCACCCGCCAAACCTTTGATGCTGCAGGTTTCTTCCGACCCACCCAATTCATCGACAACTTCGACAATACCTCTCAGCTCACGTACGACAACTATGGCTTACTGCCAGTACAGGTAACAGACCCCATCGGACTTACTGTTTCTTCTCAGTGCAATTACCGCGTACTGGCGCCTTGGGAAACCATCGACCCCAATGGCAACCGCCAGCAGGCGGAATTTGACGCCCGGGGCATGGTAAACAAGTCTGCCGTGATGGGCAAGGTGGGCGATAGCGATGGAGATTCCTTAGCAGACCCCACCGTCAAGATCAGCTACGACTTGTTTCAGTGGCGGGACCACGGTAAACCCAACTACGTACACAGCCAAGCCCGTGAGCAGCATGCCACCGCCAACCCTCGCTGGCAAGAAAGCTACGTCTACTCTGGTGGGCTGGGCCAACAGGTGATGACTAAAATCCAGGCCGAACCCGGCGGCGCATACCGCATTAGCCCCGTACCTCTGAGTGCAGAACTCGTAGATGAGTTCGATGACTTTTTAGTGGATGAGGAAGGTAATCAGCTGAATACTGGTGACCAAAACCTGATCGACTCCGGTGACGACTGGTACCTGTACGAAGAGTATACCGAAAATCGCTGGATCGGTAACGGTCGGACAGTATTCAACAACAAGGGAGAGGCTATCATGGCCTACGAACCCTATTTCAGCACCACCCACGAGTACGAGAATGCAGAACCCCTGCGTACCATTGGCGTCAGTCCCTTGATGAACTATGATACCTTGGGCCGGGTGGTGCGTACAGACTACCCGGACGGCACCTTCGACCGGGTTGAATTCACGCCTTGGCATACCCAAGCTTTCGACCGGAACGACACTGTACTGGGTAGCCAGTGGTACATCGACCGGGGAGCTCCAGATCCTGCAGGGATGGAGCCTACCAACCCCGATGAACGGGCGGCCTACCTCGCAGCCCAGCATGCCAATACTCCCCCAGAGCAACGCTACGACAGCCTGGGCCGGGCCTACCATACACTAGACAACGACGGTACCACAAACCGGGTAGAAACCCATTATACCTTCGATATTCTCGGACTGCCCCGTAAAATGACTGACGCGCTAGGCCGGGAAGCTACCTCCTACCGGTACAACGTACTGGGGGAGCCCCGATACAGCACCAACATAGACCGGGGCGAAGGATGGATGCTAACCGACAGCCAAAACCAACCCCTAATGGCTCGTGACAGCCGCAATCACATTCTTCGTAGCTACTACGACTCGCTACGCCGCCCTACCCACACTACGCTGGAGGTAGTAGGCACAGCTGTAGGACAGCGAGGGCACGCAGATACACCCTACGTGGTTTCAATGGTCAAATACGGCGAATTCCATGATAACCCAGCTTCTCAAAACCTCTTTGGCCAAGTTTGGCAATCCTTCGACCAGGCCGGTAGAGTAAGGAACAACTTCTTCGATTTTAAAGGCAACCCCCTCAGTGTGAGCCGGGAGTACGCCACTAACTACAAAGACACAATCAGCTGGCACGATGGACTGTCCGCTGGCAACGAATCAGAACTGCGAGCAGCCACCCTACCACAGCTAGAGAACACTCTCTATACGCAGAATATAACCTACGATGCGCTGAACCGCCCGGTGGAAATGACCATGCCGGATAACAGCCGAGTGATTCCTACTTACAACGAGGCCAACCTACTAGAAAAGGTAAACACCTACCTGCGAGGTTCCGTGACTGCTACGGAGTTTGTATCCAATATCAACTACAACGAGAAAGGCCAGCGGACCGACATCCTGTACGGGAATGGTGTGCGTACGGGCTATACTTACGACGATAAGAATTACCGCCTCACCCGTCTTTTGACTACCCGCCAAGACGGCAAGATACTACAGGACCTGGGCTACACCTTCGATGCCGTAGGCAATATTACCACCTGGCGCGACGATGCCCACCAGTCCGTCTTCTTCAACAACACCGAGATAGAGGCCAAGAACGACTACGTGTACGATGCGCTGTACCGCCTCACCCAAGCCACCGGCCGCGAGCTTATCGGGCTCAACGCCGCTCCGGATCAGGCCGACATATCGCATCAGGCGTTACCCAATGATGCTACTGCCCTACGCCGCTACACTCAGAACTATACGTATGACGAGTTGGGCAACCTCCTGCAGGTTGGCCATAACGGTGGCGGGGGCGCTGCCAACTGGAATCGCCATTACCATTACGGCACCAACAACTACCTACTAAGCACCAGCAACGACGGAATCCAGCCCGCTCCTGACCAATACACCTACGATGCCCACGGAAGTATGCTGAGCATGCCCCATCTACCTGGTGGCCTCATCTGGGATTTCCAGGATCAGCTTAAGGAAGTAAACCTGGGCGGTGGGGGCACCGCTTACTACGTATACTCCGGCGGTGAACGCGTGCGCAAAGTGGTCGTAAAAACCGGCAAGGTAGAAGACCGTAAGTATTTGGCTAACTGGGAACTCTATCAAGAAAGAGCCAGCGAGAGTGCAACCACCATCGATAAGGAACGAGAGACCCTGCATATCTCGGATGATATGCAAAAGCTGGCATTAGTAGATACGCTTACCATTGAGGGTAGCAGTGCGGTCACCTCTCCCACCTCAAAGATTCGCTACCAGTTGAGTAACCACTTAGGTTCGGCAGCTTTGGAGCTAGACGATTCGGCAGCGATCATCTCGTACGAAGAATACTTCCCCTTCGGAAATACCAGCTACCGCAGCGGCCGTTCCGCGAGTGAAGTGGCCGAAAAACGATACCGCTATGTGGGCAAGGAGCGCGATGAAGAAACCGGACTTTACTACTACGGCATGCGCTACTTTGCCGCTTGGCTACACCGATTTGTATCCGTAGATCCTTTACAAGATAAGTATCCGCATTATACCCCTTTTCAATATGCGGGGAATATGCCGATTACCTTTATTGATTTGGATGGAGCTGAAGGGTATGTCCCTCCTGTTGCACAACCTAAGCTAGAGGACCCAACTAGAAATCAGCATCGGAGATTATCAAATGCTTATACAAATGATCAGTCTAAATGGCATGAATTAGGATCTGTTTGGTTTCACAAACAAAGCAAGTTGTGGATAGAGAAAGATGATGTAGAAGGTTTAAGAGAATTATTCAGCGAACTGTACTATATCAAGTATACCGGCGAGGATCGAGTAATTAAAGGACAGGCCACTTATGGTTTTGACAATGCAAGATTCAGTAATGATTGGTTCCAACGTAACCTTGGAATGACCTCTAATGAAGTAGCTTCTTTACCTGTTTCTTCCCAAAGGGAGATTTTTTCCCAAAACAAAGAAAAATACGCCTTGGATCGGAGTGTTGCAATGGCAAATGCTGGAACCATTTTAGAATTATACGACGAGCCCCTTTATAAAGGGCAAATTCTAGAATATAAAAAACGTCAATTCAATAACAACTTAAATGGATCCATTGAAAGGGCTGAAATTAAGAGACGAGATGAGTTAGATATGGCGAGAAGTGAGGCACTCTCTGGTATATTTTTTGGCACTGCAACAATGGTTCTTTTAGCGGCTAATCCCACTACTCTACCTAGAGCTGGAATGACTGCTGGCAACATAACAAAATCAGTGGTGAAGTATTTAAGTCTTGCATATAGTGCAGATTCATTAGCAGGAGATATTAATAAACTAATCGCAGTAGAACAAGGCACCTACAGCTCTGAGGCGATATATGCACCTATTGAGTTACTTTCATATGAAATTGCTGGTGATCAAGGTGTATTAATTTATAAAATAGGAAAAGATACAATTTCATTTATTAGCGACGTTTACAAGCTAAATGACGTTAGAAACTTCTTCACAAGTGCAGAACAAGTTTCTGATAAAGAAATCATTAAAGTTATCGGCTGGTTATCTAAAGACGTTCCAAAGAAAACTTTAAATGCAGCAATGCAAGAATGATTTTCTTTTTAAAAAAATAGGAGTTGTCAAATGACGGCTCCTTAAACTTTCTTTACACTAACCATCCTTGGGATGATCTAATTTTAATTGTGAATCAAACCAACTGGAAAAGTAAAAAAGGGATTTCATCCATATCTGTTGGGTACCAGAAAGTGACTTGAATAGATTACGGATATTTTAGCCAGCCGCATCTCTAATACTATGTCCTTTTCAAACATTTGGACCCTACCGTACTTATGCGCTATATTACGATTACGGAACGGTCAACGGCGAAAGCTCAAGCGGTCGTTCCGTCTAAATCAATCATTCACTAAACCCCCGAACTACATGGACAATCAGAAAGACTTCAAACACATTGCAATACTGACGGTAAACGAGGCCTCGACCCTCTAAGGTAGCCGTAAGATTTAACGCTACGGCAAAGCCGAAGACAACGTAGGCCCATGGGCCTTAGTTCAGTATGCCGCCTCCGGGCGGTTTAGTAAAGGTATTACGCAGGCTGCTCTCGGGTAGCCTGTTTTTTTAGGGCTGTAGGTTGGAATTCAGAGTTCCTGACAAAAAATCACTAAAACTGATTATATTTTAATGCTTGCTTCCATTAACAAACACTACAAACTATAAAACATGAATAGAAACTTAGTATTTGAGCCTAACACTCCTATCAAAATATTAGAAAAAGATATTATTCGTAGAACATTGCATGGCGAAATGAATCCTGACCATGAATTGAATACAGCGAATATTGTTGAATCACAGATAAAGAAACTAAACTCAAGGGAATGTGATTTTAGAAGTGTTGATACAAAAAACTCTGACATAGAAGCATCAAATTTCGACACTTGCGATTTCAGTGCCGGAGGATTTATTTGGGATCAATTTAATGAAGTGACTTTTATCAACTGCAACTTTAATAGTACTATAATTCAAGATTGCAACTTCAACAAGACCTCTTTTATAAATTGTAATTTTGATAAAATGCTTTTTAGGAGCTGTAGATTCACAGACTGCATCTTTGATAAATGTAAAATAATGAATCCATTATTTGAATATTCATTATTCATAAATTCAAAAATAAAAGGAATGGATATTCCAGCAAGGAGCATAATGCAAAACATGGGTTTAAATAAAAATTCATTTGAAGGAAAAATAGATTCAGACAAACTTTTGGGGGATTTTAAAGAATTATACCATTCGATTTCATTCTCCAATTCTGAAAGAAAAATATTGGATATTCAATGGGAATTATTTGAGATTGGGGATATAAAACAGTTGAGAAAACAAACATTAGAAGATTTGTTTTCATTCAGAACTTGGCATGATACAATTAACACACCCTTTGGCTCATTCACTTTCGAATTGTTCTTCAACCTACTTGAACATTCTTTAAAAAACAACAAACTACCCTATCATACAATAACCAAGCTATTCTCTTTAGTTCATAACATAAGCAAAAGCACAAAATCAATAAAATCAAAACAGACTTTATTAGTTGTAACAGAAAAGCTAAACGATTATTTAGATACATTTCATTACCATTTTTTACAATTAGCGACGAAAGACAATTTAGAATTAAACCTTAAACTACATAAGAACACTAACAGTATTGAAATAAAAAAACTACTAGATAGATTAAACCCAAAATGGATTAGTGACAATACAATCAATATTTCATTTGAAGAAAAAAACGCTACTGAGTCATTTGTTCAGACACTTTCGGTATTTCTCTGTCTAACATTCGATTCAAACAAAAAGTATAGGAATGCTATCTTAGATTCAACTACTGAACCAGGAAAAATAACAGATATAATTGATTGGGTTCATGATAGAAAATCCAGAAGATCGGTAATCGAATTCAATCCAAAAGATTTTTGGCTAGATCCCTCCATTAAGGAATTTGAGGAATATACTTTACATGAATCTTTTAAACTACAAGAAGTTCTAAACCTTATTGATGTATTATGAAACGTGTATTTTTTCCAGATGACTTTGATAGAATCAATAAAAAGTTTTTCAATAATATTCGTAAAAACAGAAGTTTTCAACATGATCCGTCAGGGTGGCTAGAAACCGAATCAATGGCAAGTAAGTTCCTAGACCTTGAACCTAGATTTATAGAATATAAGAGTGACTATCAAAATCAATTATCAATACAAAAAAACAAAATCATCAACTTGTTGAACAACTGGGAGAATGAGACTTTACATCAAGACAATATAACATTAACGAATTCCGTAACCTCTGGCTCTTTGATCACCCTTTTAATGTTAAAGCAAACGGGTTTTAAAAAAATATTTTTCGAAACACCCACATATTTTGGAACAATTAAACAAGCTGAATCACTCGGATATGAGATAGAATTTATTCCCGCATACTACCATGAAAACTTCGAATATCCTCTCCCACAAAACCCACACAAAAACTCTATTCTTTGGACAACCCAGCCTAGAACTTCAATTGGTATAAACCAAGAAAAAAGCAGGTTAAGTAAAGCCCTTTCAGAAGGGTTCTTCTTAGTAATCGATGAGGCTACCGAAACTCTCTTCCCTTCCTTCTTAAGTCATCTTTCACCAAAGGAGAATAAATCAATAATCAAATTAAGGAGTTTTGTTAAATGTCTCGGAGTAAATGGCATCCGACTGTCCACGATAATTCATCATAATAAATATCGACTCGATCTAATGAATGCCCTAGAAGCATTCCAAGGAGCAATTGATTTGAACAGTTTAGAAATGGTGGTCAGATTAGCATCAAACACAAAAAAAATTCAAAATGCGATGGAAATCGCTAGAAATCAGGTAAAATCAAATTATTCCGACATCAAATTAAACTGTACATCAGAAAGCATTGTCCCTCTTAATATTGACAATGGATATATAAGCTCAATTATTTTGAAATATCAGGACAAAGGCCAAAGTCAGATCAAGAATAGGGAGAGCCTTCTTAGATTCTTCTCTAAGAATAATACTCCTATAATTTTAGGTTCAACCATGAGATTTCCAATCCATCATGGATTTGAATTCATCAAGGTAAATTACTTCAAAAACCAAACAAACTTAATAGGCGCGGTAAATTTATTGCATAAATTTCTCTTATCTGATAACTCCAAATGAATATTTAATAAAAAACTAATACATCCGGCAACCATATTTTCCCAAATTATCAATCAAAAAAGCCACCTATGAGGTGGCTCTTTCTGCACTACTTACCATACTACACTTCATCGAGGCATCCAGACGTAGGACGAGTCCGAATCGAAGATTCGGCATACGTCCTGCGTCTAGCCACACTAGCCTACTCCTTCACCAGCACCTGCTGGTAATGTCGATTAGTCGTTTGTACCTGAACTAAGTAGGTGCCGGAAGGCTGTTCCTGGATGGGGAGGGTAATTTGGTGAGTACCCGGCTGTAGGGTTAGCTGCTCCTGGTACACCGTACGCCCCATCAGGTCTACTACCAGCACCTTTGCAGTGCCCGCTTCGGAGGCTAGTACGGCAAGCGTCGGTGAGTCGGCCGTAGGATTCGGGTATAGCGCAAGCTGCAAGGCGGCTACTGCTGGTTCAGCGGAAGCCTG
>DMST01000340.1:100140-100402 GCA_003454975.1 Cytophagales bacterium | reverse complement strand
TGACGAGGTACGATTGACGAATGGGGAAACGCCGCAAAATGTAGCAGTCAACCCTAGAGCGGTTGAAAGCTTACCAAGGCTTAAGCCGCCTTGTCTGCTTTGATGTAGGTGAAGAACACATCTTCCAGACCCGTATCTACTGGCTGGAAGCCCTCCCCAGGATTGGTTTCGCTAAACACGTGTACCAGGGGTACGCCGGCTACCAGCTTACTGGTCAGAATCTGGAATTCCTCTTGCATAGCGGGGAGTTGTTCTTTCTTCA
>DMST01000340.1:99891-100085 GCA_003454975.1 Cytophagales bacterium | reverse complement strand
CCTGCCCTTGCAAGCGCTCCATGGCCGCCTGAGGCGTACCTTCGTACAGCACCTTGCCGTGGTTTAGAATTGCCATTTGCGAGCACAACTCGCGTACGTCCTCCACTATGTGGGTAGAGAGAATCACCACTACCTGCTCCCCAATCTCGGCCAACAGATTGTAGAAGCGGTTGCGCTCTCCGGGATCCAATCCG
>DMST01000340.1:96743-99854 GCA_003454975.1 Cytophagales bacterium | reverse complement strand
AATGATGAGTTGTGGGTCACCCAGCAGGGCCTGGGCAATGCCAAAGCGCTGGCGCATGCCTCCGCTGTAGCTGCTGACCGCTTTCTTGCGGACCTCATACAAGTTTACCCGCTGCAACAGACCCAGCACGGCATCTTTGCGCTCGCGGGCATTGGTGTAGCCTTTCAGAATCGCCAGGTGGTTCAGCAGGTCATAGGCAGATATTTTAGGGTAGACGCCAAATTCCTGTGGTAGGTAACCCAACATTGCGCGCAGCGCTTCGGGGTCCTCCAGTAGGTTTTTGCCATTCCAGGCCACCGTACCCGCATCCGGTGCTTGCAGCGTGGCTATCGTCCGCATCAGCGATGACTTACCGGCTCCGTTTGGCCCCAGCAGACCGTACATGCCTTTGGGTATGGTAAGCGAAACATCGTTCAACGCCTGCACTCCGTTCGGGTAGGTTTTGGATAGTCCTCTAATTTCCAGTGCTTCCATCGGTTACTTTGAGTTTTTCATTTTTGATGGCTCAAATGTGAACTTGGTTGCTCACCTATAAAAAATAAGCTGACCAACTACCTTCAGCCCGTGACCAACGGCCAACGCGGATGGGCCAAACAATTGGTCATGACAATTGATCATTTCATCAGCCAATGCCGTTCGTTGGTCATCACAAAGGCGCGAAGGAAAGGGAATGGGCTACCTTTGGCGTATGACAGCATTGGGAAGCAAGGGCATTGGCCCCTGGTGGAAGCAGCTTTATCAAAAAGCCTCACAAAACATTGTCGTGCTCAATCTCTTTTGGTGGTTGGTTGCAGGGCTTATCTTGTTGCTTAATGTACAGGTCAATTCCGACGAAGCAGAGTCTTTGGAGGTGCTCCGCTGGACGGTTTTTGCTACCCTGGGGTACATTATGATACCCACCGTTTACTTCCACAATCTGGTTACTTTGCAGCGCTTCTTTCTCAGGAAACGTTGGTTTTGGGGACTGGCAGTCTTCTTTGGCTTCAATATAGTTGGCGCCCTTACCCTGAACTACATGGCCGAATTCGTGGAAATTTTCATAGGCTTTGTGCATAGCTCGGAGTCCTCGCCACAGGACGAAGCCGTATTCGACAGCTTCTCCAATGCCTTTGGCATATATACCTTCATCAGCCTGGTGGGTATGATGGCCCAGCTAGCCCGCTTCAGTTTTCTGCGGCAGCAAAAGGCCAAAGAGGCCGAGCTCAACACGTTGAAAGGCCAACTCAATCCCCACTTCCTGTTCAACTCACTCAATAACCTGTATGGCCTTTCGGTCACCAAGTCGGATAAGCTACCCGGCCTTATGCTGCAGCTATCTGACCTACTGCGCTACAGCTTGTATGATACCCAAACAGACCGCGTACCGCTAACCAAGGAGGTGAATTATCTACGCAACTACGTGGAACTGGAGCGAATTCGGCTAGAAGATTCGGTGCAAATAGAATTCAAAGTAGAAGGTGACCCGGAAGGTAAAGACGTGGCCCCGTTGTTACTGATTCCTTTCATTGAGAATGCCTTTAAGCACCACGGCACCGCCAGGAACAACTGCGCCAAAATTGACATTCAGTTGAAGATCAGCGAAAAGGAGCTTTCCCTGGACTGTTACAACACCGTGGACCCTGCCGGTAAACGGCAGGCCAAAGAGGTGGCCGAGGGCGGCCTGGGTACTGAGAATACCCGCAAGCGGCTATCTTTGCTCTACCCTAGTCGGCATCGGCTGGCTACCGAAATAAAAAGCGACTCCTACCGGGTGCTGCTTACGCTTCCCCTAACTGCCTGATCTGTATGGAACTACGCTGCCTGGTTGCCGACGATGAGCCCATTGCCCGCCAGATCATGGAGAACTATCTGGCGCAGATTCCCTACCTCATCCACGTGGGCAGCTGCAAGGATGCCTTTGAGGTGATGCAGGTGCTGCAAACGGAGCAAGTAGACCTTCTCTTTCTAGACATCAACATGCCCAAGCTTTCGGGCATGGGGCTGTTGCGCAGCCTGGCCCATCGGCCAGAAGTCATCATTACTACCGCCTATGCGGAACACGCCGTGGAAAGCTTCGAGCTATCCGTTACGGACTATCTCCTCAAGCCCTTCTCTATGGAGCGCTTTCTGCAAGCCGTAGGCAAGGTGCAGCAGAAACTAGCCAAGCCTACCACTGCCATGCCTTCCCCCTCTCCTACCCTGGCTGCACCTGCCAACTCACCGAACCACCTGTTTGTGAAGGTGGACAAGCGCATTGTACGCGTGGAGTTACCAGAGCTGGCCTACGTGGAGGCTTATGGCAACTACATCAAGCTACACCTAATCTCGGCTGAGGTTCTTCTGGTTGGGCAAACGCTTAGCGGTTTTCAGGAAAAGCTGCCCGACAACTTCCTTCAAATCCACAAGAGCTATTTGGTTAACAAAGATCACATCCAGAGCATGGAGGGCAATCAGCTCACGGTAGGTCAGGGTACCCTGCCTGTTGGCAAATCGCACCAGCCTGCCGTGCATGCGGCATTAGGTCTCCGCTAAATTCCAGGTTCGAAGTGGGAATTAGAGGTCATAGAGATAGCTGCGGGCCGGCGGGTGTCACCACCCGCAGCTACCTACGGATACCTAGTCAGTTTTTTGGGGAAAAGGCTGCGCAATGCATGCTGCCACACTTCAAAGAGTGCTTAATTTTTATCTATACCCACTCTTACTCCGTTCATTATCCCCTTTCCTCAATGTCCAAAATCACCCCGCTTTTAGGTAGTGGAAAGGGTAAGTAACTCATCTTCAGGTTCTGACCGGGTTGCAGGCTAAAGTTGAACCGGCGCAAGAACATCCCCAGCACCAGATTCATCTCTACCATTGCAAAGTGCTGCCCCAGGCAAATGCGCGGACCACCTCCAAAGGGGATGAATTTACCCTGCTCAGCCTTCTGCTCAGCCCGGTGCGGGTTCATCCGCTCAGGATCAAACTCCTTCGGGCTCGTCCAGGTATCCTGCATGTGCGCCGAGAAAATGTTGGCTACCACCGTCCAGTCCTTCGGTATCCGGTAGCCTTGGTAAGCAATATCCTCCATTGCTACCCGAAACCCGTTTTGGATCGGGGGCTGTACCCGCATGCCTTCATAGATCACCATGGGGA
>DMST01000340.1:75517-96717 GCA_003454975.1 Cytophagales bacterium | reverse complement strand
TCCTTGATGTCCTCCAGGGACAGGCTCTCCGGCAGGGCCAATGCCTCCTCACGGGCCTTGGCTACTACCTCAGGTTGACTACTCAAGGTTAATAGCAAATTGGTCAACGCCGTCACGGTAGTATCGTGCCCTGCAAACAGTTGCACCTGAATCTCATGTGTGATGGTTTCCACGTCCAGCGGCTGGTCGTTCTCATCGCGAGCCGCTATCAAAGAGGCCAAAATATCATCTGGCTGCTCCGCCTGCGCCATCCGTTTCCTCACAATGCCTTCTATCGTATCCATGAGCACCTCTTTGGCCTTCAGTGCCTTCACAAACGGTGTACCCGGAATCTTGAGCGTCGTCAGGGTGAACATCCCCGATGTCCATACCTTGAACTGTTTGCTCATGAACTCCATGTCGATGGTTCCGTCACCCATGATCAGGGTGGCCGCAATCTCAAAGGCCAAGGCCTGGATGTGTTGCGTACCCACAATCTGCTTGCCCTTTGCCCATTCATCCAGGTGCCGCTGGGTGATCTCCTGCAGCGTAGGCACAAAGCCCTTCATGGCGCCCATGTTGAAATGGGGCGAGAGTAGCCGGCGACGGGCCCGGTGTTCCTTCCCATTGATCATAGCTACCCCTTTGTTGCCTAACAATTGGCTGATGGCCGAGCTCCAGCGGTTTTCCACCCGCTTATCTTCCCCTTCATATATCCAGCGGTTGGCCTCACTGCCTACTAAAAAAACCATGTTCGATCCCAATAGGCTGGTTCGAAACACCGGACCGTGTTTCTCCATCCGGTTCATTACGAAGGCGTGCGGGTCCTTCACAAATTCCATCGTTTCACCCACCAGTGGCAGGCCTTTGCTCCCCGGAGGCACGGGCAGTTTTGCAATTTCAGAGGCGGTAAGTTCTTTTTCCTTGGTTAGCGTTGATTCCATTTTGAGTATTGTTTAGAAAGCTAAAATACAACGGTTTTCCCGGCTTTTTTCACAGACACGGCTACCTAGTTTCACCTGTGTACCTGACTACCGGGAATGAGTACTTCATCCAGAAGCAACGCTCGCGGTTTGCGATAGGAAACGCGAGGCTCTGTGGTTGCTCCATACTCTCGCTCACTCCCACACGGAGTCTTTAGCATCAGCACAAGATCCAATCATCCTCAGTACTCATGACCGAATCGGCTCACGGACGCATCTTTCAATTGCCGACGGGTTGATTTACATTAATTTACACTTCCCATCACCTAAGGCTTTCGTTTTCAATGTAATTTTTCTCACCTTCCCTATAAATAAAACCGCATCAACATGACCATCAACAAAAACATGTGGTTACTGGCCGGCCTGCTAGTAGCCCTCTCTGCCGCCGGTATCCGGTCTGCAGATTCTAGTGAATCCTTTTCCGATGTTCGCGAAATGAACGCAGTAAAGGACCTGGTGAAGCAATCATACTTACACGGTGCGTTCAATGAATTGAACCCCGATGCCATGGCAACCGGTTTCCACGAAGATTTCGCCATCTTCTCGGCCAAGGGTAGCGAGCTTAGCCGCTATGAGATTGCAGATTGGGTAGCCGGCGTGCGCAAACGCAAGGCTGATCCAGAGTTTGACCCCGAGAAGAACAAGTGGAGCTATGAATTTGCCAACGTAGACGTAACCGAGGACGCAGCTCAGGTCAAAGTGCAACTCTCCCGAGACGGTAAGCTCATCTACACCGACTACCTATCGTTGCTCAAGTTTGAAGACGAGGGCTGGCGCATTGTAGCCAAGGTGTACCACCGCCACTAATATTCATTACCCTTTACATAATCCTGAAAGCCGGTTTTCTACATGAGAATCGGCTTTTTGGCTGTTACAAGCGACACATACTGATGATTCTCCTATTTTTGAGCAAAAGCAACTCATCCAGAACATGCGACTATTTATCAACAAAATCTTTTTTAGTGCGGTCTACCTTGTCATTGGCTACATGGGAGTATCCGGGCTATTCGTCAATTGGGCTACTACGCGGCATACTCACTATGACCTTTCTGCCCCCCAAGCCGTCACTCCAGGCACCTTTCGCACCGTTCAGCTTATTCAAGGCACAGCCTTACCGGGGGTAGGTGCAAAATGGTTCTACGAAGACGGAACCATGGATCTGATGGTACCCTGGGTAGATTCGGTTTCCTTGGTCAGGCACCAAAGAGGCAATCCTATTGACGTGCACGTATTTGTTCTCATGGAAGACCTTTATTGGGAATGCGAGTATGACGGATGCTTACCCACAGATTCGTTTATTTCTGGTATCTCTGAGCCCTTAAGTAGATCGCACCGGCGGGAGGCCCAAAACCTGGCTACCTCTTTCGGCTTCAACATTGCACCGGATGCTATCTTCATCAACCTATCCGAAGAGCCCATAGAAATACATTGGAATATACTGATGACACTAGTCCTATTCTTGGGTCTCAAGGTGCTCTCCTCATTCTTCGTCCGGGCCCAAAGCGTTAACGACTGGTGGAATAAGGTAACCCACAAAGCAGAACTGTAAACCAATGGAAAAACTTCCCTTCCGCCTAACCATTAGGCGATCCTCAGGCCACCCACTCGGTGGGCTCATCTTACTTTTACTGCTTGGGGGTTGTGGAGCTTCCGAGCCGGAGTACACTCACCCGGCCCAAGCCAAGACCTTACTAGCTAGCGATACCACCAAGGTATGGAAGCTCGCCCATCGGCTAAACGACGGTACCCGCATGAACATGGCTGGGTGTTTCCTTACCCACCGGTGGATTTTCACTCCCAAGGGTACCATGCGTGACAACGCTGGCGAACATGAAGACTGTGGCGAGACCCTGCACGCCAGCTGGAAATTCGTTAAAAATGATGCAGACCAATACTTCCTTAAGCTTAGCAGTGATCAGTTTCCTGCCCTTATGAATACCGAAGGGGATACGAAGTACTTCCAACTGCTCGCCCTGAGTGATGAGAAACTCATGGTGCGATTTCGGCACGCACAGTTTGGTGGTAAGGACCGCACCATTACCGATACCTACGTGCCCGAAAACAAGGCGGTAGCCGACCGAGACTTCCACTGGTAATCAACATTTCTGCAACCCTACATCACAGCCAATCACTTTGTTTGTGATCACAACCAAAGTAGAATTAAGGAGGCTGAAAGTGTTTGTAGGTTAAGTGACTACAAGGCCAAATCTTCTCAATCCAAGCTACGGGTAAATAGGAATTCTGTTTCGGCCACAAACCCACCTACTTGGTATCGGTAAGCAACACCTGCCTGCACCCCCATAAAAAAGTCTCTGAAGGGAAAAGGTGTTGAGGGACTCCCTTGCACTATTACATCCCCATAATCGATATCCGACACATGAGTAAACTCCGTTTGTAGGGGAAGCATAAAAGCCGCTCCTCCCTTCATCCTGAGTCGAGTAGGCCAACCACTCCCTTCAAAACCAACCAACAACGGAACCTGGATATAATTTAGTCGGATATGGGAGGCATGGTAGGTAACCTGGCTGGAGTTAACTATTTCCTCCAGACCTGCAAACCGCTGATCCATCCAAACCGCTCCGGTCTCAAAAAACAGGTTCTTTGACAACCTATGAGGCAGGCAAAACCCATTATCTTTTTCATAGAAAAATAAACTGAAGAGAAGCAGAATACATCTGCAATTGAATGGAATACAAAGTGTTGCTTTCTAAATCCAACGTACGGGTGTAGGTCCCCTCTACGCCAATAGCAAACTTACCCAACTCATAGCGGTACCCCACTCCTGCTGACAAGCCCAAAAACCAAGGTTCTAATTCCCAAACCTCCGCGGGCTCCCCTCTATTCAAAAGGCCATTCCGTTCAATATCAGTGGTTTTGATAAAACTGGTCTCCAGCGGAGCCATAAAAACTGCCCCGCCCTTGAAACGAAACTTTGAAGGAAAAGAACTAGACTGATAGCCCACCAAAAAGGGGAGCTGAAGATAACGGAGGTCGATTTGCGTGTCGTGGTAGTCCGTTTGGTTGAAATACACATCTTCCGTATAGCCTACGAACTGCTGATCCATCCAGTGAATACCAGATTCAACAAATAAGTTCTCAGAAGTTCTGGGAAACTCCAGCATCACTGACAAACCAAAAGTGGCATCCCAAGTCTGGTACTGGTCGGGCATGATACCCCTAGGATCCACATCTTCCTTAGTTATTAGTTGCCCTAAAACTACACCTCCCGTCAGCCCAAATTCGGCCTCTAAGGCAGGCAATTCATTACGCAATACCCGGTAGGAGCTGTTTTTACAGTTATTGTACAGTATTACTTTTTCAATCACCGACTTATCATCTAGCTGAGTGATGAAGGCATCTTTTTCATCCAGGCAATCCATAAACGTTAATGAGGCGGAAACATCCTCCACAATGGACTTCAGGCCAAATACTTGCGCGGCCACCGCCCATTCGCCCTCCTTTTCCAGATAGTAACGGTTATCCTGTTTGTACAAACTCATGTAGCCCAGCACCAGAGCCTGCACAAAGGAGTCCATCCCACTTAGTTGATGAAAGTAACGCCCACCTACGTAGCCAAACCCCTGGATATCAAACGGATAATAAGTTTTTATAAAGTCACCTTGCCTAAAAATCGCCTCCTTATAATTGGCAAAACTGGATTGGGTAAGCAATTCACCGCGCAGGGAATCGCCTTCCAGTGTAATCACAAATCCGGGTTGATATTTTTCTTGAGCCTGAGAGACCTGAATGCCGAGCACCCCTAAGAGGGTACCTAGGATGAGATGCTTTTTCATGAATCGAGTTGAGTTCGTTTTGGTTAAGCCCTGCAAATATCTCAAAAACACGATAAAGAGACAAAGCGCCCCTGAACAATTAGCCAATAAACCCTCTATTCATGGTTGAGACCCAGCGGAACTAAAAGCAGGAAACTGTTCTATTGGATACCAAGCACCAGCGACATCTCTCCGATAATCTTGATCCATTTTGTGCATTATACCCAGCTATTTGGTACGGCAAGTGGAGCCCAGCGGATAGCCTATTGTATTTTAATCCCTTACCTATTGGATGACAGAGAATGGGGCCTAACACAGAAAAGTCCCTCACCGGAACCATCGCGGCTAAAAATTCCTTATTTTTGCGGTCCGTTTTTGACGCAAGTACAGCCATTATGTTTGATAATCTCAGTGTGAAGCTCGATAAGGCCTTCCAGACCCTGAAAGGGCAAGGCCGAATCACGGAAGTGAACGTAGCCAGTACGGTGAAGGAAATTCGCCGGGCACTTATCGATGCGGACGTTAACTATAAGATTGCCAAGGAAGTAACCGACCGGATCAAGCAAGAAGCCTTGGGCCGCGAAGTGCTTACCTCCGTGAAGCCGGGCCAGCTACTCGTGAAAATTGTGAACGAGGAGCTTGTGCGCTTGATGGGTGGGCAACAAGAGGAAATCAACATCAAGGGCGACCCTGCCGTCATCCTTATCAGCGGCCTGCAACGTTCGGGTAAAACCACCTTTACCGGCAAGCTGGCCAACTACCTCAAGAAACAAGGCCGGCAGGTGATGCTGGCAGCCTGCGACATCTACCGCCCGGCGGCGATTGACCAGCTGAAGGTTTTGGGTGAGCAGGTAGACGTGCCGGTATACGCTGAGCCCGAGAACAAGGACGCGGTCAAAATAGCCAAGGCGGCCATCAAAGAAGCCAAGAAACAAGGCAAGAAGATACTCATCGTCGATACCGCCGGTCGTTTGGCCGTGGATGAGGAGATGATGAACGAGATCTCCAACCTGAAGGAAGCCCTCAGCCCGGCAGAGACGCTCTTCGTAGTGGACTCCATGACGGGTCAGGATGCGGTGAACACGGCCAAGGCCTTCAACGATCGACTGGACTTCAACGGGGTAGTACTTACCAAACTAGACGGTGACACCCGGGGTGGTGCGGCCCTTTCCATTCGCTCGGTAGTAGAGAAGCCTATCAAGTTTGTGGGTACGGGTGAAAAAATGGATGCCCTAGATGTGTTCTATCCTGATCGGATGGCTAGCCGGATCCTGGGTATGGGCGACGTAGTTTCGCTGGTAGAGAAGGCCCAGGAGGCCTTTGACGAGGACGAAGCCCGCCGCCTCAACAAGAAACTTCGCAAGAACCAGTTTACTCTGGATGACTTCCTGAGCCAGCTACAGCAGATCAAGAAGATGGGTAGCCTGAAGGATATCATGGGCATGATTCCCGGTATGGGCAAAGCCTTGAAGGACATCGATCTGGACGACGACAGCTTTAAGCCCATTGAGGCCATTATTCAGAGTATGACCCCTGCCGAACGGGACAATCCGGACATCATCAACGGTAGCCGCCGCAAGCGCATCGCGAGCGGTAGCGGTACTAGCATCCAGCAAGTAAACAACCTGCTGAAGCAGTTCCAGGATATGCGTAAGATGATGAAGAAAATGAACCAAATGGGTGGCAAACGCCGCGGCATGGGCAACCTTGCCAATATGATGGGCGGACGCTAATCCATAGCATGCGGTTCCTAACGATACTATTGATACTCTTTGTGCCCGGGCAACTCGTCCGGGCACAGTCATTTCTGGACCAAACCCACCAATACCAACAGGCTGTAGATCAACGGCTGGATCAATACACGCTGACTCAAGCACAGGCTTTTCAATATTCTACCGATGGGGCTGATGTTTTGTATTACCGCGACGGTCAAAACTTAGTTAAGATTGAGATCAGAATGCTGGGAGAATCCGGGAAATTATTTCGCAGCTTTTATATGAAAAACCAAGCTGTACTCCTAGTGTCTGACCGGGCTTTTCAGTACAACGTCCCCTACTACCTAGACTCAGTTAAAGCCACAGAACTAGGCCTATCGGAATTCTTTGACCCCAATGAGACGAAGGAAATCCAGGCGCGGTTTTACTTCCTAGACAATCAGCTAGCACAAATAACAGGTGCGGAAAGTCATACCCAACGGTTCTCCATAATGCAATGGGGTGAAACCCTGATGGCGATGTATCAGGAGCTACAAATACTGGAGGATAGACAGTGGCTGTTCAAAGCAGCCTCCGTTTAGCACTTAATGCACATTTGAAAACAAAAAACAAGCAACCAAAGAATTGGCATCCATTTCTGGGCGATAATACATTATATTAAATTTAGCTAGCCCAAACCTATGACCCAAGACCAATTCACCACCGAATTCGAGGCCTTCCGGGCCCAGCTCAAGTCCTACCTGCTACGCATCACCACCAGCGTGCCGGATACTGAGGATATACTTCAAGACACGTACATCCGCGCTTCGGAAAAGCTAAGCACCTTCCGGGGCGAGTCCAGTCTTAAAACCTGGGTGTTTGCTATTGGTTCCAACCTGGCCCGCGATCTGCTTCGGGCCCAAAAGCGCTGGCCCGAGAACGTGACGGACATCTGCAAAGAGGCCGCCCTCAACAATCGAGAATTCTTTCAAGAGTCCATGCAGATACGAGCCACCTCTCAGCATGGCAATTTCGAAATCCGGGAACACGTTGCCTTTTGCTTTACCTGCGTATCCAAATCCTTACCGCTAGAGCAGCAGCTTACGCTTCTACTAAAGGAAGTCTATCATTTCAAGGTGAAAGAGATTGCCGAAATCATGGAACAAACCGAAGCCATGGTGAAGTACTACTTACACACCGGAAGGTCCAAAATGATTGAAATATTCGACCGGCGTTGCTCCCTCATCAACAAAGAGGGGATTTGCCACCAGTGCACGGAGCTAAACGGAATTTACAATCCCAAACAGGATCAGCAAACAGAACTTGCCAAAGTACAAATGGCACGCGATGCAGAAACCGGAAACAAGGAGCATCTTTTTGACCTACGAATGAAGATTTTGGAAGAATTAGATCCTTTTTCTTCAGGAGCTTCCGAGTTGCAACTCCATCATTTAGAGCACAATAGGCAGGTGATGGAAAAACATTTAGAAAAAAATTAGCCCAAGCCCTATCGTTTTCTGAAGCCCGCACGTCAAAAGGGCAAAACGAAAACAAAATGAAAAATATAACATTACTATTAGCCCTCATGACTACTACATCTACCCTTGCCCAAACCGGAAACGCTCAAACGGAGAAAGAGCGTTTCGCCCAACAAACAAGCGTAAGCATTGAGATCAATGCAGATGCGGCTATCGTGTGGACCTTATTGACCCAGGCTCAGGATATTCCTCGCTGGAACTCCACCATCGTTTCGCTAGAGGGTAACATCGCCGTAGGCGACAAAATCAAGTTGGTCTCCTATCTGGATCCCAAGCGCACCTTTAAGATCAAGGTGAAGGAGATGGAGGCCGAGAAGCACATGCTGTGGGGAGACAATCAGGGCAAGCGTACGTTTACCCTCACTCCCACGGAAAAGGGAGTGACCTTCAGTATGGTAGAGCGCATGGGAGGCTTGATGTACCCTATGTACAAAAAGTACCTACCAGACTTTGACGAATCGTTCAACAAGTTTGCCGCCGATCTGAAAAAAGAAGCTGAATTGATTGCCAACGCTCAATAACTTGAACATATGGACTACAAAGAAAAAATCGGAACCAAGGACAATCCATTGACCTTGAAAACCCCTCCCTTGTCTTCAGAATACACCATGCACGTAGACGAGAAGGACGGCATGGAAATTCTGGTTTGCACCGTGGGCAAAACTATTTTGCACTACAACATCCAGTGCATACCAGACCTGCACGCCATGTTGAAGGCACACGGCGACTGGATGGACCTGGGTAGCAAAGACGAAAAGCAGGAAGCGAAGGAAGGTACCATCGAGTACTGGGGCCGTTCGGAAGACAATCCCGTGGGCGGTTGGTACGGCCTCAAGAAGAACTTCCGGGGCAGGTTTGGCATGTATATCCCGCCTCTGATGGAAGCCTTAGGTCTGGCCGAAATCACCCACGAGAAGCGTAACAATAAGATGAAAGCGATCTGAAGATCTTCCACAAGTACAAGGCATAGAGGCATTTGGATTTGGGTTCTAGGGCCAAATCCCCCCTTTGTCAATAACACTATTCAGAAAAACAGACATCCCTTAGAAGTCCCCGTTTTGTCTCTCACAACGGGGACCTTTTGTTTTATTTAACCCCATGCAGTGATTCTCCCTTTCTCCTACCCACTTGCCTTACATGGTCAGGATGCCTAGCTTTGTAGCTTTATGAGTAACAGCTCTTTACAAATTACCTCCGCTCAGGAGTCGGTGTAACCGACAGAACTTCCCCTTAACTCACCAAGCGGATTCTGTCATTCCTCCCTTTTCCCTTCACTTTTTGCGGGGCCTGATTCCTTGTGCCCATTCATCAAATGGGCAACGCCGCGCCGCGCCTTTTCACCAAGGGAAATAACTATCAATTGATTCATCGGGATTACACATGACGAAGCGTGCCGGGCATTCTTGGTCTTAATCCCTTGTAAAGAGCATATTGAAATGAATAATAACATCGACATAAAACAACTAGGTTTCAACAAACAACTCGAAACATACCGGAGCCAACACCAACTAGATAGGTTTAACGTGGGACGGGTAGTGAAGGAACACAAAGACCGGTTCCTCGTTCTGGCCCCAGAGGGGGAAATAGAAAGTGAGCTACTGGGCAACCTTCGATACACGGCCCAAAGCAGAGCAGACCTGCCAGCGGTAGGCGATTGGGTAGCCATCACCCTATATGATGGAAACAAAGGGATTATACATCAGGTATACCCCCGCCATTCGCAGCTAGAAAGGCAGGCCGTTGGCAGATCCGGCGAGAAGCAACTCATAGCCACCAACGTAGATTATGGGATCATTGTGCAATCGCTCAATCGGGATTTCAATGCCAACCGGATAGAACGGTATTTGACCCTTTGCCACCAGGCGAACATCACCCCCATGGTGGTGCTGAGCAAGATCGATTTGTTGGGTAGGGCCGAAGCAGACGGAATGATCCAAGCGGTGAAGGACCGTTTACCTCAAGTAACGGTGCTACCACTCAGCAATGCTAGTGGGGAGGGTATGGAGTTACTCCGACAGGAGATCCAGCCAGGCAAAACCTACTGTCTCTTGGGCTCCTCCGGGGTAGGCAAGTCCACGCTCATCAATCAGCTTAGCGGTAGCCAGAGGATGGATACCGGAGCTATCAGCGAGCGCATTGACCGAGGTAAGCACGTGACCACTCATCGGGAACTGATCGTTCTGGAAACTGGAGCGATTTTCATTGACAACCCGGGCCTGCGAGAAGTAGGCATTGCCGATAGCCAGGAGGGTTTAGAAAAGACTTTCGAACAGATTTATGACCTCATAGATGAGTGTAAGTTCAATGACTGCACGCACACCACCGAAAAGGGTTGTGCGGTATTGGCGGCACTCGAGGCGGGAGATTTGGATGAGGACGTCTATCAGAACTACATGAGGCTGGAGCGGGAACAGGCGCACTACGCAGCCACCGTTCACGAACGGAGGGAACGGGAAAAGAGCATGGGTAAGCTGTACAAAAGCATCATACAGCAGAAGCAACAGAATCGGTAGTCCTCCATCTCAGAAACAGGCAATGAAAGGATTGCCTGTTTCTCTCCTCTTGAAGCTTTTCGGCCTCAGGCCATTTTTTGCTATTATTAGCCAGCAATTCATCATTTTGCTGTTCTAATCCGTACACCTTTATATGCGCTACCTGTTATGTATTGCGGCCTGTTTCATGGCCATTACTAGTCTGGCACAACCAACCCCAGGCGACAAAGAAACCATCATGGTTATGGAGATTCGTACGGAGATCGACCCGCGATCGAACCGCTACGTTCAGCTTGCCCTGGAGCATGCTGAGGACATTGAGGCCGACCGAATCATCATTGACATGAACACTTTCGGCGGCGCCCTCAACGACGCTGACGAAATCCGCCAAGCCATTCTGGACCTGGAAGTCCCTGTTTACGTATTCATTAACAAGAATGCGGCCTCGGCCGGAGCCTTGATCTCCATTGCCTGCGACAGCATTTATATGGCCCCTGGGGCCAGCATAGGAGCGGCTACGGTGGTAGTAGCCGATGGTTCAGCCGCACCAGATAAATACCAAAGCTACATGCGCGGCATTATGCGCACCACTGCCGAGAAGACGGGCCGTCGGCCGGACATTGCCGAGGCCATGGTAGACGAAAACCTTTCGGTAGATAGCATCTCTCCCGCTGGACAAGTAATCACCTTCAGCACTTCCGAAGCCCTTCAGTACGGCTATTGCGAAGGGGAAGTAGAGACCGTGAAAGCCATCTTGGAACAAGAGTTAGGGCTGTTTGCCAACGACTATGAGATCGAAACTTTTGAACTGCCGGGCAGCGAAAAGATTATTTCATTCTTCATCAACCCCTTCATCAGCGGCATCTTGATCCTGATTATCATTGGCGGCATCTATTTCGAATTGCAATCGCCCGGAGTAGGTTTCCCCATCTTGGCTTCCTTCATTGCCTTGGTGCTGTACCTCACCCCCTACTACCTCAACGGCCTGGCTGAGAACTGGGAGATCATCGCCTTCTTTGTGGGCGTCATACTCATAGCGCTGGAGATATTCGTAATACCGGGCTTTGGGGTAGCTGGAATCTCCGGCATCATCTTAATGGTAGGCTCCTTGGCTCTCATCATGATCAACAACAACAACTTTGATTTTGGCCTTGTGGATGGCGGTGAGATTACCAAGGCGGTGGTCACTACGCTTTCCGCTATGATCGGCTCGGTGGTCCTCCTTTTTGTGGTGGGCGTCCGCTTTACCAACTCGCGTTTATTCGATCGGGTAGCCCTTCAGGACACCCAGAACAGTAGTGAGGGTTATACCAGCACCGCCAACCCCAAATCCTTTGTGGGCCAGCGCGGCACGGCCTACACCGTACTACGCCCCAGCGGTAAGATCATGATTGACGACACTATGTACGATGCCTACACACAAGGAGGTTACATTGAGAAGGATTCTGAAGTAGAGGTTATCGATGATTCTGGCACTTCCCTCAAAGTGAAAATGCTGAAGACACACCAGCAAGTGGAGCAGCCCACGGGAGAGGAAAAACCTGCGGAAGGTGCTTCTTAAGCTGCTTGTGTTCTCTTGGACTGGTATAAGGAAACTAAGCAGATAAATAATAACAAAAGCCCCTCCTTGGGGCTTTCTTCATTTTAAGCCTTTGGCAAAAAGGGCAATGATGTAGCTTTGCCCACCCCAAAAGTGATTGTATGGCTCAGCAACAAGAGTACGCCGTAGTAGTAGCGGGCGGCAGCGGCACCCGCATGAAAAGCGAAATTCCCAAACAGTTTCTACCTATTGGGGGCCAACCCCTCCTGATGCATACCCTGGAAGCCTTCTATCGCTACAGCCCGGAGGTAATCATCATACTAGTGCTACCAGAAGCAGACATGGATCGATGGAAGCAGCTATGCACCGAGCACAACTTTACGATCCCCCATACGCGCCAAACAGGAGGCAAAAGCCGCTACCAATCCGTACGGCGGGGTTTGGATAAAATACACGGAGACGGCTTGGTAGCCGTGCACGACGGTGTTCGGCCATTCATCCTACCAGACAGCTTGGGTGCCAGCTATCGCTTGGCTGCCATTCACGGCTCTGCGGTAGCTTCGGTACGCTTAAAAGACTCCATTCGTATCACGGACAAGGATACGACCAAAGCGGTGGACCGGTCACAATTTCGATTGATCCAAACACCACAAACTTTTCAGGTGAAGTTAATCAAGGAGGCCTACGAGGCTGTATCTGAAGAGGGGATAACAGACGACGCGAGTGTAGCCGAGAAAGCTGGCCACCGAATCTCGCTTTTCGAAGGGAGTTATGAAAATATCAAGATTACCACCCCGGAAGATTTATACATCGGGGAGGCTATTTTCAGCAAACAAATTGCCGAAAGGGAATAAATCAGGAGGGGCTACTATGGGCCCCTCTAATATTCGTCTTCGTTGAAAAAGAAGTCTTCTTTAGTAGGATAGTCGGGCCAAATCTCCTCAATATTCTCATACGGCTGACCGTCATCTTCCAGTTCCTGCAAGTTCTCTACTACTTCCAGAGGGGCACCAGAACGGATAGAAAAGTCAATCAATTCGTCTTTGGTAGCCGGCCAGGGTGCATCTTCCAGGTATGATGCTAATTCCAATGTCCAATACATAGTAACAACCTCCTTATTTTTTCTTGTTCTAAGGCCATCGATTTTTCGTGGCGCAAAGATAATTTTTCTCTTTAGACTACAAACTATTTCTTGCGGTGTTGTAGTGCATTGACCAACGAAATAATACCAATTAAGTTCTTCGCTGATGCATGATTTTTTGGTGATTAAAGAAATTTTAGGGAGATCCGCAATAGTCCAATAAAAATTGGGATCAAACTTTTACTCACACCCCATCAGCGGCCTTGCGGAAAGCCCAAATAATCAACCGGCACATGGTCAGTGAGCCATACACCGTTATCGGAGATAAAAAACTCAAAACCAGCCTGATGCATCTCCAAGGCCTTTACGGTAAGTATCACCGGTTTACCATGCCGTTGCCCTACCGACTTAGCGGTAGTATGATCTACCGACAGATGCACGTGGTTTCTACTACCCTTTATAAGACCCTGGTTTTGAATGCTTTCCACGTTTTTGGTGGCCGTGCCATGAAATAACTTTTGGGGTGGCATCACAGCCAATAGACCCAACTCTACCGGGATAGAATGTCCTTGGCTAGCACGAATGGCCATCCCGTCGGGAGAAATGAGGAACCGCTGTTTAGGATTTTCGGTTACCACAATATCTAGCTGCTCACGGCTTACAGGAAACTGATCCTGAGCCAGACACCCTAACAATTCATCGATCCGGGCCCACCCTTGCTTGTCTACCGTAAGACCTACTGCTTCCGGATGATGCCGCAATAGATAGCTGAGTTTTTTTGAGATTCGTTTCTGTTCTTCCGGCGTCATCGTAGAATCTTCTCCAATATTTTAGCGGTAATCAAATAGGTTGGTCGTACGCCCACCATGCCCAAACTACCCGAAGCCAGGGTAGCCCCGGTAATAAGTGGGTTATCCGAGGCGTAATAGGCATACCGCACTTTTACATCTTGTGGAACGCTCCTGCGAATATGTGCCGCCGCTTGGATGGCCTTTTGGTAATGAGCCCCCTCCATCTCGATACCAATCACTCGCCAAGAAGTTTCTTTGAAGAACTTCAATATATCTTTATTCTGAAGGGAAGTACCCAGTACCGTGACCATGGCTCCAGAGTACGCGGGCAGTCCGCAACCCTCAAAGTCCTCCAACGTGAGATCATTCTGGAAAGGATAATTATCTGCCGTTCCCTCAAACACATGGGCATCAGGAATCATTAAGTCTCCCTTATCTCCCACCACAATACCAGCCTTTCCCATCACATTGATGGACTGGATATTGCGCATTTGGTCAGGTGTGGACTCGAAAGGCTTTAATAGCTCGTCCATCAACTCATAGGCCTGCTCGCCAAAGGCATAGTCCATGACTAGAATAAGAGGAGCCTCCTCGCCTTGCGGTAGCGAATTCGCGTTTAGTTCTGGAGGTAGGGACATACCTTGAATGGCCGCCAGATCGAAAACCTGCACCTTAATATTGGTACCTGCCGTTCGGTCTATGGAATACATGCCGTGCCGATGGGCATATTCCAAAATTTGCTGGCTCCATTCCCTCTTCTCAGAGGTGCTCAGTAGCTCAGCCACCGTATACAATGACCAATCGTCGCCCAACGCCCCCATCTCTTGCAGCGCTGCATAACCGTACAGGCTATTCACTACGCTATGTAGGTTGGCACTAATGATATGGAGCGGACGGTTTTGCCACCCCTTTTCTACCAATAAGTCCTGAATGTAAGTGGCCCAGCGCTCCCCATGAAAGTGGTGGCCAATACGGTCGCGCAGGGTAGAGCTAAATTTAATCTGGCGTTCCAGCTGTTCCTCTTCGTCCTCCTCCATAGACAGCTTGCCTAACCAATACACCGTATGAAACAAACCGTGCCGTTCGTCTCGGCTGTGGGCCAAACGTTGGAAAGCATCCACCGTTTCTTCGTACGTACGCCCCAGTAAGGTGCTCAGGTAGGCAAAGGCCTGGTCTCGGTATTCCAGGCCCAGGTACTGCCCTTCGGGCTCACCTTCTCCACCCAGCATGATTTCCTCTAGCTTCTTCCACTCGTGAGTGAGGTGTCCGTCGTGATCCTTTGCATTCCTGGCAATCTTATGGGCTTCCATGTACATAAAAGTGAGGTGCGTAAGGATGTCATAGATCTCCGAACGCCCACGGGTTACCTCAATCAGCATGGTATCCTCGTCTAATCGAAAGCAGTTTCTCCGGCGCTTCTCAGGAATGATCACTTCCAAATCACTGCGCTTGCGGTACCCCTCATCGGCAATCAGCTGCACAAACCGGCACTCCTCGATCCCCAAAGGCAAGCGATCAATGATGTATACCAAACCATCAAGCTCTACCTTTTCAGAATCGGCAATGGAACCGTAAATCTCTGGCTTGAGGGCGTACAAGGCTTCTCTTAGCGACTCACCACTACGGCCGCTGGGTTTGTAATACCCTCGATTAAAGAGGTGACGCATGGTTACGTAAAGGCGGGCGATGGCGGTGCGGGATTCTTGGGCGCGCGTGCGGGTAGGAAAACTCATGTAGTAGGAAAAAGTGAAGTAATTGGGTGCAAAACTAGCTAAATCCGGGTATTTTTCGTCGATGGCTTCCTGGATTCAATATTTGCGTGCGCCCTACCCCTACCGGGAATCACCTACACATGGCCGCCGGGTGATTATTTTCGCTAGTTTGTTTGTAGGCATCTTCTTACTCATCTTTCAGCCCTTCGGCTTAGCCAACTGGAATCACCCCCTGAAGGCATGGGCCCTGCTAGGTTACGGAGTGGTTACGGGTCTGGTTTTGGTGCTAGAAGTGTATACTCTCAGATGGATTTTTCCTCGCTGGTACAGCGATGTACAGTGGACGCTGGGCAAGGAAATTATCACTCAGCTGATCATCATCCTGCTGATAGCCGGAGGCAATCTCTATTACAGTACGCTCATTGGCGTGGCCAACCTCAACTGGCCAGGCTTTTTCCGTTTCCTGGGTATGACCCTGGCCGTAGGCATTTTTCCCTCAGTATTGCTCACTACCAGCAACTTTTTCATTCGTACGCGAAAACACGAGCAGGCTGTGAATTTTCCTCAAGAGAGTCACCCACCGGTATCTACCGCTGCCATTACCTTGACTGCCGAAAATGGGAAAGACACCCTCACCGTGAGTCAGTCAGCCTTGCGCTACATTGTGGCGGCCGATAACTATGCCGAAGTAGTATGGGATGATGAAGGCCAGAAGACGAAATCACTCCTCCGTTCGCCTCTTAGCCGGTTAGAAGAACAACTTACCCAGCCCAATGTAGCAAGGGTGCATCGATCGTACATTGCCAACCTAGAGCGGGTAGAACACATTACGGGCAATGCCCAAGGATACCGACTCCATATTTTAGAAGAAGAAATTCCAGTGAGCCGCAGTTACGGCCCTTCTATTGTGAGTCAAGTAAAAGACCTTCTACAACCCATGAATCAATAAGGATCCCAGGCGTGCACCTGCACTCCCTCAGAATACGCCATTCGCACCGGCGGGCCTTCCACAAGGCTTTCAAATTGGGGATACTCAAAGCTAAAGTAGGACAAGGAAAGCTGTTTTAGCTGCCATGGCTGGTGCTGCGCCGGGTAGGTCCGTAACTTCCCTTTGGTTACCTGATGTATGGCATAGCGTTCTGTGAGCCATACGTCCAAGGGTCCAGAGGCCATGGAGTTGCCCACGGAATAACCCAGCTGTAATTGAACGCCCCGGCTACCCGCTTTCACTGACACTTCGTGGTTGGTATGCTCTATCCTGGCGTAGGAATAGGGCAAGCCAGAGAGGTTTTTGGCTATCCAAGTCCCCACCTTTGAGCCAGCTTCTATGGCTAGAAAGTATACACCCGGCACTCCATCGCGCAGTACATAGGTACGTATATTCAGCTCTGCAAAATCGGAAACTCCACGCACCGCCGGTAATCCTCGAGGTCTCACCCTTTCAAGCACAAAAGGCACTACGGAAATCCAGGCCTGCCCCTGGTAAGTATCCAAAATCAGTCCTTCGGGCAGATGATCAGCCAGGGAGGCCGTCGCTACTGGCCAGTGCATAAACAACGCCCGATTCCACTCCTGGTAGTATCGCCAGGGGCCAGTGGGAACGGGGACTTCTTTCCGTTGAACAAGAGGAGGTGAAGGTATTACAGTCATCGAAAAAGGAACAGCCCGTTTCTGATAATTGTTAGGCCAAAAAAAAGCGGCCATGGGCCGCTCTTAGAATTTTCTACACCAGTAGGGTTGGTCAATTACATCTCCTCGATGAAGGTATCAAAGCCCGACTCGATCGAATTCATACAACGCCAGAACACAGCTTTGAAGTGATCAGGACGGCCCAAGAACAACTCACAAGAGATCCATACCGAATCGTCTACAGTATTGGCCTTTGCCACTTTCATCTGACGGTTGACCTCGTCACAGGCAAAAGCTACCTGTACCGCTTCTGTTTGGCTTTCGATGGGCCAGAAACCAAACATTACCACCCGGAAGAACTCATTGTCATCCTCGTTTACCTCTACAAAGAAGTTGTAGTCATTGTAAGTAAACTGGATATCACCATCACTATCGATGAACGCATCGTCCAACCCTTCATCATTCAGATACTCCATGTACATCTCCTGCAACTCCGATTCGGACCAGTCTTGGGCCAATGCAGCGGGGGCAAAAGACAAAAAGCTAAAAGCCGCAACCAAAAGTGTAACTCCAATTTTTCGCATGTTTCGAAACTTTTATTTGTGGTTAATCGCGAATGTCAATTTTTGACATTTTAGGGGTTTAGTGACAATTATCCTACCAAAAACAACAGTCCATCTGAGATTTTTCTTATTCCTCTAATTTCCTGCTAAAAAGTAGCATCCAAATCCAGCGCACTGATGCTATATTTTTTCTCCCCTTTCGCTAATCTAATAGCCCTACAACCTAATCGGGATTTCTAATACTTTAATCTAATTGTTACGATAAAACTCAGGGATCTCTCAACGATTAATTCATTCTTACGTAATTTTAAGGACATAAAAACTATCGTTAAGCGGGAACATGATCGAACAGAGCGGGTTGGGGCTTATTGTTGAAGCCTGGGTATCCGGTACAATCACCCATCCTCAGGCTCTATTGTGGGGATTGGTGGTGTTATCATTGGGTTTTGGGATTGCCATGTGGGCAAAAAATCGCCAGACTCTCCGAAGGTACCGTACCATGGAGGCCTTGCTAAAGACCAAGCAGCGGGAAGTATTGGGCAAAAACCGCCAGTTGGGCATTGCCCTCAAGGATCTGGAAAAACGCCAACATACCATCGATGAGCGAAACAAAAAACTCATTGAGATGAATCGGCTTAAAACCAAGATGTTCTCCGTTATTTCTCATGATCTGCGTAGCCCCTTAGCTACCGTAATTGGCCTACTGGACTTACTTCGCGAGGGGCACATCTCCGCCTCAGAAACCAAGGTATTCGCAGAAAAAGCTACCATGCGAGTGCAAAGCACCTTTGAGATGCTTACCAACTTACTCTATTGGTCGCGCAAGCAAATGCGCGGAGTGGAGGTAAAAACCCAGGAGATTAACCTGGATCAGCTCATCACCGAGGTATTGCGTGTATACCAACCCATAGGACAGAGCAAAGGCGTGCAAGTAACCAAAGACACCTATGGGCCAGTAAATGTGGTGGGTGACCCCGATATGATCAATTTGATTCTGCGAAATCTGATCTCTAATGCCATCAAGTTCACCCCAAGAGGTGGCCAAGTGACCGTCTCTCAAACGGATATGGACGAGTATGTAAGCATTGCCATCTCGGATACGGGTGTAGGTATGGATGAAAAGACCACGCGAAAGCTATTCTCCAATCAAGTTCAAAGCTCACTCGGCACCAATCAAGAAAAGGGCACTGGCCTCGGACTCAATCTGGTCCGGGAATTCGTTCATCTCAACCAAGGCAAGCTGACTGTGGAAAGTACACCCGGCACGGGAAGCACGTTCCGGTTTACCCTTCTTGCTCTAGAAAATACCCTTCAGAAGGCCGTATGATCGTTTTTTGGCACTGGGACAATCATCACCAAATGTCAAACCCCGTACATTTACTGAGTCAAATTCCGACCCCAATTGTCAGCCGGCTGCAAAACTGAAGCTTAAACATCGAAAAACCGGAATCCAAATCCTTTGGGAGGGCGTTCACCCCAACGAACGGTAAACAAACCTTCCAAACACATGAAAAAATCAATTTTGTTGTCCGCAGCGTTGGTCGCTGGCTTGTTGTTCACTGCTTGTACTGAAGAAGTAGAGCCTGAAATTATCGATAGCAGCCAACCTCAAGGTGATTTCACCGCTTCGGCTACAGGAGACTTTGTAGAACAGAGTGGTGCTGGTAGTACTGGTTCCGCCTCATTGGGTACCGACTCAGAAGGAACTACCTTTCTGCAGTTTAGCTCTTCCTTTAACACAAACTTGGCTACAGGTACGGTAACTGTCTACCTGTCTACTTCCTCTGAGTTCACTACCGATCCTGGCAACGGTAACCCTGACTTGTATTTGGTAGGTGGCGTGCGCAACGCGGGTGTAAACAACTTCAAGTTGGATCCTGTACCGGGCAGCCAATTCACCCACGTGATTCTGTGGTGTGGTTCTGCCAACGTTCCTTTTGGTTACGCAGAACTCCAATAAAACAAAACGTCTACTATATTTAAATAGCCCGGCAGTCCTCACGAATTGTCGGGCCCTTTTATGCCCGCTCATATGAATCGTTTCCTACTGCTTGCCGCTCTTTTTCTTTTTCCAGTTGCCCTATCCGCCCAAAGCGGTTGGGTAAAAAAACAGGGCCAAGCCTATGTGCAGGCGGGATATCAGTTTTTTCAGGGAGACCAGTTTTACAACATCAATGGCGACCGAGTCACTACATCCAACTTTCGCCAACACACTTTATATCTGTATGGCGAATACGGGATCACGGATCGGTTAGACGTATTGGTTTCGATGCCTCTATACCGGCTCAATAGTTTTGAGACTACTGACTGGGCCCATGGCATCGGTGATCTTCGGCTAGAGCTGAAGTATGGCATCCTTACAGGAAAGGTGCCCGTAAGCATCAGCATTGCCCCAGAGATCCCTACTGCCCCGGGAGACAATTTTGCCACCAACCGTGAGCTGGCTTTTGAGATGATCAACTTGCCCACAGGCGATGGCGAATGGAACGTCTGGAGCACCGTAGCGGCCTCCCACTCCTTCCACCCGCTGCCTCTGTATGTACAGGGCTTTGGTGCCTATAATTTCCGGACAGGATACAATGACAGCCAGTTTCGTGATCAGATTCGCTACGGGGTAGAAGTTGGCTACCAGCCGGGCCCCAAGTGGTGGATCATGGCCCGGGGGAATGCACTGGTTACCTTGGGGGAGCAAACCAACGCCTTTGCGGATTTCATCCGCAGCGATGGTACCAACTTTATGGCGGCAGGCTTGGCTGTCAACTACTCGGTAACCGACCAATGGGACATTGTATTGCAGGCACAAACCTTCTTTGATGGATGGCATGCCCGAACCAATCTGTATTCTGCGCCATTGGTAGGGCTAGGGGTAGCTTGGTCGCTAGATTAGCCTTACCGGAATAGCGACAACCAAAGCAATTCTAGCAGCGCAGTGATGCTCCCAATAAATACGCACGCTACAAACAAAGGGTAGGACAGCACCCTCATGGCTACTTTGATGGTATTGCCGCTGCTTTCCTTTAGCTTGCCAATACGGCTATTCACCTTACCCATAGCCTCTTCTGGTGTATCCTCCTCTCCTATTTCATTCTCTATGGCCTCAAAGTCCTTCTGCCGGATCTTAAGTAGGCTGGAGAACACCCGGTCGATGATGTGGGCCAACAACCACCCAAAGAGTGGTAGTTTTCTAGCCAACACCTTATGTACAGTAGGCAGAATCACAAAGTAGGTTACCCCTTGAAAAACCTGGTACAGACTGGCCTTTCTCCCGGCCTCCTTGGCTTGGTCTCTTAGCTTCTGTGCATCCTCATAGGCCAGCAATGTGGTGTCTAGCGCCACATGAAAAAGCGTAGTTACGTCCTCCCCAATCCGGCGCAGCAGCAAAATCAGCCCCACCAGCACGGCCAAGGGGATGGCTGATACCCAAG
>DMST01000340.1:71428-75453 GCA_003454975.1 Cytophagales bacterium | reverse complement strand
GTAGTACGTAGAATATGGCGCCCACAACGGACATCTGAAAGAGAATGGCTACCACAATAGCCACTACAATGGGAAGTAACACGGGCACGATAAGGCTGCGCGCTACGTACAGCGGAATGATAAGCGCATCCGCCAGGGTAGACACCCCCTCTTCTACATCGTACCGCGAATAATCGATACGGACCTGAGCGTTGGCTTCGTTGCCAAGTTTCTGAAGCTTTGCTTTTCTCATAGGGCTAGATTTTTGCGTCTTACGGTAGAGGTACTTCTCAAAGGTAAAGTAATGCGGCTATTAGCTACCAACGTTGTATTTTACAAAAAACCGAAGGACATCATGGCATACAGTGAATTTTTAGCGGACCGCGTGCGGCAGCGGTTGCGCCAAGCCAACGTAACGGAGGAGAAGAAGATGATGGGGGGGCTAATTTTTATGGTGAATGAGAAGATGTGCGTAGGGATCGACATCGACAAGAAAACACAGCAGGACCGCCTCATGGTGCGGGTAGGCAAACTGCCCTACGAGGAATTGCTCAAGAAAGCTGGAAGTCGGCAGATGGATTTCACGGGCAAGCCCATGCGGGGTTTCCTCTTCATAGACCCCGAGGGTTTTGATACCGAAGAGGATCTCGACTTTTGGATTGAAAGAGCCTTGGAATTTAATCAGCAGTTGTAGGTTTTTAGATAATGATTCTTTTTGAATACCGGCTTTATTCAAAGTAACATACTCCCGACGCCCACTTTCAGAACTATTCCCGTTCGGGAATAAGGCTTTTATTAGCAAAACACAATCTTGAAAATTACAATAATTCGATCTAATCAATAGATAGAAACCCTCTTAACTAATTTGGATTAAACCATCCGGAATTTGTGAAAACTCAAACCCCTTTAACCCATTCTTTTCTATGGACTCCTTTAATGTCCGACTAGACAAAATCCCTCCAACGACAGAGGGTATCATGTCATAGGGTTTAGTGTAAATAAAAGTCTTGGGAATTAACGAGACCCTTCTATTCTCCTTCCTTCTTTCTTCTTGTTCAGATAGGTAATGTTGGTAGTTAGTAATTTCACCAACATCATAATGCTCAAGTATTTCCTTTCTCGATTGTAGGAGAAACTCACAATTCTTATAATCCAATTCCTCAAACACAAAGCTTATAAACTGAATAATCATAAAAGGTTTCCAAACCCCGGTGGCTTCGTTAAATAGTTCAACAGGATAAACCCTATGCCTTGAAAGCAAAAATGAAGACAAAATCTCAGCTGCGACTTCACTTATTAACAAACTAAACGAGGTGGGTTTTCCTATAATAGGAGGATCATGTAATGAATCTCCAAGCCATACGTAAGTATCGAATTCCTCAGTCAAAAAACTCTTACTATCCCTATCATGTAGCCATACAATCATTTTTAGCGATTGTTGCAAATCCCAAAATTCATTAACTGAAAAACCACCTTTTTTAAAATAGTCTATTGATTCATATTCTTGTTTTGAAATACCGGCCCTCCAGCTCATTGATGAAATCGAAACCGATGTTGTAAAATAATTCATAGTTAAAGTCTAAGATTAATACTATTAATATTGGAGTGATCTAACAAAGACTCTTGAATAATTTTCTTTTCAAATTCTAAATTCTTTTCCCGTAGCAAGTCAAATAAATCTTCGGCAATTAACTCATCATTAGAATTGAGCGCGCTAAATTCAGCTTTTTTACGATCTAAAAAATCAGCGATTTGGGTTTCATAAAGATCATGATTGGAATGAATTACACGTTCCACCCCATTAACTATTCTTTTATTTGGCACCAATATTCCATTCTCCAACGAGTTGAAAAACTCAATCAATTCCTCTAAACGATCCTCAGGAATATTTTCAAACATGAACCTAAATGCTCCATTTTCATCTGCAAAAAGATTCACAGGATCAAGATGGTGCCCTTGGTACTTATTGGCACTGAAAAAACCGTCCCAATCCATTGTTCCGTTACTATAGCCAAAGGCATCTAGCTCTTCCGTTGAATGAAACTTAGTATAAACCTCCTCCCATGTCTCAGAAAGTCCATCTGGTTTTTCTCCATTTCTGATTTTTTGAATCAGGTCTGTTCTAACTCTTTGACCTAACCGCCCAGAACTCCTAATCGCTTTGGCGCAACCGGGGCAGGAGGGTTCCAATTGATCAGCCAACCGAGCACGAGCGTTCTGCTGCACTAACTCGTCCACCGTCTTTCCCTTGTTGGCTTCCAGGAAGCCAAAGTCGGTGCGTTTGTCGGGCAGTTTGTTAGCATCCCGTAGGGTCTTCCAGGTATCCAAGATGTCTTCGTCCAAGCTACCAATGTTATCAGCGAGATAGTTGCTACCAGGGGGTGTGGTCGTCACATTGCCGGGCCTGCGGGTAAGGTCTCGGAGGAAGTCGTCGCGGTACTCACCGAGGGACTTGATTTTGTTGGCTACGCGCTTCAGCTGGCCAGCATTGGTGATATTATTGCGAAGTAAGGCTGCTGTGGCAGCATCCAGCTCCGCCAGAATATCATCGGCGGACTCCTCTACCAGATCCCGAAGAGTACGCTCGGTATCGGCTTCCAGATTACCCCTAGCCAGTAGGTCACTACCCTGGCGCTTCAGACTGCTAACAAAGACATCAAGCACGGAGCCTGTGAGTAAGCCCGCCTCCAAGTAGATCTTATAGTCGTTCCAGGTGGAACAGAATTGGGTGGTATCGATGGAGCCGCCGTAGTCACATACCCCGCTCACCGCAGTCACGGTGAGGTCTCCGACGCCTAAGGCCAGGGACACCGCAGCGCGGGTTAGCTTGTAGGTAGAGTTGACGGCACGGGCGGCCTGCAAAGCACGTATACCGGCGGTAACCTCCCCTACCCCCATAAACAGGAGGCCTAGCTCGATACCGGCCATCACCGATTGGATGGTAGCCTGTCGGTTCTCGGCATCCGTAAAATTTTTGACCGCCAAAGCGGGTAACGTAAGCGTACTGTCCGTACCGGGCAGCCGAACCAATACCGGATCGAAGGGAGCCGAACTGAATACTTCCTGGTATTGAACCCGCTCTACATAGTACTGTACGTTGCCCCGGGAATAAATATCCTGATAGGTGGAGGCATCGATAAAGATGAGCGAACGGCCGTCTTCGGAGTAATCAATTTTATCGGCAACCTTGTCCCAAAGCCCTTGAGTCAGATTAAAATACACCTCTACCCCTTGGTATTTGTTGGTAGCCGTTCGAACACTTTGCCAATGCTCTACCAGGGCATTTGAAAATTGATCACGCCGGATCTCGGTGGTACGATAGAGCTCCTTGAGCAGCTGGGGCTGGGTTCGTAGCACATCCAGCAGGGCTTCGCTTTTAGAGGCCGGCAGACCCACCTTGAGTAGGCGGACGATCAGTATCTCCTCATCACCGTTGGTAATCCATTCGTCTGCCAGCCATTGCAAATATTTGATCCTTTCTTGGGTAGAAATGAGTTCCAAACTGCAATCCGGCAATGTGACCAGAGAGCTGTAGGCATCGTCTGATTTCTCGCTGGGGATGGCCGCCACCAATCCTTGGAAATAGGCATCACTTCCGTTTTGTATGATGGTTTCGAAGGTGGCAAAATCCTCGTTGACAGCTTCAAATTCCAAGTAGGTGGTACCGGAGGAAAAACTGAAGCGGAGGGTAGAAGTAGTAGCCCCCCGCGCGATGGAAAGGCTGGATAGGTCGAGCGTATGGACACCGTTCTCAGGCAGGGCGTAGACATCCAGATCAAGTTCCAGCCCAAAGAGGCCCACCCCACCCAAATTTCGTAAGCCATAGGTGGCCTCCCCATCGGACACGTAGTAGGACACCTCGATGGGCAGGGAGGTGGCCCCCCGGGAAATGGCGCAACTGATTTGGTTGATATTGTGCCGCCAGATGTCCTCTGATTTTCGCTGCCACCACAGAAGTGCGGTACTATCTTCCTCGGCCAGGGTATTTACGGCCTGCGGGTTGCGGACGTACTCCCACTGCCGCCTGGTCAAAGTGGTGCCGCCAC
>DMST01000340.1:70864-71333 GCA_003454975.1 Cytophagales bacterium | reverse complement strand
TTGGCAAGCCTGTTTCAGTCCACCAATGGTCGAAACGAAAAGCGCCGTGGCCCAGCTCATGCGCGGCCGTGATACGAAAGACATCGGTATCCTGGCCCGTTACGTTGGTGAACACAAAGCCTTTATTGCGCTTGCGGGGCATGTAACCCGCTACATCGCCTTGCCCATCGGCCAGTTTGACCAGGAAAAGGTAGTAATGATCTGGATTGTAAGAGAACTGCCGGCTGTAGCGGCGGATTAGGTCTTTGAGTTCTGGTGGGTAGGCCGTGAGCAGACCACTCTCATCCAGGTTGACCCAGCGCTCATCTTTGTCCCAAGCTACGTTGTTCCAAACAGGCTCTACCTGCACTGTCCAGTCGGTGATGGCCGGGCCGTAGATTTCGTTCAACTTGGCTTGCAACAAGACACCATCGGGGCGCTCCTGGCTCACCGGAATAACGTGCACAGTGCGCGACTCTTGGGCATAGGC
>DMST01000340.1:70639-70784 GCA_003454975.1 Cytophagales bacterium | reverse complement strand
GTGCGCGACTCTTGGGCATAGGCCAGTACATTGAGCAAGCCCATGACCACAGGATCGCTGTCCGCATCGGGAGTGTAGAGCAACTCGGCCTGACTTTGGCCCTCCGGCTGGGGCGGTAGCGCAACTCCAAAAGAACTGCCGCCCC
>DMST01000340.1:62369-70591 GCA_003454975.1 Cytophagales bacterium | reverse complement strand
GGCGGACCACCGGGTAGCTTCCTAGTGGCGTACCCAACGAGAGCGCGGCCGGATCGGGAATCCCTTCCAACTCAAAGGCCAGTGAATCGGCCATGGCTCCCGGCTCTCCAAGGGCCAACTGGCTTTTCCAGGCCAAGCGATAAGGTACCGAATCCTGAATGATAGCTTCCGGATAATCGCTGGGCAACAACAGGTTGACCGGGTCGAGGCCATAGGTTTGGCTGGGATGGGCGACAAAAACGGCTTGGTCCGTGCTAAGTTCGGGTACTGCGGGCAGTTGCCCATTCGCCAAGTAGTAGTTGAAGCATTCCAGTCCCCACCGGATGGCCGTCCGTACCTCGGTGCTATCTGAGCGCTGTTCGTTGGCCAGGCTTCGGTTTTCACCCTCCCAAAATAAGTATACCTCTTCCCCAGCTATCAACGGTTTAACGACCTCCTCCAGAACCTGCTCCGCGATGGAGTCCGGCAGCAGCTCCTCCAAAACCTCCGGTTTCAGTAGCAAAATGTCCTGGTCCCAATCAAAATCCCTGGAACTCGGCCGGTCCCGCACGGTGAATTCTAACCAAGGCTGTCCCTCCTCTTCCCATTTGGTCGCCCGCGCCGGATAGGTGATATGAGACACCCGGTAGTACATCACGTTGACCTTCACCGGCACATCCGTAGCCGCTTTGAAGTCTAACCCCAACTGCCAAACCTGTTCTGTTTCAGGATGAGAGCGGCGGAACCATGCCCGGGTATCACCACCAAAATGCGCCTTGGAGTCGGACGTAGCATAGTCCCCTTCGATCTGCCCAAAGACCGACAGACTGAGCAAAAGGAATGAGAACAATAAGGAGGAACGCGCGAACATGTAAAATAAACTATCGGTCTGTCCCTAGCCAAGTGAGCTTATGCCATAGGGTTTCGAAGGGCCCATGCCGAAACCGTTTGGCCCACTGACTGCAAAATACCCACATAAGCAGCGTGAGTCCAAAACCGATGAGCACGCTGTAGGTAGGGCTGGTATGGCGGTACAGAGCAAACCCGAAGCCATAATACAAGGTGGAACCAAGCAAGGACTGGATGATATAGTTGGACAGGCTCATCTTCCCGAAAGGAATAAAGAACCGGAAAATCCGTTCGCCTGCGGAACTAGCAAACATGAGAAAAATAGCCCCCACCCAGATGACCATAAAAGAGGTGTTGCGCCAGGAAGACAGAATCACCTCTAGGGGACGCCGAATGGCTTCACTCTCCACCATCATTTCTAAATGCTTGGTGACCCAATACAAAGGCATAAATATAACGAAGGATACCACCATGGCTCTGATCCAAAACAAGCGACTGGATTCTCCCTTCTGAAACACCCCGGCTCTGCCCAGCAGGTTGCCGAAGATGAATAGGGCCAGGATAAGGAAATAGCGCCCATTTTCCCAGTTCCAACGCAGCACAGCTATTCGGCCGTTGGTGAGGTTGCCCCACAAGGTATCCCAAAGTGAGCTTTGGGGAATGTACTCTACCATCTTACCAAAATAGGTCCAGGAGGTGGGGTTGGGCAGGTCTACCTCTGGGTTCTGCATGCCCTGCCATACCTGTAGCCAAAAGAACGGCTGCAGCATCAGTAGGCTGGCGATCACCACTAGTACCCGGGTAGGCAGTTTACCTAGAGGGATCAAAAACAGACCCAAGGTGGCGTAAATCATAAGCACATCCCCTTGAAAAAATGCTGCGTTGAACACTCCAAACAAAAAGAGCAGGGCCATACGCCAAGCAAACCGGGGACGAAAATCGCGCCCACGTTTCTCCTCGTTGTGCGTTTGGATGTAAAAGGTGAGCCCGAAAAGCAAGGCAAACATGGCGTAGGACTTACCGCTAAAAAGGAAAAATAGCACTTCCCAAATAACCGAATCCACATTGGCCCGCCAGGTAGGTACGTTCTCGGGCGGAAACTGGAAAATGTAATCAAAGTGCTCGATGTTGTGCAGTAGCATAATGGAAACCAGGGCAAAACCGCGGAGCGCGTCTACTACATACAAGCGAGAACTAGAGGCATTCATATAGTGGTAATTTAGGTGATGTGCCCCGTAAGTTACCAATAAATTACGCTCACTTATTTATACTTCAGAGTACGGTCAGGATTTCCTACCTTCTGGACAAATCCCCTTGGTATGGCTAACAATAAAATGCTGGTAGAAGAGCGCTCTCGTGAGGTCGCTAACTTTTTGGTAGGCAGGCTGCTACCCTTTCGGAAAAAGCGGCAGGTAGGTCCCTTTACGTTCATTGACCATATGGGGCCTGGCACCTTGCGGCCCGGCCACTATTCCGACGTAGACCAACATCCCCATATTGGCCTAAGCACCCTTACCTATTTGTTTGAGGGATTTGTAGAGCACCGGGACAGCAGTGGACACCATCAAATCATGGGACCAGGAGATGTAGGTTTTATGACGGCAGGCAAAGGAGTAACTCACACCGAACGTACCCCTGCCAACCTGCGTGACGGCCGGGAAATTCGCTCGCACGGGTATCAAATATGGGTGGCCTTGCCGGTAGAAAAGGAAGAGATGGAGCCCACCTTCCAATACATACCAGCAGAGAAGCTACCCCAATGGCAAGAAGGCCCACTGGATATCACTCTGGTAGCCGGTGAGGGATTCGGCCAGACCTCTCCACTAAAGGTATATTCACCACTTTTTATGGTAGATGTACGGGCACGACAAGCTGGCAAGTTGGACATTAAAGGCCAGCTACAAGGAGAGATCGCCATTGTGGTGGTTAAAGGTCGGGTAAAGGACGAAGAGGACACCATAGAAGCGGGGCAAATGCTGATATCCAAAACGGAGGACGAATGCCAGCTTGAGATGGCGGAGGGTACGCAGCTGCTACTGTTTGGTGGAGCCCCCTTACCCGAGCCCCGGTACATGTACTGGAATTTTGTTTCTTCCAGAAAAGAACGATTGGAAGAAGCCAAGAAGGATTGGGAGAATAAGAGGTTCCCGAAAATTTCGGGCGACGATACCTATATTCCACTCCCTGGATAAGGCAGTTTTCCCCTAACGGTTATTGTACTTTTCCCGTATATACGTCTAAAAACTATAACCACTTTATGTCCAAGTTCCCGGTTCTCACCCCACTTTCGGCGGATTATTACCCAGACATATACCGGCTACTAGAAGCAAATGACTTACCCAATGAAGACATTGATGAGATTGAAATCACTTTTTGGGGAGTACTGCTAGAAGAACGTGTAGTGGCCGTCATCGGGCTACAAATCTACGGTGACGCAGGGTTACTTCGTTCGTTAGCCGTAGATGCCAACCATCGGAACCAAAGCTGGGCGGAAGACCTGATCAAGGAGCTTCTGAAGCACTGCCAAATTCTGCACCTAGAGACCATATATCTGCTTACTACTACCGCGAAAAAATACTTTCAGCGGAAAGGATTTATGGAAATATCCAGAGAACATGTACCTGGCGAAATCAAAAAATCTACGGAGTTTACTGAGCTTTGCCCGCAAGACGCCACCGCCATGTATATGCCCTTGGTAGGCTAATCATACAAGAATGAAATCCTTCTCCTATTCTACCGCCTCCCTCCTGCTTTTGTTGTGGGGATGCACTACCGAACCCGCCCCACCGTTCAATCCTGAATCTGGTGTAGTGGAAGGTCAAACGTTCACCGAAACGTTGTTGGTAGACGGGCATGTGTATGACGGACTTATCATCAGGAATTGCCTTTTCACGGATATAGAGGGGGACGGGCTTCAGCTCAGAGATGTAGACGAAGTGCAGGTAATCAATTGCACCTTCCATAATATCAGCGAGGATGCTATCCGGTTCCGGAATAGCGGTACTACAGAGAATGTCCAAATCACAGATAATACCATTTCCCAAATTGGTCACAATGGCATCCTGGGTCCTGAGGGCCATACCGGAACGCTCCTCTCGGGCAATACCATCTACGAAGTAGGGCTAGACAATACGAGTACTCTAGCGGGGGCTCCGCACCACGGCATTTACTGGCAAGGAACGGATTTCACGATTCAAAACAATGTCATTTACGAAGTACAGAATAACGGGGGCAACGCCATTAGTGTCAGAACTTGGGGCACTATAGCAAGCAATTATTTGCACCATGCCACCGACCACGGCATTAGCTATTTCTCGGACCATCCGGGAGAGGGAGAACTGCTGCGCATTGAAAACAATGTGATCTATGATAACGGAGCCCGGGCCATCACCCTAACTAGCAATGGGAATGCAGCCAATCACATTGGCGGAGCCATCATCCGGTTCAATACTTTGCTGACATCCGATCAAGCGACCATCGGAATCGACAATGACCTCACGGGATTAGATTTTTCACTGAGGGGCAACATTGTCCTGCGTACGGACGGTAGCACCGGCTACGTATTCACCGAAGTCCCTTTCACAGAATCTCACAACTACACGGGATCGGGTGATATTGGATTTGAATCGTTCTCAACACGCAATTTTGATCTAAGATCCAGCTCTGACGCAGTTGGATTTGCCACAGGCCTTTCTGATTTTCCAACTACCGATATCCTTGGAAGAACCAGAATAGCCGAGCGGCTTGATCCTGGGGCCTATACAAGCGTAGAATAAATCAAATATTTTTTCTTTTCCATAAAACAAAAGTAGGGGATGCTGCATCAGAGATGTAGTAGACTATATAGGTTACCCTAAACGCATCTGCGCGCACCCTACTTTTCATGAAAAAAATCATCATTATACCCGGTCATCTTCCCCAAAAAGGGACTGTCTTTGGTTTCTGGTTGTACTATCTTGTAGGGAGAACAAACCCTACCATGCTCAGAAATCAACTGCTCCTTTGGGCCAGTCTCAGTTTCCTGATTGGCTGCACCGTAGAACCTCCTCAACCCGAGTTTACTCCCCCAGAGGGCAGCTTTGGCCTTATTTATACAGAGATCTTGTCCACCTCATGCAACGTAACGGGCTGTCATGATGGCTTCTCTACACATCCGCCTCTGAAAGGTCAGAATACTTACCCCAATTTGGTTACCGACCACGTGCACAATGGTGAGGCTTTAGCATTGGGATTGCATCTGGTAAAGCCCGGTGACCCGGATAGCAGTTTCCTTTATCAGAAGGTAATTTATGACAGCAGTGACTACAAGTTTGGCTCTCCGATGCCTGCCGGAGGGCTGAGCATCACGGGCAACCAAATAGAGTTTTTGCGCCAGTGGATTGTAGCGGGCGCTCCGGAAACCGGCCACGTGGCCGACCGTACATTATTAGAGTAAACCCGTGCAACAAAGAGCAATCCCTACGCATCATCTTTGAAACCATACCCAACATGAGACATATCACCCTGCTTACCCTTATTGGTATGTTGGCCCTAGGCTTTCAAGCCTGCGAACGGCCTTTTACCTACGATCCCAACGATGTGCCAGTATTTGAAGGCCTGGAGGCACCTACAGCGGACGAAGGCCATCAGATCCACGTACCTCCATTCCCGGTTCCGGCCCAGTACGAACGGGAATTCTTCCTCCGGATGCCCATTGGCAATACGGAGGAGATTTATGTAAGTCGATTTCAATCCCTTTGTCGCCCGGGAACGCACCACCTCATTGCCTATGGCTATGAAGACGAAAATGATCCTCGTAATCCAGAAGTTGGAGTGATGCGGGACCAGAACTTATCTGATGGCCGGGGCAATTTCAACCTGACCATGGGTGACGGCGCCATGTATTATCTCACCCAAGAACCCAATTTCACACTAGAGCTACCCGAAGGCTCAGCACTTAAGATCCCAGGCAATGCCACGGTGGATATCAACTCGCACTATTTCAATGCCACCGACGAAATACGATTTGGCGAGGTCTATCTCAACTTTTACACCGTACCACAGGAGGAAATCACAGAGGTATTGGTGGTAGACGACATCAACAATTCCGACGAACTGTACTTACCCCCAGGAGAAACTACCGATGTAGAATATGTGGAGATGTTCGACGAAACTGTAGAAATCCGAATGATGCTAAGCCACATGCACAAGCGGGGGATTCAATTTGATGTGTACTATGTAGGTGGCGAGCGCGATGGTGAGCTGATCTACTCCGCTTTCGATTACCAGCATCCTCCTACACAGTTCTTTGAACCGCTCCTTAGCATTCCTGCCGGGGAAGGACTCCGCACGGTCGTGCGTTACTTCAATGAAACCAATCGAGCGATCAGTTTTGGAGTAACCAGTGAGGACGAAATGGGTATTTTGTTTTACCTCCGTAAAGAAATTTAAGACCATGCAGCAATTTTGGAAAACACTCCTATTTTTGGGATTTACCATGGCTTCCTTCCAAGCGGCCGGACAGTCCTACGAAATACCGGAATCAAAATGGGCCATCACGCCCAAGGTAAGCCATCAGGACCTACTGGTTGAGTTCTCCTTGGGTCAGCTGGGTGTGGTGCACAACGTAGCTGTTCGCCCACAATACGGTCTGGAAGTGCAACACTTTTTATCCAAGCGCGACCACAGCACCACCTTCTTTAGTGCCCAAGGCAGCTTCTATAACAATTTATACCACGACCGCTGGTACACGGTCATGCTGGGCATGGGGGTAGAAAACCGCTATTTCGATCGGCTGCTGGTAGCCCTGCAAACACGCAGTGGGGTAGGCCTGATTACCTCATCGGACATTCAATACACCTTCAATGGTGAGGTGTGGGAACCCACCCGAGGTGATGGCATGGGGTATTTGGCTCTGTTTTGGGCCCCGCGTTTGGATGTAGGCTACCGCCTAAAGACAGGCCCAAGGCCTGTGGATATACTGCTTCAGGGGGACATCTCGGCCAACATCAACGACCGTATTTTTGTGCTTCCCTACTACAGTGTGGGGGTAGGTGTTCGTGTTGGTTTGTAATTTGGTGGTCAATTTCCACCAACCCACAATCCCATGAGTTTCCTACGCGCAGAGTGGCGAAAACTAGCCTTGGCCAACTATGAGGTAGATCCCGAAGTACTCCAGCCGTTTGTACCGGCTGGTACAGAGCTAGACCTTTGGCAAGGGCGATGCTACGTCAGTTTGGTAGGATTCATGTTTCTCAACACCCGGGTACTGGGGCTGAAGGTACCCGGGCACGTTCATTTTGAGGAAGTCAACCTGCGCTTCTACGTCAAGCGAATGCATGAAGGCGAAGTGCGCCGCGGGGTAGTATTTATCAAAGAAATTGTACCCTTGCATGCTATTACCTGGGTAGCCAACACCCTTTACAAAGAACACTATCAAACCCTACCCATGAACCACCAATGGGTGGAAAATTCAAACAAAAGAAGCATCCAGTATCAGTGGAAACTGAAATCTGGCTGGCAATCCTTTTCAATAGATGCAGACATTCCGTCTCAACCTCTTTTGGAAGGTTCGGAAGCAGAATTTATTACCGAACACTATTGGGGCTATAGTCAAATAAGTAACCAACGTTCCGTAGAATATCAGGTTACCCACCCACGATGGCAACATTATCCTGTGCAACAATGGGAAATTCAGGTAGACTTTGGAGCCACCTATGGCCCTCATTTTCACTTTTTGAATACGGAATCGCCTACCTCGGCTATGCTAGCCGAAGGCTCCTCTATTACCGTTGAAAAACGAACGCTCTTCACCCCCAGCCTACCGTAGTATCAAAATACCGTGTACGCTATTGCGTAGTAAATCGTAAATTGCCCCACACCCAATTTCCCTAACGCAGCATGCACCGTCCCATAGGTTGTATTGTTTTCGTCTGCGCTGTATTCCTGTGGGTACCCAAGTCAGTACAGGCACAAGGGTACGAAGAGGATTTGAGCGAGTTTATGTGCGAGTGCCTCACCGAAAACAACTTCCAGTCTACCCGTCTGGAGGATCGCAGTCAAGTATTTTTCCTTTGCATCTCCCAGTCCACCACCAGGCTTTCGGAAAATCAACGTGAGCATATTGCCCAAGACGCAAAAGAAACCTCTGACCAGGAAATAGGTATGCGATTACTTTCGGTTACCTCCCAAGCCTGCGACGAACACCAAGAAGCCATTACGGCTATGTTCTTGTATATGGATAAAAGTGGGGACCTAAATTCCTCCAATATCAACCGTGAGGATGCAAGAGACTTGGTATCAGAGGCGGACACGTGGATAGACCAGGGAATTAAATTGGAGGAGGCACTGGAGCAACTCACTCAGGTAATTCGGGCACAGCCTGATTATGCCCGAGCGTGGTACCACCGCGGTCG
>DMST01000340.1:36752-62325 GCA_003454975.1 Cytophagales bacterium | reverse complement strand
ACCACCGCGGTCGAGCCCAGCTAGCCATGGAGCGCTATTACGAAGCAATCGGTGATTTCTATGCGGCCATCGAATTTGGCAAAAACCAGGGGCTATACCGTCTAGGAATTGGCTATGCCAAAGTAGGTATCGGCGATTACGGATCGGCCATACCCGATCTGAGATATGCGCACCTAGCCATGCCCACCGACAACGAACTAGTCAATGAACTGGGCATGGCGTACTATCAGCTAGACCAATTGGACTCGGCAGTTTTCTTCTTCAAAAAATCCATGGATCTGAACCCTCAAAGCTATTCCAACACGTACAATCTGATGTACACACTGGCCTACTCGGGCAAAAAGAATGAGGCAATGGACATCGTAGAGGAGGCTATGGCCCGGTTTGACACCGTAAGCCATGGGTACGAGTTGCGGGCTGAGTTGTACTATCTGCTAGGAGAATACCAGGAAGCGTACAGGGACTATAGCCAGGCACTAGAGAAGGGAACTAACCACCGAAAGGATATCATCCAAAGTATGGGCCTATGCAAATACGAATTGGAAGATTATGCCTCAGCCCTTACCAGCTACAACCTACTGATTGAGGAATTTGACGACCTACCTTCAGATATCTTTCTGGATCGTGGCCGCATCTTGACCCTGATGGAGGAACACAAAAAAGCCCTCCGGGATTTCAATACCGCCATCAGCTTGGATCAGGAAGATGCTAATGGATATTACCGCCGAGGACAGTCTTATTTGGCTATGGAAAACTGGAAACGCGCCGAGCGAGATTTCGACCGTGTATTGTCTATGGCTCCCTACTATCTTCAGGCACACTACGAACGGGGACAGGCCCGCCTAGGCCGTGGCGACACCATCGGTGCCTGCCAGGACTTTGAAGCCGCGACAGAATACGACAACGTTCCTGAAGCGGTAGAGGCTTTCAATCGCTACTGCGAAGAACAATAGGACAGCTAGGAAGAAAATAAATCAGCCATACCCTGTGCTTGTACCAGGTGCCGCTGGTTGTGGTAAACCACCACTCGGAAGGTATCTCCCAGCCGTAGTCTGATGCGCTTACTGATACTGATAGCGGTCTTTGTCCGTTTTAGACTCACCTGACGGGCAGCCTCCAACAAGCGGAGCATCGTGTGTTGCTGTTCTACAAATTCATCCAACACCGATAGGTCCAATGAACTACCTACGGGGTTCATGTTTGTGAACGTTTGCATCCGGTTCAACTTTTCCTTGGGCAGCATGCTTTTGGCGAAATACTCACCCAGCCAACTGCTCCGAAAGGCAGGCTGAACGGGTTTCCCCCCTTGGATACGCTGCTTTATCTCTGGCAAGTAGAACCGACCGTACCGGTTGAGGTGCTCCAGGCATTCCAACACACTCCACGTCTCCGCATCTGGCTTGGCCATCAGCACATCCTCTGGAAGCGATTGCAAGAATTTTGCTTGTTCCAGTATCTCTTGGGTACGTGCTACTAGGTCATCCAATAAGGCATCTTGGGCTATCTTCATACTGGATTAAATCCTTTCTTTGAATACCCAAAAATGCCGAACAGGCGTCACATTATTCTTATGTGAGACCGTGACTTTTTCTTCTTGATGCGGGCCAGCAGCCGCTAGAGGCTTTTATTGAGTAAAGAATCCCTCGATAGGGTAGCAATACCAAACTGATCTGGGGCGACACAATACAGCCACTGTTTCAAGGCTTTGGCTCCGACTCAACGTTCTGGGAGCGTCGCTAATTCCATTGAGCATAACAGAGGGAAAATAATGGCTTGGCCATCCTCTGGTTATTACACAAACTACAATACCACCCGTAGTTGGTCCTTACTGCTATGGGTAGCCTGTTCTTTTTCTATGGGCAGATAACGCCCTGGAGCTAAAATTTGCTGGGGGTCCAGGGCTTGCTTGATAACCTGAGCAAGTGGAGTCCCCTTGAGCCGCTTGGTAAATTCCTCTTGATGTGTCACGGGCAAGCGATACGGAAATACGCCCTGCTTGGCACAAGCATGAAGTAATTTGGTATAGGTACGGTTAGCCACTTCCACTGCCTCTGCACCTTCATCCTTACGATACAGGATGGGCACAGTGCTGCTTACTACACTTCCGCTAAGCGTAGTGAGGGTAATCAGCGGTTCAATTCCTGTACGCGTACACTCCTCTTCCACCGTGTGGATGTAATGTAGTAGCGCCTTGGGCTCAAAGGGTATAAGCGGGGCGAACCAAAGCAGTCCGGTATTATCACGGAGCGGATGGTGGTGCCGCTCTTCGGGCTTCAGGTTGCGCAAGGTATAGCATAAGTTCTGGCCAATATTGGAGGGTTTACCTTGTAGAATAGCAAAAGACTCATTGAGCATTCCCACGTCAATAGGAAGCATGCGCTGGGCCAGGCTCTTCCAGCGGTTGAGCGTTTTAAGTCGACCCGAATCAATAAACTTGGGACGAGTCCCCACTGCCCGCAGCTTCCGTCTCAGATCCTTACGTATGGCTTTCGCCACCGGTTTGGGAGCATAGATGGAGCCCATGATGGTCCAGTCATCCAGATTGTACTCCTGAGCTTTCTCCTTCACTTCTGCATCGGTCAGTAATCTATCTTCCGTGGCCCGGTAGTTGGTGCGCATGGCCAGCATCCGCCGCGCATTCATGAAATTGACCCCTGACACCATACCACTGTAGGTGGTGTAATACTCACGAATCACCTCCAAACAAGCCCCCAGGCGGTACTGCGGAATGCCTACGGAAAAGACTTCCAGGTGATCAGGGGTTTTTGCCAGACGGATCGTGGCCTCATACACCACCCCAAAGTTGGACTGAGTAAAAAGCGTATCCAGGTGAGCTCCTACGCCCCACTTGTAGCGCCGGTCCAGCTTCTCGAAACCTGCTGCGCCCAAACTCGATTGGTAGTAGCTTCCATCGGGCAGTACGGCTTTGAGACTCAGAAGGGCCTCCGCATGGTCATGAATGGGGGTAAGCCCAAAGCCACGCTCCAGCAAATTGCCCAAAATGTTACCGTGGGGCCCAGCACCATTGGTAGGCGTCATGTACGGATAATTGTGCTCGGTCAGGTACTCGTACAGTCCCTGCTGGGTGAGTCCGGGACCAAAGGTGAGAAGGCCGTGTTCGGGGTCGAAATCAATCACCCCAGGCATCTGGGACAGGTTCATGATTCGGCTGGTGCCTACATCTGGTGCAGTGGCTGCACCATACCCCCAATTGTTACCGGATGAAACCGGAAAGATAGGAGCACCATCCTGTTGACACACCTTCAGAATATCACTAATCTCTATCCGATTTGTCGGGTAATACACTCGGTATTGAAAGTGACGGTCGTCGATACAGCGGGTATGAATTTCGGTTTGGGCTAACATAATGCGATGACTTGAGTGGTGAGAAGATCAATTACTTAAGACGGGTAAGGGATAGGGCGCCATTTGGGCGCGGAATAACTCCACTTGGTATTGGAACCTGGTAGGTAACAAATCAAAACTACGGAAATCGCAGGCAAGCAAGACCACTTCTGCATCGTTAAGTGACGAATATGCTTTCCTCTCTCCTATCTGGGTACAACCAAAAAACCGTTCGTAGAACCCTACGGCATTCGGGTGTACTCCCATAGCCACACCATACACTTCTTGCTCCAGTAAATTTGCCACCAGCAAGCTTATCAACTGAAACAAATCCTGAAAACGAGGCACCTTCCGTACATCAGCAAACAGGCCTACCTCACACAAGCGTCCGAATTTTTGGCGAAGAGCCTCCATGGCATCTGGGTAATGCTGATCTAGGGGTACATCTCCCATTCGTTCGGAAAATACCCCCGAGATAGTGGCCACCATCCTGCCTTCCTCTTCCGCATAGCAAGTCAGGCTTTTATGCGGATGATAGTAGGCCATCAGCGCTACAGAATCATCTTCCGAATCTATTAGTCCCTTCTTGAAATAGGCCCGCCGAACCCGTTGACGGCAAACCGTTCGTTCAGCAGACAGCTGAGCTTTCTTCACACACAACATTTCTAAAATGCAATTTTTCTATTCTTAAATAACCAGCGCCCCTCTCCAAAACATGGGACTAACTACCCTTAAGAACGTCCAATTATATAGTCAGGCTGTACCCAAAAGAACCATCACAGCCCACACTAGACTAGCTCATCCCAGAAGGTGATTTTAGAAAAATGCAATTCTATAGAAACACTGGAATTAAGACTGTTTCAAGATTATTGCAGAACAAAAAAGGGCCCTCTTCAGGCCCTTTCATTATTTGGTTTTGGGGAGGGTATTAGTACCAGTCTACCTTTTTATGCACTAACCTATCACCTTCCTGCTCCCAGGTTATTTTCTTGAGTTTTTTATCCACTCCCGACCAAGAAATGATACGCTCCACATCCCCGTCAATCTCTATGCACCAAATGAGGTTTTGAAAGCGACCGGCCGATCCGGAGTTTAAGTACACCGCTCCTTCTCCTGGAAGAGAGAGCTCAGAAGAGCTGCTAGCATCCTGTCGTACCTCATGGGTATGCCCAATGATTACCTTCGGAATATTTCGCAAAGATGTACTACTAGACACACTGTCCTGCGCTCGGTAAGACTCAATGTACCTATGCACCAGGGAGTTTTCATTGAGGTGCCTAATCTTATACATTTCATCCCCCTTCAATACCTCTAGTGCGAAAGCGTAATAGGCATTGTCATTCTCAAAATACTCCCACGCAATCTCATGTTTCAAAAGCTTCTCAACGAAACCTTTGGGGTTCTTTTTTATGTAATGCATGGAAACGAAGTTCTTTATTGCCAACGCTGCTGATGCATCTCCAAAATCACTAGGGACTTCTCTGGCTAAGGAATTGTTAAAGGAAGCACCATTTATATACCTAGTAGTATCCTTAGTTCGCCATACACGATCTGGCCCTTCGTACCCCCAAGACAGATTCTCCGAGTATACCTCTCCTAAACTTTTAGCAAAGGGAATCTCTCCGTGCTGCAAGGTCACCGCGTCAAATTGATGACCATGCAATATCAAATACTTCGGTTGACTACCCCCACGATCTATTCTCAGCACATCATATACCTTCGTCCCGAGTTCCTCTTCAATCCGATTTTTCAAATCTCGTTCATAAGGCTCATCCAGATACGTGTCATGGTTTCCGGATAGCTTTACATATTTGTCTCGATCAATAAAATCAGATTTTAGAATCCGATAATAACTTCTAAACTCCCAGATAATCCGGTCTAAAGTCAACCTTCGATTCATATACCGGAATTCCAAATAGTCTTCCCAATCAGGATCATCCAGTGATATAGGAAGCTTTCCCTTTTTCGCCTTCAGCTCCGTAGTTCTAGAGCTTGAAAGAGTAGGCTCAAAAATAATGCACTCTTCTACATCACCGTTCTCTACCAAACAGTAGTCTGTAGTAGCATAATGCTGTAATACCTCTTCGTACAGCTTCCAATTGAAATCCTTAAAATAGTTTGGCTTCCTTTCAAAGGCCGTCATATGATGGTCAGAAAACACTACAAATCGTTCATCACTACGATCCACGACCCGGTCCAACGTAACGGCATTGGAATCTTTCCTTGCTGCCAAATCCGCTAAGATCTGATATCCCTTGCCGAGGTCATCCTCAATTTCATCCTCCATCTTCTTATCATAAGCCCTTGCCTCCTTAATTATTGGCCACAGGTTGTGGGCTACTTCACGCTCGTCCTGGTCTAAGTTGAACTTATGAGCAACTTCCCGTGCGACGTTCCTTTTCGGCATATCAATGTCCCATGAGTTATGGAAATCATTATAGCTTTGGTCGGCCATATCTTCAATTACCGACTTTACAAAGGAGCGCTGCTTTACAGCTTTGATGTCTCTCTTCAGACGAAACTTCCCTTTAAGTTTGTACTTCCGTACAACATCATTTTTGATTGTAAATGGCATAGGAAAGGATTATTGAAGATTTACCAATACCGGAATCATTGACTGCCCCACGGAGGCAATTCCCATTGCTTTCCCGATGACCGTGCCAAAAGCCCGATCACGATCCGTAGCCTTCATCGCGTGTCCTGGGGTAGCACTTGTAGTAAGCAAATCTCCAACCCGAATGGGGGCAACACTAGCATCTACCTTACAATATACCTTACCTACCATCGCGATGGGCTGCCGGTTGTTCCCAGCTTTTTTATCCAGTACCAACGCCGGCTTATAGCTGCCAGCACCGGAGATCACCCCTACCACACGACCATCGTAAACAGTATCGCAGGGAAGAATTTGCCCTTGATCATTCATAATCATCACCGTACCTGCTTCTACATCCTCTACTATAGACTCCTGCAGCTCAAATTCTTCGGCCAAATCAGCATTCATGAACTCGATATCACCGTTAGCTCCCAAAATTCGGATGGTCTCCGTATTCGTATTATCCTTCATTTTGATATCTCCATTCACACCTGTACCACCCAAGATCAGAGAGCCACCGTGCCCATCGAGGTGTGCCGTTACCGTTCCCGCTTCATTCTTTACCTGCACATCACCGTCCTGGCCGTTACCACCCAAGTAAATATTCCCGTACCGAGACCCTATTTCCAACGTAGGCCTCCCACGATCATCCAGAAAAGACATAATACCGTGTTCGCCTTTTAGATGGATGCGGGTGTCATTCTTTGAATCAATAATCTTCAAATCTCCATTTCTGCCCGTAGAACCGACCTTCAATGACCCCGTATTGCCATCGGCCGAAATTACCGATCGGTTATTACTGTCCTTTACGTACAACTCGCCATCTTGTCCCGACGTGCCAAAATGTGCCGTACCTTGACTCCCGTAGAAAATGATAGTGTTCCGGCCACTCGAATTCTTAATGTAGATTTCTCCACTCGATCCCGAGGTACCGAAAGATCCAGATCCTGTTCTTCCGTCTAGTGAAACCGTAGTTTGATTATTGGAATTTTTGAGGCTAAGACTAGTGTCTTCCATGCTTGTTAGGGGGTTTAGTTTTGTATAATTATTTAAGAATAATAAAATTTCAATTGGCTAAAAACCCGTGCCTCACATTCTGGAAAAAACGACAATAAGCAGGCCGAAGGGATCAATTTTTCCGACTTCTGACTTCCAACATTTCACATCGAACTTCGAAGACGGATATTCTTCCTTATTTTTGCCCCGCAAAACACAGACAACAGACTTGCTGATGAACCTGGAACAGGCCCTGAGTACTGCCGTAGCGGAAGCTTTCGAAGCGCTTTATGGCGAAAACATTGCGGATCAAGTAGCCCTGCAACCTACCAAGAAGGAGTTTGCAGGCACCTATACTTTTGTCACCTTCCCCTATAGCCGCATCACCAAAGAGAAGCCGGATGTAGCCGCACAGCGCATGGGTGAGAAAGTTCAGGAGAGTTCAGACCTGCTCAGCGGCTTCAATGTAGTAAAGGGATTCCTCAATTTAGAAATCGGCGACGCGGCCTGGGTAAAGGTGCTGGCCTCTATTGCTCAAACGGAGCAATACGGTGTTGCTGAACCTATCGGCCAAAAGGTAATGGTGGAGTACAGCTCCCCTAACACCAACAAGCCCTTGCACCTGGGCCACTTGCGCAACAACTTTCTAGGCTACTCTGTAAGTCAAATTATGGACGCCGCCGGGTACGAAGTAAAGAAGGTGAATTTGGTAAACGACCGGGGCATCCACATCTGTAAAAGCATGCTTGCTTATCAGAAATACGGTGAGGGTGAAACTCCAGAAAGTGCGGGTATCAAGGGGGACCACCTCATTGGCAAGTACTACGTAGAATTTGACAAGCATTACAAAGCCCAGCAATACGAATGGATGGAAACCCAGAAAGCAAACCATCCTGAGCTCGCCAGTATTGAAGACCTCCGCGAGTTCAAAAAAGGTGTAGACGACAAGAACAAGACCAAGCAACCTCTAAGTGATGAGGAGCGCGCGGCCATGAAGCCCTTCAAAGAGCTACAAGCGCAAGCTGAAAAAGAAGCAACCCTACTAAAGGAGGCCCAAGAAATGCTTCGCAAGTGGGAACAGGGCGACGAGGATACGGTAGTTCTCTGGAAGCAAATGAACGGCTGGGTATACGATGGCTTCAACGCCACATACAACACCATGGGTGTGACCTTTGACAAGTTCTACTACGAAAGCGACACCTACCTACTGGGTAAGGATCTGGTAGAGGACGGCTTGTCGCGCGAAGTATTCTACCAAAAGGATGACGGTTCCGTTTGGGCTGACCTAAGCGGTGACAATCTGGACCAGAAGCTGGTGCTTCGTTCCGACGGCACCTCGGTTTATATGACTCAGGACATGGGCACCTCTGATCTCAAGTTTCAGGATTTTGCCTTCAACAAGAGCATTTATGTGGTGGGTAACGAGCAGGACTACCATTTCCAGGTACTATTCACCATCATGAAGAAGCTAGGTCGGGAATACGCCGACGGAATGTACCACCTCAGCTACGGAATGGTGGATTTGCCCACAGGTAAAATGAAAAGCCGCGAGGGCACGGTGGTTGATGCTGACGACCTGATGGCTGAAATGCAACAAACAGCAAAGAACTACACGGCGGAGAAGGGTAAAATTGATGACCCAGACAGCGAGGAAGCACAAGCCCTGTATCACATGCTGGGCATGGCTGCACTCAAATACTATTTGCTGCGTGTAGATCCAAAGAAGCGGATGCTTTTCAATCCTCAGGAATCCATCGAATTTCAGGGAGATACCGGCCCCTTCATTCAGTACACCCACGCACGCATCAAGAGTGTTCTTCGTCGGGCCGAGCAAGTAGGCCACGCCAAGGATGTTGCCACTTTCGGCACCCTTACGCAGCTACACCCTACCGAGGTAGAAGTAATGGCTCTACTGGCCCGCTATCCGGACAAAATCCAGGAAGCTGCAGATACCTATTCACCCTCAGTGGTGGCGCAATTCGCCTACGACCTGGCCAAGGAGTATAACCGGTTTTACCAAGAGGTGCCTATCCTCAACGAGGTGGATGCTCCTACTTTGGCCTTCCGACTTGCATTTAGTGAGCAAGTAGCCAAAACCATCGCCCACGCCATGCAGTTGCTAGGTATACAAGTACCTGAAAGAATGTAATTCAAATGACGAGGTACAAATGACGATTAACGAATGAATTCATGAGGAAGGAGCGGCAGGTCTCGATGGATTCGTAGTCCTAGTTTTCTACTCTCCAACTCCATATATGTAGGGTAAGATGAAACTAATTTTTGAGGTGCCCCTTCAAGAATTAAAAGGCAAACTCTCACAGTAATCCGTCTTTTGTACTTCGTTCCAAAATAGCCATCATGTCAATCCATAGCCTATCTATTACCACCCTGAACGGGGATATGCTCAACCTGAGCGACTACCAAGGCAAGTACATGCTGCTGGTAAATGTAGCGTCCGAATGCGGCTTTACACCTCAGTACGGCGACCTGCAAGAGTTCTATCAGCAGCATAGCGACAAGGCCGTCGTAATCGGTTTTCCTAGCAACCAGTTTGGAGGGCAAGAACCCGGGACGGCCGAAGAGATTGCTTCCTTCTGCCAGAAGAACTACGGGGTCACTTTCCCAATCGTACAGAAAGCGGACGTGAGGGGCAGTAATAAGCAGACAGTATACCAATGGTTAACCGAGGCTGCCCAAAACGGCTGGAATAACGAGGAGCCTTCCTGGAACTTCCACAAGTACCTGGTAGGTCCTGATGGCAAACTACTCAAAGTACTCCCTAGCGCTGCCAATCCCTTCGACAGCGAAATCCTGGACGAAATTGATAACTAACGGTTGCCAATAGAGGAACTCGGCGGCGAACCATTAGGGTTCTGAGTCGAAATCCTATCATCACGCTATCTTCAAAGAATGACTATGAAGTCCTGGATTTCTGCCATGCGCCCCCGCACCTTGCCGCTAGCCCTTGCGTGCATTGGGATGGGGGCCTTCCTTGCCGCTGATGCCAATGCCTTTCGATGGAGTATATTTGGTTTGAGCGCTCTTACCACCATTCTGCTACAAATCCTCAGCAATCTGGCCAACGACTATGGCGATAGCCAACACGGCGCTGACAGCGATGACCGGGAAGGGCCTCAGCGGGCTGTACAAAGCGGAGCGATCAGTGCGGCTGCCATGCGCCGGGCCATGGGCATTTTTGTGATATTGTGCCTGGTAAGTGGTATTACTTTACTCTACGTAAGCCTCGGCTTCGCCTGGGAGACCTTTGGGTTCTTCTTCGTTCTAGGTCTGCTCAGCATCGGGGCAGCCATCACCTACACTGCCAGCCGCAAACCCTACGGTTACGTGGGCCTAGGCGACCTTTCAGTGATCATCTTCTTCGGCATTGTAGCCGTGCTAGGCAGTAGCTACCTATACGAGCCTATCCTACGTTGGGACTACGTGCTGCCCGCTCTCAGCTGCGGCTTCTTCGCCACTGCTGTACTCAACGTAAACAACATTCGCGACATAGAAAGCGACAAGAAGGCAGGCAAGCGCTCCATTCCCGTTCGCATAGGACGCAAGGCCGCGGTAGGTTACCATACTTTTCTCCTAGTCGGTGGCCTTACTACCGCCGGACTTTACACCGCCCTTCACTGGCAATCCCCCTGGCAGCTCCTCTTCCTACTGGCAGCCCCCTTACTCTTCATCAATGGCAAAGCTGTTGCCACCAAAACCGATGCCCAGGCCCTCGATCCGTTCCTAAAGCAAATGGCACTTACCACCCTGCTGTTTGTTCTGACCTTTGGAATTGGCTTATTGTTGGGGTAAAAACTTTTGGCTAATTCACCTCTGGTTATGCGAAAGAATAAGCTCCCAAATTCCAAAAATATGCTTCATTTGCTCTCGGAACCTCTATTTCACTTCCTGCCCTAACCTCTCCACCATTTTTAGCCATTTGCCCCTCTTTGCTTCACTCGATCCTTTTACCGGAGCCAGATAGGTAACCTTCACCGGTTTCACGCCACAAAATTGCAGGGTACCTCGCTTTAGTTGATGGATAGCAGGACGACCAATAAACCAGCGGTTATACCACCCGGGAGAATCAGCGGTGATGATCATGCGGGCAGTTTTTCCTTTCATTAGTTTCTTAGGAAATGGCCTGCCGTCTTGGTAGGCAAAGGTGACCCCAGGCAAAAATACCCGGTCGATGAAGCCTTTCATAATGGCTGGGTAGCTGTACCACCACTGAGGAAAAACCCAGACCCAATGGTCTGCCTTCTTGAGTTGATCTACCGCCACCTCCAAGTCCTGTTCCCATGGGGTCCGCATTTGGTACCCGAACCGGAGATTAGGGTTAAACTCTAATTCAGCCAGGTTCAAGGTCTCTACTTCGGCTTGTGCAGCTGCTCCATTGGCATAGGCTCTGGCCAAAGCATAATTGAAACTTTGGGGGTTGGGATGACCATTAATGATCAATACTTTTGTCATGGGTGTTAATCGCAACAAAGTAAATTGACTTAAATAAAAAATCTCAAACTAAGTTAAGAAACAAGTATTTCTAAGCATCCCGTTTCTAGGAATAGTTCCTCTAAATCAAAAAAGACCAAAGGGAATACAAGAGAACTACTAACCGAGTGTATAAGCCCCCAGAAACGGGGTTAAGTCCCCTAACCGAATATTGGTAATGGCAGGAAACCGAGATTCAAGCGTTTGTAGCCTCCAATATTGGGCAGTTGATAATAAAACACTATCACCCTAGAAAGAGACATCCTCAGCCATTCAGGAAAATGGCTGACCTGGCTGAAGCACCATGGAGTAATTTCAGGATTGGAAATATCGATGCGGATATAACTATCCTTATAAGATGGAAAAAATGCGAGGAATGTTTACCACCATTGAGTGCAGAGAGGGGCCATCTATTCGATAACAGCAAATGAGTCATAAAAAAAGCCTTCCCGAAGGAAGGCTTTCTATATGATGAAAGATCATAAAGGAGTTATTCCTCCACCACAACACCTTGAATGGCGTTATACATGATCTTCAAGGCATTTGCTTTACGAAGCTCCAACTGAACATCAGTAACGATACCCATTTTAGCTTCGTCATCTACTTTAAGTGCCATCGTGATTTGGTTCCGCTCTGCTTCACTCAACTTATCTTTCTCTGTTTGAACGAAACGAATCAAATCGGAAGGACTGATGAAAACATCATTCACTTGAATACGAGGCTCTTCACCGAATCCCTTTTCTTTCGGCTTACCAATGTAAATGTAACTGATAAGCGATTTACGCTCCAGCTTACGCAACTGGGTAGCCTTGGGAATATCCTGCTCTACCAAAATGGTTTGCTCACGCATTACTGTGGTTACCATAAAGAAGAACAGCAGCATGAAGATGATATCAGGCAGTGCCGATGTAGGGATATCCTGAGAGGCTGCAGACTTTTTCTTAAACTTTGACATATCAACCTCCTATATCTGTTGGTTCTGCAATTGATACCTGCTTGGGCATTCCTTCTTTAGCTTTCTGATATTCCTCAGAGCTGTTATCCAACTCACGGAATTCAGCAGGAGTAATGCCCAGCTTATCAGCATACAATTCATTGTATGCCTGATCCACCGCATCCAGAACTGACAGGTACATTTCGTAGGTAGTACCCCGGTCAGATTTAATGGAAACAATGGCTTTATCTGGAGCCGTAGACAATGTAGGATCTACCCCATTGTTCAACACATGATCTTTCACCTTCTGGGTCAGATCCGTTACCTCCTTCATCGGGTCATTGTTCACCAACAGGTTATCGTACGAGTTGATGAGAACCGTTAATATTTGATAATCCGGGATTTCCAATTCTGGGGGTTTTTCATCCAACTTCGGAGGAAGCTGAATCAAGATCCCTTTATCGGAAGCAAACTGCGTAGTTACCAAGAAAAATATTAGCAACAGGAACGCAATATCCGCCATCGATGAGGAATTGATCTCAGGAGCTTTCTTACTATTTCTCATAATTCCTCGGATTATATATTAACGGAAGTACTTAGCCAACTCGGTAAAGAAGATACCCACAATGGCAACTCCACCCAAGATGTAGGTAACAAAGAAAGCTGCCCCCACATTACGGGTCACATTGGCCGCCGCCACCTCAGCTTCTGTTTGAGTCATGGTAGGAAATGCATCAGCGAGGTTAGTAAAACCGTTACTAACTCCTACCCCAGCATTGATTTGATAACCAATGAAGTATAGCAAGCCCACTAGCACCAAACCAATCAATGGCTTGATCAACATCCGTGGATTTGAGAGGCTCTGGATGATCGGGAAGATCACCACACCCGCCACGCAAATCAACAACAGGATGAAAGATCCATATAGTGCGTAATCAGAGAAAAACGATTGTAGTCCCATATGCTTGAAAATTTAAAGGTGTTCAAGCAAGGATTACTTGCCGCTATTTTGGTGACGTACCAACAGGTCAACCAAAGAGATAGAAGCATCTTCCATTTGGTTTACCAAGGCGTCCACTTTAGATACTAAGTAGTTGTAGAAAATCTGCAGGATAATACCCACAATCAGACCCGCTACCGTAGTCAAAAGTGCAATCTTAATACCTGATGCTACCACCTGAGGAGAGATATCACCGGCTGCCTCAATAGAGTCGAAAGCACCAATCATACCAATTACCGTACCCATAAAGCCCAACATAGGAGCTAGGGAGATAAACAGTGATACCCAAACCAGACCACGCTCCAAACGACCCATTTCTACGGATCCATAAGAAACGATTGACTTTTCTACCATATCGATACCCTCATCAATACGCATCAAACCCTGAGTAAATATAGAGGCAACAGGACCGCGAGTACCTTTGGTTACTTCTTTAGCAGCATCAACACCACCGGCAGCCAAACCATCTTCTACGCGGGCTAGCAATTTCTTGGTGTTGGTAGTAGCCAAGTTAAGCGTAATAATACGCTCCAAAGCGATGGCCAATCCCAAGATCAAACAGATCAATACGGGAGACATAAAACGCCAGTCACCTTCGATGAATTTGTCACGAATCACATACTGAAGGTTGTCTTCGGCTTCCATTTCAGCGTCGGAATCATCCTCAACCATATCTTCTTCAGCAGGAGCAGCCATAGCAGCGGAATCATCCCCTCCTGCGCTGTCAACATCCATCATAGTAGTATCAGATGTGTTTGTGGTGTCCATGTCGTCTTGTGCAGAGACAGTGGAGGTAATGCCAAAAGTGAAGATCCCGGCAAGCAAGAACAAGGCAAGCAACTTTTTCATAACTCGGCTTTTAATAAATAGAGTTTGGGTAAAGGTTAAACAGTGTTTACGGTTTAGACCACTAGTTTTAGCAGAGAGGAAGGGATTCGAACCCTCGAGGCATTGCTGCCAACACGCTTTCCAGGCGTGCGCCTTAAACCGCTCGGCCACCTCTCTGTTTTGGCTACACTAAAGTTTTAGTTATAACCACGAAGCACAAATAAATCAATATTTCATTCATGAAGCAAATTTTGAATTGAAATTTCAAAATGCTTGAAATTAGGCCATTTCGCCCCTTATTGGCGTAGTCAATAGATACCTTACCATCTTCAAATCGTCCACTTCTCCCAGCAAATACATCATCTTGGTTATCGCTGCCTCAGTAGTTATATCTCCCCCACTGATCATACCTATCTCCTTCAGGTATAGACTACTTTCATATTTCCCCAGCATTACTCTGCCTCCGCTACACTGTGACACATTATATAGGAGCACTCCACGATTATTTGCAGCCTCTAATGATTGGATAAACCAATCGTAGGTAGGTGCATTGCCAGAGCCATAAGTTTCTACTACCACCCCGCGTATACTTGGGGTGTTCAGTACACAATCCACAACCTCTTTTCGTATGCCGGGGAAGAGTTTCAGAATCGTCACGTGCGTATCTAATCGGTGACGAAAAATAAGCTGGGCGTTAGTCTGGTATGGAGCCAACAACCGCTGATTGAAGTCAATGGTCACGCCAGCTTGAGCTAATGGGGGGTAGTTCTCTGATTCGAAGGCATCAAAGTGTACGCTCTGAACCTTGCGGGAACGATTTCCCCGCAGCAGCATACCACTGAAGTATACACACACTTCCGTCACCCGAGGGCGCCCCTCTACTTTACTAGCAGCAATCTCCAGAGAACTCATCAGGTTCTCTCGGGCATCAGACCGTGCACCACCTATTGGCAACTGTGACCCCGTAAAGATTACAGGCTTATTCAAACCTTCCAGCATAAAGCTGAGAGCTGAAGCACTATATGACATCGTATCCGTACCGTGAAGCACAATGAAACCATCATACTTCTGGTAGTTATCCACGATAACTTGGCCAATTGCCTTCCAATCCTCTGGGTTCACGTCAGAGGAATCTATGGGATCTGAAAAGGCGTGTACCCCTACCTCAATATCCAGGTCGTGGACCAGGAAACTGTCCATCTGCGTATGAAAGTCAAAAGGGACCAGGGTACCACGTTTGTCATGAGCCATACCAATAGTACCCCCAGTATAAATCAACAAGAGTTTGGACTTGTCGCTCATACGTTGGTGGTTTCCGTTTCCTCCATCTGGTATAGACGAAGAGCATTATTAGTGGTTAACTCAGCCAGATCGGATAGTGGCATTTCTAACAGATCAGCAACCTTTTGCCCAATGATAGGAATATAAGCAGGTTCGTTGCGCTTACCTCGATGTGGCTTAGGGGCCAAGTAGGGGCTATCCGTCTCCATCACGATTCGGTCATGATCCATAGAGGGTATAACTGTATCAATCCCCCCATTTTTGAAAGTAGCCACCCCTCCAAGCCCCAAGTAGAAACCCAGATCAGCAATACGCTTGGCATCCTCATTATCTCCTACAAAGCAATGGAACACTCCTGTTAGCCTGCCATCTTGTAGCTCTTCTACCAGGTCCAGAGTTTCCTTCATGGAATTTCGGCAATGAATTACAATAGGCTTCCCTATGTCCTTAGCCCAATTAGCTTGTATCCGGAATGCGTCTTTTTGCTCCGTAAAAAAGGTCTTATCCCAATAGAGGTCGGTACCCATCTCACCTATTGCTACAAAATCCCGATCCTGTAGCCACTTTTCTATCACAGCTAGCTCCTCTTTGTAATTCTCCTTTACCGAAGTGGGGTGTAACCCCATCATGGCATAAGCTCTACAAGGGTAAGCATCTTCTACCTCCAACATGGCCTCTATCGATTCGGAATCGATATTAGGCATGAATACCTGCCCAACCCCCGCCAGTAAGGCGCGCTGCATTACCTCTTCCAGGTCGTTACCAAACTTATTTGAAAATACGTGCGCGTGTGTATCTATCCACTGGTCCATTACTCTTAGCTCATAGTTTGCGACCTTTCCAACGGATTGGAGCTGGCCACAGATAGTATATGATCATTGTTGTGGACAAAAATGAAGAATATATTTCGTACGCCCATAAGTAGAATGGGGAGACTTTTTCCCCAACCCTTTGGGCAACACCTCGGATAAAAAGCACTTGAAAAAACCATTTTGAAAATAGAATAGGCAAAGCCCAAGTTGGCTTTAGGACAAACAAACCAACGATAGTGGGATAGTATAGGGCCTGCAAGACCAAGGGGCTCACCAGCCAAAGGGGCAAAGTGACCCCTCCTTTCATCCATCGCTTTCTCTGCCTTAGCAGAGCATTTGTTCCTTTTATGGGTAACGTATTTACTTTACTAATAGAAGAGAATTCATGATATACCCTGTACCCCTCCTTAATGATGGCATGGTATAGCACGAAATCCTCCGTTACCGAAAAAGGAAGCTTCTCATATCCCCCAACAGCCTGATAGGCTTCACGAGTGACTAACATATTATTGCCAGCGGAAGTAACCGGTTGGCCAGCCTCAACCCCAAGTTGGATCATGCCCCATCCCATCATCCAATCTACCTTTTGAAGTTGTCCCCATAGAGATTTCGACTCCACCATTGTGACCCCAGCAACCAATCCCGCCTGTTCCCTTTCCCGAACACCCACCATGGCTTTCAACCAGCCAGGAGAAGGTGCAATGTCGGCGTCAGTTAGTAGCCAAATATCGTGAGTAGCTGCTCGGGTGAGATATACCAATACATTCGCTTTTGCCCTGGCATTGCCCGAACTATGGCCCACTTCAACCAGTGAAACCTGTGGATGTTCTGCAGCGTAATTCTGAATCACCTTACGAGTGTTGTCAGTGGAATGATCATCCCCCACCAAAATCTCGATTCTATCCAATGGGTAATCACTAGCAAGTAAGGCATTCAGACATCGTGGCAAATTTTGCTCCTCATCTCTAGCAGGGACTAACACACTTACCTTAGGCCAAATCATTTCTGGCACCTCCGAAATCACGGAGGGTTTCCAACGTAGCCACAGGATCAAGGTGATGATGGTAGTGAGAACTCCTAATCCCAACAGGAAAAAGGGGAGGATCATAGTGTTTTGAATTGATACCCTTCATCTATCGCCCACTGCAAATAATCGGGTAGGACTTTGAGCATTCTGGGTTCAGCCTTCAGGCTATCGTGAAAGACGACAATACTACCAGAGTCTGTAGCTTTACTTGTTCCTCTGAGGATTGTCTTGGGTGATAAGCGCGATTCAAAATCCCAAGAGAGAACCGACCACATGGCTATTTGAAAATCCTTACGCAAGCGAAGGCCTTGGGCTTTGGTTAATCGCCCATAAGGGGGGCGAAACCATTTAGGGCTCTGCCCAGTCACATCTTGTATAGTAGATTGTGCCTTGTTTACGTCTTCCAGGTACCTCTTGGTAGAAACCTCCCAGCCCTTCAAGTGAGTATGTGAATGGTTTCCGATGAAATGACCTGATGAGAGCACATCTTTTGCAACGCCAGAATAGCGAGCTACATTTTCTCCTACCCAAAAAAAAGTAGCCTTTATTCCAGTCTTATATAGAATATCCAAAACCTGAGGAGTTACCTCAGGAATAGGGCCGTCATCAAAAGTGAGATAGAGATGCTTTTCATTTGCCGGAAGACGCCAAGTATAGGCAGGAAAGAACGGTGCTACCCAACGAGGCATCCGATGGGGGTATAGACTCATGCGGTAATACGACAAGTTACCAATGTAATGTCGTCATTATAAGGCATATCTTCCCTAAAAGCATCTAGTGCCTCCATAAGCCTATCATTAAGCGTACCCAAATTGCTCTCTCCTTCTTGCTCTTCTAATAATTGCTGTAACCTCTCTGGACCAAACTGCTCTTCTTCAGCATTTTCGATCTCGGTGACGCCATCGGTATATAGAGCCAACAAGGAGGAATCAGCATTCTCCAAAAAACCTGGAGAGATGAAAGGTAGACTCTTGAAAGCCCCTAGAATGGTAGTGCCTGACTCTAAAAGCTGGCCTTTACCTTCTTGAATGAAAATAGGAGGATTGTGACCAGCATTAATGTAACTCAAGGTGCAATTTGATGGATCGTAAAGGCATAGAAATACCGTGATGAAGTTATCCCCACGGGCACTATCATAAGTCTGGTGATTTAGCGTTTCCACCATCTCCACCAGATCATCTGTTTTTTTAGCCAGTGTTCGTAAAGAGGCTTGGAAATTGGACATTAACAAAGCGGCAGGAATACCTTTTCCACTTACATCCGCAATGCAAAGGACAAAACGGCCATCCTCAAGGGGTAAATAATCGTAATAGTCACCTCCTACTTTGTCATGAGGTAAATACAAAGCTGCAATTTGTAATGCCTCGGTAGATGGAAGCGATTTAGGGATCAAATACTTCTGTACCTGATGCGCAATTTCTAATTCTTTGCGAAGAGCCTCCTGCCGTAGCTGCTTACGGGCTAGCTTCTTATTCTCAATCGCTACCATAATAATATTACTCAGCGCTTGGATAAAGTTGATTCCACTACGAGAAATCTCTTCATCATCCGATGAGTAAAGCCCTCCAACGAAGACAAAAGCGAGTCGTTGGTTTTTGTGAGCAACAGGAATTATGTTGTCGAATTCACCAAAGGGAGAATCTACACCTTGCAGTGGTGTAGCTTTTTTAATGGAAATAAACTCAGAGGGTAAGTCGAGAGATTGAAAATTAGCCTTGGTTCCAAAATTTACTTTACAGGCCCAATTCTCATCCAATACATAAAGCGCTAGTTTTCGTAGGCTTAGGTTCGCTCTAAGCGTAAAATTGTAAATTTTATATAACGAGTCTTCATTGAGATTATTATTGATCGCTTGCGTTACCTCCAGCAATGCATTCAATTCAAGCTCCTTGAGCTCATACCTATTCTGAAGTGAAAGCGATTCCATATTGTTTTGGCACCCCTACAGGGTGAATATGGGCGCAATTAGTGCAAAAAAGGCCATTTTCCAAAGAAGGATTCACCTACTGCACGGTAGTTTTTGGATCGAATGCATCCCTAAGACCATTACCCAGGAGATTGAAGGACAGCACCATAAAACTAATGGCTAAACCGGGAAACAGGATCAAATGCCAACTATCCACAGTACCAATCGAATTGTACCCTTCATAGATCATGATTCCCCAGCTAGGCGTAGGCGGTTGTACACTCAGTCCAAGGAAAGACAATCCCGCTTCTAGTAGGATGGCAGCAGCAAAATTTGCGGTGGCAATCACAATTAAGGGTCCGCCTATATTCGGCAACATATGCCGAAAAATGATTCGTAAGTTGCTCAATCCAAAAGCGCGGGCAGCTTCCACGTACAATTTTTCACGCGCGCTCAATATTTGACCACGAACCACTCTGGCAACATCTACCCACATGGTGAGTCCTACAGCCACAAAAGCTACCCAAACTCCACGGGACTGGAGGGCCAAACTAATGGCAATAACCAACATAATACCCGGAATGGACCAGACTACTGACATGAACCAAAGAATGAGGCTATCTACTCTTCTGCCAAAAAAACCAGCCAAAGCCCCCAAAAGAACTCCTAAAAACATGCTAATCAGAACGCTCACTAATCCAATGGATAAAGAGATACGCGTACCATATAAAAGCCGGGATAGAAGGTCTCTTCCTGATTTGTCCGTACCCAATAAATATCGACGGGTTTCCAGGTTGTTTTCTTCGAAGCTAGCCAGCAATTGTTCCTTAGTAGTGCTACGGACATTCTCATCTAAATCCACATAGCGAATGACATCACCATCCTGGAGCCATTTACTCCCCATAGTATCTAATGCCAGGGTACGCCCCACAAAAAGGGAATGTACTATGGAAACCAAATCGAATTCATCCCACCCCGCATTCTTAGCTGGACGCGCTAGTACCTTCAACCCTTCAACCCTATATTCATCGATGGGCAAAATAGTATATGCACTTTCTTGTCCATAGATCATCCTTCCCAACAGGGAGCGTTCACGAACATGCAAATTTTTTCTAATCTTAAGAACTTGAGTAGAGTAACCCGGCAACTGCTTACTTATCTGGACGGCCCCGTCATTTGCATTAGGGGTATGGTCAGGCATAATCGCGTACCCTAATAAAGTAATAGCAACTGCTATTAGGATATAAACAAGGCCGATTACCGCAGGTGTGTTTTGGAGTAAGCGCTTACGGACGTAGCGGTTAGGAGAAAGATTCTGTGTTTGTGGGGAATTAGACATCCTAATCAACGACCATTATGAGCCAACAGACCCGCTTTGGTCGCAAGATAATGATATCGAACAAAGTCTTGTGGAAAGTCAACCTCATCAGGCATCAGTTCTTTACCAGGACCTTGATAACAGCGTACCCAGCCGCGATTTAAGAGACCACCTAAAGTATCACGTACCTCCACCTCGCTCAATCCAGTTTCTCTTACTACTTCCAAAAAGGGAGTCACAAAATACAGTGCATCCAGCACATCAAACTCAGCATCGGTCATTTCCATTGGCTACTATAGTTTCTTCCCTTCCACTGATATTTTTTCTGCTGAACAGCAAGTCCAATTCCCACAGCGTAAATAGAATAAAGAACTTGCCAACACAGGAACTCCATAAGTGGAAATTTCAGGTCATAGGTTTTGGAAAAAGATTTTAAAAAAATGGCCTCAGCAGTCGACTTAACAAGCAACCCCAATGCAAAATAAATGAGAGGCAAAAATCCGGTTAGGGTAGTCAAACAACCAATCAACAAGCCAATATGAAAACCGAAAACCGCTAAGGCTGTTAGCTTTGGGGCCAACTTTTTGTGCAAGTTCCATTTACTAGCCCACCGTTTTCGCTGCTGAACAAATTCACCAAGGGAAAAAGAGGGTAGCGTGAAAACCAGCGCCGATTTGTCCTTTACAAATTGTGTACTTTTCTCACCAAAACGGTCTACAATTGCATGTAACAAGAATTCATCGTCTCCTGAGGGAATATCTTTGCTTGCATCATACCCACCCACCTCATAGAAAGCCTCCTTTCGGACAGCCAGGTTTGCACCGTTACACATGGAAGGGCTCTTGGCTTGCCAAGTAACGGCACCAATCCCAATCAAACTCCAAAACTCTAGCGCTTGCCACCGCTCCCAAAAATTGTGTACTGGAAAAGTAACGGGACCAAAGGCTAACTGAACAGAAGGACTATGAAAACTTGAACCCATTCTTGCCAACCACCCAGAATCCATCCAGCAATCCGCATCCGTCGTGATCACCACGTCCCCACTTGCAGCATCCATCCCAGCCGTGATAGCAGCCTTTTTACCTTGCCCCCAGGCAGTGTCGGCCAAGCTAATAGCCCTTAACTCAAGTCCTTTTTGAAAAGATCTGGCAACCTCAACTGTATTGTCCTCTGAGTGGTCATCAATAACAATAACTTCCCAATAACTGGGGTATACCTGCCTAGACAAACTTTGTAGAAGTTTGGGTAAATTATTGGATTCATTTCTTGCGGGTACCAAGACAGACACCGTAGGAAAATCAGCAAGCAAAGTCGGATTGGCATTTATACCCTTCCATTTCCAAGTAGCCCAGAACAAACCCAGACTATAGACTCCAGTCCAAAGTACCCACCAATATTCCATCAAGAAGACTTAGATCGAAACTTCATCCAAAGGATACCACCAAAGGCAGCCGGCACCATCACATTCAAGGCCCACAATAGCAGAGTAGGAGCCATCACCGTAACTGCACTCACCCCCCAGGTATCGAAAAACAAAAGAGCCGAAAGTTCCCTAACTCCCAGATCACCAAAAACATGTAGGAAAGGAGTGATGGATTTCGCTAGATATACCCATGTTATCCCTCCCAGGATAATATATGGAGGTAGTTCAGGAAGAAATAATTGGAGCAAAAGAAAATACTGAAACATAAATACTCCATACCGCAAATGTGCCAAACCTTGAATTTGAGCAAACCGGCGGGGTGATAATGTCAATTTCGTTGCCGTAGGGTAGTACCTCTTTACCCGGTGTGGCATGTAGGTGAGACTCAACCAAACACAAAATGGGATCAAGAAAAGTGCAAGTACAACCCCGACCAATGCAACCAATAATCCCCCTCCTACATAGAGCACTACGCCAAAAATACCTGCTGCCAAGGTACTTGACATTAACGTGGCTTGTCCTAAAAAGGCTTGAGCCACTCCCACTTTACGTTTATCAGAAGGCAATTCCCCTACCCGACCGAGATAGTCACCTAACAACCTCGGAAGCCAAAGGCCCAATACTAGCCCCATCCAGACCCCTCGCCAGGCTACCTGGGTCTCTAGTTGCTGTTCTTTAAGCAAAGTACGCCACCTCAAGGTTTCTAGGTACCAATTGAGTGGCATGAGGCAAAGAACTGCCAGTAGTAACCCTCGTAAGGATGAACTTTGGGCTATAGCATGAATGTGGCGCTCAACCTCTTCAGAAAAACCCGTCTGCCATCGAAACACACAATAGGCAACCACCGCTAGCCAAAGCACCCAACGGAAAACTTTCCACCCAGTGGACTGGGACCAATTGAGTTGGGCTAGGGAACGGATGGCATTATATTGCATGGATGGATAATGCGAAGAAAGAGAAGGTTATTTTAGGCATTGACCCTGGAACCAATTTAATGGGCTATGGCCTCATCAAAATTTTGGGCCAGCGTATTGTTCTACTTCAATATGGCGTCATTCACCTCAGCAAATATAACAACCACGAACTCAAGCTAAAGAAGATTTACGATCGAGTACTCAGCCTATTAGACGATTATCATCCAGATGAGATGGCACTGGAAGCCCCTTTCTATGGAAAAAACGTGCAATCCATGCTCAAATTGGGTAGAGCCCAAGGAGTGGCAATGGCGGCAGCTCTGTCTAGAGAAATCCCTATCCGAGAGTATGCCCCCAAAAAGGTGAAGTCCTCAGTAACTGGAAATGGTAACGCTAGTAAAGAGCAAGTAGCGGAAATGATTAAAACCTTGGTGAACGTACCTCTGGAACCGAAGGCATTGGATGCTACTGATGCTGTAGCGGTAGCCATTTGCCACCACTTTCATGGGGGCAAACCCCAATTTACGAATAAGAGCTGGAAAGGCTTCATTCAAGACAACCCTGACAGGGTGAAATGAACTCAACGAAATTCAATCCAATCAATTTCTAATAGAAATTCATCAGCTCGTTTCTCATCTGAAATAAATCCAAAACGCAATACTTGAGATTTAATTCCCTCATCCAAGGTGTTTGACAACTTACGTCCCACCTGATATGCTTTGAACTCATTTAGAGACAACGTAGCGATAGTCCACTCCCCATCCTTTTCTGGAAGTGTTTTTTTATAGTTTACTTCATACCAACGTGGGCTTGTTTCAATAACCATGGCAAAACCTACCCCTTCTAATCGGTAACGTATTTTCACTTCCTCATAATCAGCAAAGTCATACCGTGCCCAAGGACTTCTGAGAGAGGCAAAGCCTCCATTATTTTCCAAAGAAACACGTCCAGAAAAAACCAACGTAGAATCAGTGAGCCCGCCACGGCCTTGTGACAATCCTCCCATCACCCCATCATTCACAATCTGCCAATTGGCCCCCTGTTTTCCCTGCCCAAAGTCGATTCGTGCACCACCTTTTTCAACAACTACCATACTGAATATCAATGCCATTATTCCCAACTTCCACATAAATTCTCAACAGCATGTTTAGGGTATTGTTATTTCTTAACGGAAGAGAATAAAAAAATCCCCAAGCAGAATGCCCGGGGATTTCTATTTCGAAGAACGGTAAGGTTCTTATCGTTTCACTACTTGGGTACGACCCAGAATGGTCTCTCCGTCAGTCAGGGTGATGAAATAGGCTCCATTAGCCAACCCCCCCAGATTAACGTCCATTTCTGCCCCAGTCACCGGTACCTGAAGTACCTGAACTCCTGTGAGGGTAGTAATCGTAACCTCAGCTCCAGACCAATCAGCATCTCCCATGCTTAAATGCAGCATACCACTTGTAGGGTTAGGATAAATGCTAATCTCAATCTCAAACTCTGGCAATTCAGTTACCTCTTCGCCATCATCAAAACGTGCTTGAACATTGAACGTAACAGTTGTCGAAGTCTTACCGTCGGTCACCTCTACCATCAGGTCTTGATCATCCAAGATCAATGAACCATCCAGCATTAAAATGCCAGACGCGTAAGAGAAGCCGGTAGGCAATGCAGAACCATCTGCTAGAGATACAGAAGCCGATAATACATCACCTTGGTCCTCATCTTCGAAAACTCCTTCCAAAACAGAGAGGATAATAATCTCAGGAGTCTCCAATATGACGTCATCCAAGGCACCAACCATCTGAGGAGCATCATTCACATTGATGGTGTTGATTTCAAGCAATTGCTCGAAAACGTCTCCGCCATTCTTAGATAGCACCTGAACCAGAACTTCTAAAGTAGCCTCTTGCTCAAAGTTGAAATCACGACCTGCGAGAAGTTTATTACCTTCTATGACGAAGTCAACTCTATCCTCATCCTCATTCACAATGCTGTAAGAGTAAGTATCCTCGTCTTGGTCGTCATTAGACAACAGTCCGATTACTGCTCCGTTACCAGCATTCTCTTCCAAAGTTGCGTTGGATATAAAGATTCTACCCACACGATCGTTAGCATCCGCTACGTTAAAGGCTAGCGCCTTGGCAAAAGTTGCTCCTGCTCCATCCGTAGCTTGAACGCGAGCGGTGTAGCTCACCTTAGTTTCGAAGTCCGCAGGATTGTTCAATACCAAGAATGAACCGTCGATGGTAAAGTCTCCGTTGTCGGCATCACCGTCTCCAGCAACCAACGCATAAGTGAAGGTCTCGGCCGCATCCTGGTCTACACCATTCAGAGCAATCTTCACGTCAGCATCGTTCTCAAGAATTTCATCCGTGCTTTGCAAGATATCCGTAGGAGTATCATTTGCGTCCGTCACACTCAAGTCAAATTCTTCGGTCACAGTAGCACCTGAACCATCCTCTGATTGAACAACCACCTTCAACTGGCGATCATCCTCATTCTCGAAGTCAACAGCAGTCTCCAGAACCAAGCTAGCGCCTGTGATAGAGAATTTATCATTGTCATTCAAGCCAACACCATCTACAAGAGTGTAGGTGAAAGTATCTCCACTATCATCATCAGTAGTGCTTAGGGTAGCCACTGTGGTACCCGTGGCAGTAGACTCATCCACTGTATTACCACTGATTGTAATAGCCTGAGGAGCATCATTACCATCAATT
>DMST01000340.1:0-36708 GCA_003454975.1 Cytophagales bacterium | reverse complement strand
CAATAACAGTAATGGTGAAAGTAGCATCTAAAGACTCGCCGCCGTTGTCAGTAGCCCGCACGCGGAAACTTTGTGACGCGCCGTCTTCGAAACTCAATCCACTTTCATTGGTATAAACTTCATTACCTACTATAACGAGTGAGCCGTTGGCATCATCCCCAGTTCCAGATACAAATTTGAAACTAGCTTGATCTCCAGCATCCACGTCTACGGTGCTTAAAGTACCCACCATCACATTGCCTTGATCTTCTGCTACACTAGCACCCGCAAAGTCAACTAGTGTGGGAGCCTCATTGGAATTGGCTAACTCTAGTGTGATTGCTTGGGCAATTGACAGACCGGAAGGATCTGTGCTCTGTACACGAATACTAGCAGTCTCCGAGGTTTCAAAGTCGAAGGTAGCATCAGTAGACAACCACACAGTGTCGTTAGTAATGGAGAAGAATGAATTATCATCATCACCAGTACCACTTTCTAGGGTGTAGGTAAAAGTAGTATCCGATACATTAGGATCTACTGTAGACAACACACCAACAAACTTGGTAGCCATATCCAACTCACGCAGGATAGCTAACTGATCGAATGCAAGAGCAGTCGGTGCCTCTTCATTGGCAGAGTATAATCGTACATCATCGATTGCAAGACCGTCGGTACCGAATGCAGCATCATCGCTTTGCTGGAACAGCAACTGGAATGTGCTACTAAACTGTAAGCGATTCGCTCTCAATGCTTCGTCTACATTGATATCTGACACCTCAATCCACTCATCATTGACACCAACATTCCAATCGAACAGCTCAATCCAATCATCATCTTCACTCACTCGGAAGAACACCTTGTCCGCGTCATCATCTACGTTATCCATGGCGTAGTAGGCAAAATCCAAGCGGATCGAGTCACTACTACTTGCGGTATCATAAGCACTCAAGTCAACATTCAGAACCAATTGGTTATCCGAGAAGGCACCTTGGTCTAGCACTGCTGCTTGATCACCATTGAATTCGTAGGGTGCTCCAGGGTTAAAGCTGACACGCTCCGTACCATCTGCTAGATGATTCCATCCGGTCAAGCCTTCGATCTCATAGGTATTCTCTCCAGTGAAAGTAGTAGTAGGACCTACATTTTCGAAGCCTTCGTCAATAGGGAAATCTGCAAGGGCTAGATTGAATACTGACAGATCAGACAAGGTATCGTTATCATTGTCCGCATCAGGATCGATACTTGTGGTCGCAGAGATGGTGTACTCACCGTCTTCTGAGAAGTCAAATCCACTCACAGTAACTACATCCGTCTCACCAGGAGCAATCGAACCTGTATAGGTTCCAGCCAACTCAGTGGTAGACTCGTCGTAGGTTACTTCCACAGTTACCGGGATAGAAGTCAGGGTATCCAATCCAAAGTTCTCGATGGTAAACTCTACCGTAGTAGCGGTTACATCAATTCTTGGATCGGGCAACTCAGCATCAGTAATACCGGCATCGTTACGCAGTGATTCGTACACGTGTACATCATCAATACTGATACCGTCCGTATTCACAGGGAAGTTATCGTTCTGTTGGAAGACGATTTGGGTAGCTGCAGAGTATTCTTGGTCATTTGCTTTCAAGAAATCTGTCAGGTTGATACCCACAACATCTGTCCAGCTACCGTTATTAGAATTGGTAGCGAAATCATAAATCTCAATCCAAGCTGAATCAGGGTGTCCTCTCAAAGCTACGATATCGAATGAGTCGCCTTCATCACCGTGATCGTACCAGTTGAAGTCTAGCAATAGATCATCAGGACTATTGGACAGGGCCGAATAATCACTCAAATCCATCGTGAGGAACACTGAGTTAAAGCTTTCTCCTCCTGGGTTATCCAAGGTCAGCATACCGTCTCCGTCGGGATCAAAATCCGTCCGAATCGCAAGCCGTGCATCGTCTTCCCAGTCATAGCTCCAGCCTTCGCCTCTCAATCCAGGGATAAATCCTAGATCTTCTTGATAGCTACCTGTAGGAATACCAGAGAAGTTTTCGAAGAAAGGCAGATCACCTAAATAAACATCCAGGATAGATTGCTCAACATCCTCAATCGTATCGTTCGATAGGTCAGCATCATTCGTAAGTGATACATACCCAGTGAAAGAGTAAGAACCAGATCCTGCAAGATCAAACCCAGAGACGATATAAACAGTATCTACACTGTCAGGCTCCAAGGTAGTACTAACAGGCAATGAAAGCTCTGTTACATCACCAAATGACCCTACTAAGGTGCCACCAACGGTATAGCTACTAACAGTCTCAGTACCTACGTTTTTCACGGTGAACACCAGTGAGTCGTTACGAGTAGCAGAAGCGTAATCAATAGTTACGATTTCTAAATCTTCCAGCTCCAAGTCAAGCCCGGGGACTACATACAGGTTCACATCGTCAAATACCACACCATCATCAGGCGACGAGAAGTTATCTGACTGCTGGAACAAGATCTGGAAGGTACTGGTGAAGTTATCACTGTTGTCACTCAATGCATGACTGACATTAATGGTCGTGTCTTGCCACGTACCGAATGTCTCCCCATCATTCCAGTCGAAGAACCGAGTCCAATCGTCATCCTCATCGGTACGATAGTACAGCGCGTCTTCTTCTTGATCTTCATCACCTATGTTGTAGTAAGCAAAGGCCAACAAGACAGAATCAGAAGTGGAGACATCAAAGTCGCTCATGTCTACACTCAAGATCAGTCGGTTTTCGTCAAACTGACCACCGTCTAGCAGAGCTGCTCGGTTACCGTTATTGTATGTACCTCCCGCAAATTCAAGGTTCTCATCACCATTAGCAGAGTGTACCCAACCATCAATACCCTCAATGACACTTAAGGAATCACTAGAGTAGTTGGTAGTTGTAACGTCTTCAAACCCTTCCTCTACTGGGAATTCAGCAGCGACCAAATTGTAGAGCGTTTCTGAACTGGCTTCGTCATTGCCATTATCTATATCATTGGCCAAGATGGTAGTGGCAGTTACATCGAAGGCTACTCCATCTCTATCCAAATCTCCAGGAGCAATGGTCAAAGTTGCCGTGCTATTAGGGTTAATAGCAGTTCCTGTATAGTTAGTAGTGAACTTTTGGTTCAAGACACCATCCCAGTAGAATTCAACGACTACCGGAATATTTGTTACGGTATCTAAACCAAAGTTTTCGATGACAATGTCGATGTTATCGTTAGTAATCTCGAGACGCGACGCACTTTGGAAGTTCACCTCAGCAACACCAACATCTGTCTTATCCTTCTCAAAGAGGCTGATATCATCGAAGGAGATACCATCATTAGCATAAGCATCATCTGCACCATTGCCGAAGCGTATTTGAACAAACTCAGTGTACTGAGTTGTATCGTCGTATAATGGCTCCCAGATGTTAACCTCTATACTTTCCCAGGCATTTTGACCAAGGTTAGTTAGGTCGTAAAGCTCAATCCATCCAGAATCGGGGTGTACCCTCATTTCAACCACATCATTGGCATCATTGCCGTCGTTATGGCGAATAGCATTAAAGCTTAGTGCAATAATATTCTCATAGATACTGTAATCCGACAGGTCTAGATTCAAGTACAAGTAATGATCCTCAGAACCACCTACAGGATTATCTAAGGTCGCTACTTGCGAACCATCATCATCGATGCCTCCATGATCAAACTTGAGACGCAAACCGTCTACAGATTGGGTGTAGGCAAATCCATCGATACCTTCTACTGAATCTGTCTCTGAGGTGTATTCTGAAGCAGTTACAGATTCAAAGTCTTCCGTGAAAGGTAGACCACCCGCATATACATCCATAATCAACAGCTCAGTACTTACCGTGTCGTCGGAACGGTCAATTTCACCACCCAAGCTTGTATAAACCATCACTTCATATACGCCGCTAGAGGTGATATCATATCCAGCGGTGAAGGTGTATTCCAAACTATCACCTGATGCAATCGGACCAGCCACGGTTTCAGTAATAGTTTCGCTTTCATCACCGTTTGTAGCCACAAGAGTCAGATCAAAATTGGAAAGATCTTCACTTGCCATGTTCTTGATCCAAACGGACACAGTGTCGGCATCGTCGTTAAAGCCAACCGGTACTTCATCGGTTTCAGTCTGAGTAATGTTATAGAGCATCACATCACCCTGAACACCCAAGAAGATGTTATCGAAGGCTATACCATCAGAAGTGATTTGTAAGTTATCTTCTTGACCAAAACGTACTTGGAAGGTGCTTGAGAAGTTTTGATCTCCTCCAATCAAAGCAGCGGTCAAAGGAATTTCCTCGGAGTTCCATTGGTCTTCTACACCTCCGGTAAGGTCTGCTACTTCAATCCATGCTGAATCGTAGTATCCACGAACCCAAACACGATCATCAGGGGAATCTTCGTCACCGTAATCGTACCATTCGAAAGAGAGAACCAAATCATCACTGGCAGTGGCTGTATCGAAAGCCGACATATCTATGTTCAGATAAACATAGTTTGCATCAGTAGACCCTGTGTTGGGGTTATCCAGATTGATCAGCTTTTCACCACCGTCCTCTGAGATATCTTGGAAATCCTGGAAGGTGATCCGGGTACCTTCTGTTTCTTGCGTATAGGAAAATCCATCTGCACCAGGAATTATTCCTAAGGGAGTTGTAGAAGAGATAACAGAGGTAACCCCTTCGAAGTCTTCACGCAATGGTAGGTCTCCATCATATACATCCAGAACTACACCCATGGTGGTATCGGCATCATTATTCGAGATGGAATCCGTGGATAGGTCTGACTTACCTATAATATAATAAGTACCTGCTACCGGGAACGAAATGGCATCTGTGACAAAAGCAGTGCCTGCCCCACCGGGAGCTAGTGTATCCATAGTAGAAGCAGAATAGGTATCAATTTGACCGGTGGGCCTTACCACGTCCAAAGCTACCGAGTAGCCAAACAGGGTATCGTAGCTATTATTTTGAACAGAGACACTAACACTATCAACTCCGTATGTTCCTACGGGTGCATCTACGGTTTCTCCGAAAAGAGCTACAGCGGTTACTTCCAGATCATCAGGGACCAGGCTCAATTCAATGTCATCATAGGAAACCCCATCGTTACTGAAGGCTTGATTATCCTCTTGACCGAAACGAATCTGTGTAGTAGCCGAATACTGCAGCCCCTCGTTAAGGAATACATCTGAGAGATCAATCTCTACGCTATCCCAAGAATTGACACTAATAGTAGTTACATCGAGAATCTCAATCCATGCAGAATCAGGGTGAGGTCTTAGCTCTACTACGTCGTTAGCATCATCCTGCTCGTTATGACGGAATAAGTCAAAACTCAGCAAGATGCCCTCTGAAGCTGTGTCGAATGCGGATAGGTCTGCCGAGAAGTATAGGAATTGCTCATCATCGACATTCGTTTGAGGATTATCCAGAGTAGCTACTTGTTGTCCATCATCATCAATTTCTCCGTGATTGAACTTCAGGCGGAGGCTATCTGCCGACTGAGTATACCCAAAACCACTAATACCAACAATAGATCCAGCATCTGCATAAATCGCTGTATCAGTTACAGACTCAAAATCCTCTACGAAGGGTAGAGAAGTAATGGTGACTACATCCATTACCGCCTCACTGATGCTAGTGCTGTCATTACTCTCTACTTCATCACTTGAAAGATTGATGATACCATTAAAGGTGTAAGTACCAGACTGCGTAAAAGAGATCGCGTCAGTTACATACACCATTTCGGTCTGGCTTGAGGCAAGGGTATCAGAGAAGGTAGCATTGAAGGTTTGGGTTCCTGCAGGGCCTACAACTTGTAGCACCACTGGTACACTAAACAGGGTATCTTTTCCTGTGTTAGTGATTTCGATACCTACGCTATCCAGTGATACTGCACCCACGGGCGCACCTTCTACAAAACCAGCAAGAGTAATATCGCTAGCCTCAACATCCACACTGGGGAGAATGGTAACGGAAATATCATCATAAGAAGCTCCGTCCGTAGCATAGGGAAAGTTGTCATTCTGTCCAAAACGGAACTGTGTATACTCAGAATAATTCTCTCCAAATGCGCGTAGTGAATCAGAAATATTCACCTCTACATCATCCGAACTAGTACTACCGATAGTGGTAACGTCAAATAGTTCTATCCATGAAGAATCAGGATGAGACCGTACCCAGACCTTGTCATCTGCATCATTCTCATCACCGTGCCGATAAACTTCAAAGCCTAAAACCAGATCTTGTGTGGCAGTATCATAGGCCGAAAGATCCATCGTAAGGTAGAGAAACTGAGAGGCATCCGCATTAGGATTATCTAAAGTAGCCACCTGATTACCATCGTTATCAATGCCGCCCCAATCAAACTTGAGCCGCAGACCCGTATCTTGGGTAGGATAATATCCAATACCTGAGGTACTATCGATGTTACCCACAGTTTGTGTGTACTCCGCTACAGAAACCGATTCAAAATCTTCCAAGTACGGCAGGGTACCTGTATATCGGTCAAACACCTCAAAACTTGTGGTGTCACTGTCATTATCATCTATCGAATCCGAGGCAACATCGACAATACCTGCAATTTGGTAAGTCCCCCCTTCACTGAAAGTAAGGCTATTAGTGAAGGTGACCGTGTCTGATTCCAGATAGCCTAAGGAACCTGTATAAGTTTGGGAAAAATCTTGGGTAGAACCTGAAGGTGAGATTACACTTATAGCTACCGTGAAATTAGACTGGGTGTCAAAATTTTGGTTTTGGAAAACCACCTCTACAGTATCAACATCAAAAACCCCCGCAGGAAAACCTACTTCAGAGGCGCCATAGAGATCCAAGGCCGTAACCTCGAAATCTGTTGGAGATAAATAAAGCTGAACATCATTGAAGGAGATTCCATCGTTGTTGTACACATCATCACCCTCGTGTCCAAATCGAATTTGAGTGTATTCTGAATAATCTAATCCTTCATTTAATAGGGCAACACCTAAATCAACCTCAACCGTCTGCCAAGAATTTTGGCCTAATGAGGTAAGGTCGAATATTTCAACCCAAGCAGAATCCGGATGGGTACGGAACCAAACCCGATCGTTGGCATCATCTCCATCATTGTGTCTGCGTGCATTAAACTCTAGTACTATATTATCATTGGTAGTATCGTAGGCGGAGAGATCAACAGAAAAAATCAATGCATGATCTTCGGTACCACCCACAGGGTTATCCAAGGTCGCTGCAACTTCTCCGTTGTCGTTGATATTCGTAATATCAAACCGCAATCGTAAACCATCTACCGATTGTACATAAGCCCAACCTTGTAATGTCTCTCCTAAAGCAGTGGTGTTTTCCGTAAAGCTTGTAGTGGTGATTACCTCAAAATCCTGGAAGTAAGGCAAGCCATCAGAATAATTGGAAAGAACCAACTTAGTGGTCGATTCGGAGTCATTGGCATTATCCTCGTCACCATCCAAAGTAACAAACCCAACGAATGTATATTCTCCCACAGAAGTGAAGCTTAAGGCATCGGTCATCCAAACCGTATCTTTTGCTCCAGCTAATAAGGTATCAGAATAGGTTTCGAACTCAGAACCAAGAAGCGCAGCATCAGGATCGTTCACGTTCAGAAACACTTGGAAGTTATTGGCGGTATCAGATCCTACATTCTCGATCACAACCCCCACACTATCGGTACCAAACACCCCTACCGGAGCATCATCCGTGGTACCATAAATTAGGATGTCGGTAACCCCGACGTCGTTGGTCTGGCCGTAAGCAGTCACAAATCCCCAAAAAGTGAAAAATACCAGAGGGAGAATCCTACTGGCCCATCGCCTCCTTTTTCGAGGAGTTTTAAGGGTTTGTGGTACCGTGGCGTACGTATAGCTCATATCAAATTCGGGTTTGGTTCTTCAAGAAGTCCTATTACAATTAGACAAAAGGTATATAATCTTTAAAAATTCACAGGAAACTAAAGAATTTTCCGGCAAGTGCGCAATAATCACAATCGATTTCGATTGTTAAACTTTCGTAAAAAAGCATCTATCGAATCAAGCAACTCTTTTTTGGTAATTTTCTACTCAAAAACACGGATAATTCACCAAAATGGGGCTTCATTATTTTTTTTATTCCCTCACACACTCCTACATTTGCAATCCTTTTTCGGGATGTAGCGCAGCCCGGTAGCGCGCTTCGTTCGGGACGAAGAGGCCGCAGGTTCGAATCCTGTCATCCCGACCAACTCTCCTACTCACCAATTTGCCAGTCTCTTTTCCTTAGACTTACCTTTCTTTATTGCCGGATTTTTATCCACAACTCTTTCTGCATTCTTTCCTTCCGAAGCCTTCCTGTATATTCGGAAAATGACCTTTTGGCTATGGTGCTCAATTACATCTGGATTGCCTTCTTTCTGATTTCCTTTGTTGTGGCGTGTATTCGGTTTTTCATCTTAGGAGAATTGACTGTCTTCACTGAGATTGTAGATAGTACGTTCACCAACGCCAAGTTAGGCTTTGAGATATCGCTCTTCCTTACTGGCGTAATGGCCTTATGGTTAGGCATCATGAAAATTGGAGAGAAAGGAGGAGTGGTTCAGATTCTAGGCAGGTTAATTGGCCCCTTCTTCAACAAGCTCTTCCCCAGCATACCTAAGGACCACCCTGTATTTGGAAGTATGCTAATGAACTTCTCAGCCAATATGCTAGGGCTGGACAATGCAGCAACACCCTTAGGACTTAAGGCCATGCACGAGCTTCAGGACCTTAACAATTCACAGGATACGGCTTCAAATGCCCAGATAATGTTCCTTGTCCTCAATACTAGCGGACTCACTATCATACCTATTAGTGTTTTGGCCATACGGGCTCAGCAGGGTGCCTCTTCTCCCACTGAGGTTTTCATTCCCATCCTGATCGCAACTTTCTTCGCCACGCTAGCTGGATTGCTGGCTGTGGCTTGGCATCAAAAACTCAATCTACTACAGCCTACCATCCTTGCTTACTTAGGCGGACTCACCATATTAATAGCAGGACTCATGCTAGGCTACCAGGCTTTGCCAGAAGACCAGGCTGCAAACCTTTCTAGTGGCATTGCCAATTTCTTACTCCTTTCTATAATAGTGTCATTCATCATAGCTGCCCTCCGAAAACGGATTTCGGTATACGACACCTTTATAGAAGGTGCAAAGGAGGGCTTTCAGGTGGCTATTAAGATTATACCCTACCTTGTAGCCATGTTGGTTGGTATTGGAGTATTTAGGGCCTGCGGGGCATTAACCTTCCTTACCGATGGATTTAGCTGGATGGTTAACCTAACTGGTGCAGATAGTGAATGGGTAAAGGCTGTTCCTACAGCAATCATGAAACCATTGAGTGGTTCTGGCGCCCGTGGCATGATGGTAGAAACGATGACAACCTATGGGGTAGATAGTTTTCCAGGATACCTGGCTAGTGTCATGCAAGGTTCTACAGAAACCACCTTCTATGTACTTGCTGTTTATTTTGGTGCGGTAAATATTTCCCGAACTCGGCATGCAGTGGCATGCGGCCTGATTGCAGATGTGGCTGGTATTATTGCCGCCATTCTAGTGTCTTATTGGCTATATGCTGGCTAGGCAAACGCCTCTATCTTACCTATCGCGGGAAATCTCACAGTAAACACAGTACCCTTGCCCTCTTCACTCTTAACACGTATTGTTCCTTGATTCTTTTCCACAAACTCTTTGATAAGCAACAGGCCTAATCCTGTTCCAGTCTCATTTTGAGTCCCCTTGGTACTTACCGTAGTATCTATCCGGAACAATTTCTTGAGGTTATCCTCTGATATCCCCATTCCATTATCTTCCACCATCAAAAGGATGTGTTCTTCATTAGACTCTGCCCGTATTTGAATACTACCTCCCGTATAGGTGAACTTGATGGCATTCGTAATCAAATTACGCAGAATGAAGTTGACCATATCTTGGTCAGCATAGATCATGGTACCCAAGGGAATTTCTACCGCCACTTGAATCGATTTTTGATCAGCATTCAACATCGTAAGTTGTACGGTGCGCTCTACCTCTGCTTTCAGATCCAAGATTCTAGGTAGGTAGTCAATGGTATTAGTCTGGGATAAGGACCACTTGAGCAGGTTGTCCAACAGGTTGGTTAGGGCCTTCACTGACCCATCCACCTTTTGGGTTAGCTCCTTTCTTTCTTCCTGGGAAATAGAATCTCCATATTTCAACAGAATATTTAGCAAACCCATGAGTGAGTTAAGGGGACTCTTGAGGTCATGCGAAATGATGGAGAAAAACTTGTCTTTAGTAACGTTCACCTCCTGTAGACTAGCCTCCGATTTTTTCAGTCTTTGATTGATCTCTTCTAAGGCTACATTCGACTCCTCGAGTTTGTCATTGGAGGCATTAAGAAGCTGGCTGTCGTTGGCCTTGGATCGGTATTGCCAGAGCATAACCCCCAAAACAACCAACACCAATACAAAGGTGATCACAAAGGATAATGCCTGAAGGTTAGTCTCGTCTAACCGCATTTCCTCCAGTTCATGGGTTTGTTCTAGCCGCAACAACTCCCGCGCCATTACCCCCTGTTCATATTCAGCTTTGAGGGCCTGTACAGCACTGAGCTCTTGTAACTGATACAGCGAATCGGTCAGTTCTCTATGTCTAGTTTGGTATCTGACAGCAATTTCGTATTCCCCCAATGCATAAAACAGCTCCCCCAACTTTTCCAGTGATGGGTCTAGCACCTCCCAAGATTGGATTCGATTTCCTTGAAAAAGGGCCAATTGCAAATGTACTACTGCACTATCAATAAGTCCTTGGGCAAAATAAACCTTCCCAATTTCCAGATTATCCAAGGCCATGCCTTCTATTTCGCCCAAGGCGCTATCCATTTCGTAGGCTTGGAACAACTGTTTCAAAGCCAAGGAGTACTCTCCTCTTACCGCATACGTACGCCCCAAATTATGGATAGGTATTACCTGGAGGTCAGAGTTCTTAGATTTGAAAAGATTATAAGACCTCGAATAATTGGTTATGGCTTGCTCATACTCTTGCTGATGAAAATACACATCGCCAATGTTATTAAGGATGGACGCGTACAATTCCTTCTCGGTGCCTTGCTCTATGGTAGAATCTAATTCAGCCAAGCCTTTTTGGAAAAAACCAAGTGCTGACACTTCCATCCCAAGGTTGTCATATATGGCCCCAATGGCATTATAGGCTGTGGCCACATTAATTCTTGCCTCTAATTTTTGGAAAAGAGAAAGTGCTTGGAAGTAAGAGTTAAGGGCCTCCTTCATATTACCTGATTGTTCCATTACCCCCCCCCGAACATCCAAATAACCAGCATACATTTCTGGAAACCTTGCAGAATCTAGCACCTCATCAAGATACTCGATATGGGCCTCTACCGCCTCTCCTCTTCTAGCCTGGCTATACGTTGAGTCAATAACGACTTGCCACAACTGCTCTTCCGGAATATCACGAACATAACTTAGCAAGGAATCCAAAGAGGATTGGGAAGCGGAGGGTTGTGCAGCGGCAATCTCGAATGAGAAACTCATCAACAGGAAATTCATCAACCAGAATCGGTTGCTACGCTTTGAAAATTTCCTCCTGATGAAAAGCCCCATGTTAGATGACTAGAATCCTAACCGCAAAATTCGAATTTAGCATATTATACCCCAGGCAAGGTGAAAGAAAAAACAGCACCCCGATTAGGCTTGCTTTTTACCCATATTTCACCTCCATTCAACTCCACATAATCTTTACACAACATCAAACCCAATCCCGTACCTTTATCTCTATTGGTACTCTCAGATTTTTCCTTATTTATTCCTGACCAAATTTCGTCTATCCATTCCCGAGCAATACCCTTCCCTGAATCTTTAACCGATACCTGAATACTTTTATCTAGCGCAGACATTTCAATGGAAACCTCCCCTTGTTTGGGTGAGAACTTAATAGCATTGGACACAAGATTCCTCACGACAAATTCAACATGTCCTTTATCGGCAAACACCTCTTTGCCTGACAACTGAGTTGGCACATCGACATGAAATACTACCTGCTTTTCATCTGCAATGCTGTGAAGGTTACTAACAACGTCCCTAATCAATCGCTCGATGGAAAAAGCAGCCGGATTTACTTCAATCGCTCGCATTTGCTGCCTAGACCAGTGCAATAGGTTATCTATTAGATGCCATAAATGCCTCACTGATCCATCTACTTTAACCGCAAGGGTATTCAGTTCATCCTTGGTAAGTCGTGAGGTTTCTTTCAACATAACGGATAGGTATGCTGAAAGGGATGTTAACGGGAACCGTAGATCTTTAGCTACCATAGAGAAAAACTCATCCTTGGATGCATTCAGACTCCGTAATGCCTCCTCGGAAGATTCTAATCTTTCCCTCTGCATCAACAACTCATGATTTCGCTCCTGGAATTCCCTATTTCGCTTCTCCAATAGATTGTAGGTATGACGAGTGGTACGGTTCCGAAATACCAATAACCCCAGAAGTAATACAAGCAATATCATGGCCGTGACCAGAGTATATATCACTAGCTGTCTGCGCTTGATTTTCAGGTCATCTGCCTCGTTTTCCAGGCGTAAAAAATCAATCTCAGATTGTTGTATGATCAGGTTTACTGGGGATTGCTCCAATTGATTCAATTGAGACCTACGAAGACTATCTCGCCAAAAAATGAGTGAGTCTTGAGCCAAATATGCCTCTGCAAAATCCCCTTCCTGAATTGACTGATCAATTCGCCACTGCCAAACAGCCAGAAGGACGCCTAAATCTTGGTAAGTAAATGCCGCTTTCTCTATACTATCTACTTGGGATGTCACCCAGGTAGAATCAATGAAATAGGTATCCGAAAATGAAGTATAAACATCTTGCAGAGAATCATCCGGAGAAAGATTGAGCCCCATGCATCGCTGAGGATGCGCGACTAAAGTGAGGCCCAATAAGAATACTCCTAAAATTTTATTCCCTTTCAATGGCTCTTCGGTACTATTTTCAAAAGAAAGCTATCAAAAATGTATCCCTGACGTCACTTCTTCTTGGTACATTCTATTGAAAACTACTTCAAATATATCGTGAAAAATAGAATGTTGGAGAACAAATTTTGTATGTATCAGCTTTCCATACAGCCAAGCGGCATACTCTGTATAGATATATCTATTTAGAAGTGTGCTTTTTATTTGAGCTAATTTTATTGTTATTTTGACACCACCTGCAAACAAGTTTTCCTACTCCACCTCTTAATAAAAGACGGTTTATCCTATGACCGAAAAAAAGGCTGCTATTCACAAGACGATCTACGACAACGCCAAAAATCACTTTTTGGGCAATTTCCCGGATTCGTTACCTATTGAGCAGGCCTACCTGCATATAGGGATGTACCTGGGATGGATCATTGAGCATCAGTTGTACTCTGATTATTTTGAAGAGGAGGCTGAAACGGAGATTTATCGGTTCATGAGGAGGGAAATTCCTGCTACTATTCTGAGCGAAATTTGGGATGGGTACCTTGGCTATGAGCTCTTTAGTAAGGAGGGGAATATGTTCACCTACTATTATTATGGAGGTGGTCTGTACAAGAAAGATTATGAGCATATGCTAGCCAACGATCTTCCTTCCATCTACCATGTAAAGGATACGTGGGAAAATTATGACCGAGTGGGTAAACGAATCTCTGAAAGATTCGAGGAATGGAAAAAATTAATAAGCTAATAGGGTTCTTTCCTTATACAACTAAAAAGCCCCTTTCGGATAATCCGTAAGGGGCTTTTTAGTATAACAGTTTACAACCGTCAACTTTCTGGCTTCATAACCAGTCCCTGATTCGTAACGGTCACAAAATTACTTCCTTCCTCTTGCCCCTCTTTCTCTTCAAGATAGAACTTAACATCCTCTTCAAACTCACGGTAGCGTACTTCCTTGATGGGTTGGTCAAGCATGACAAAGGATTGCCAAGTTAGCTGCCCCTCATCTATTCTGGCTACCAAACTTGGGTATCCTAGGCCCTCAATCACAGTCTGATTATAGAATGCTACGTATTGGATATTCTCATCTTTCCACATGAAGGTACTCGCCATGGATAAAAGTGAATCGATCATAGGAAAGGAGTCTAGTTGAATCTGATGCCTCCACGTAGCAAATCTTTCCGGGCCGAAATAGGCTACATACGCAGTAGGAGTCAATCCTGGATTAAAGAACATCCCACCTACCCAGTAGTTTTCTTGGTCAAACTGCTCTATGGCCAGGGTATGTGGCCCTGGAGCCAATGCGGTATCCCCCAGGATTGTGGAGTCTTTGGCTAACATAATTACAGTATCTGGCGACCAGATGCCTTCGATCTCCCTACGTTTCCATCCCTCCAAATAGCTATTCAACTGGCTCCTTTCTTCTTGAAGAAAATTCTCACGATTGGCCAAAAATCCTTTAAACCCATCAGCGCCGTTGTACCGCTTTGTCATCAAAGTGGGAAAGGCCTTTATTGCTTCACTTAGGTCAGCTTGTTGCAGAGTAGTAAACGCTTTTTCTACTTCACCCAGTACAAAATTGATCTCATGATGACGATCTAGCACGGCAAGAATAGAAACGGTGTCCATCGCGGAAGGATCTCTAAGCTCTTTCTCTACCAGATAATAATTGAGTTCTTGCAGCTTATAATCAAAAAGCTTCTGTGGGATACCCGCTTCATCTAAAGTATTGAGCTGAGTATACAGAGACTCGTTCTGTTCTAGCTGGTTGGAGATATCCATGCCATTGAGTAAATCCCCATACAAAACACTGAAGTGAACATCATACTCAACAAGCTCGTCCCGTAAAGGAGTTACCTCCTCGGTGATCACTCGTTCTACCTCCTTGGCCCAACTCGTGTAATCCCATACTTGAGGACTAGGCTCCGAAAAGACAGTACTTTCACGACCATCTTGATGGTAGTCTGTGATGGCCATGAGGTTTACTTCAGCATCATATTGAGTATCTCCAATGGCCGAAAGAGTATGACTATAAACTCCATGCAATGCCAAGGTGCTATCATTCGCCTGTTTCAGAGCAACCAATTGGCGAAGCACCTCATCGTTCGACCACAAGTATAGGTGACTTTCATCACTATAATCCTTTGCCAGCTTGGCAAATAAGTCCATAGTAGTAGCATATTGCTGTTCTAGCTGGCCATACAGGGTGTTTAGAGAAGCTACATTGCTAACACGTTCACGCAAAGCGGTTACCTTACTCTCAATATCGAATTGGATATCAGAGAGCTTGATAGCAAACTTACCCGTTCGAAGATCGCGGCGATTATATGCCAAGTAATAATCGTCATGCTTACGTATTTCCCGATCGTCGATCAGCTGCATGGCCTTTTGATAGTATATAATAGCGGAATCAGCCAGTACAGAAAGATCTTGGGGATTCTTGAGCACATCAATCAGATGAGCCTTGTGATCCAGCAGAAACCCCATCTGCAAGTTGGCATTAGGATCTTCAGGCTCTTGCGCCAAATAGGCCCTCAACAGCGGTTCGCCCTGATCCCATTGTTGTCCTTGTAAAACAGGAAAAATGTCTTTGTATTTGATCTTGCGCTGAGCATGTGAATTACATGCCAAAAAGGATAGCAAGACCACTAGCGCTACCTGTAGATTTCTTTTGGATCTCATGAGGGTTAAGTTTACTACAGTAAGGTACAAAAATAAAAAAAGCGAAGGCAGTTGACCTTCGCTTTCCATTGACGGTAATAATGCGATTCAGGCCTATTTACCGAACTTATTCTTCAACATAGCCAACTTGGCTTGCAAATCACCCTCTGGTTCTTGCTGAGGCCGTTTTCTCTGCTTCCCTTGTCCACTACCACCAGCCTGTTTTTTACCTCTATTGTCAGACCGTTTAGGACGAGGAGCCTCTCCAAAAGGATCGCTTTTCATAGAGAGAGAAATCCGCTTACGAGGTATATCTATTTCCAGAACCGTTACCTGCACCTTCTGTTGTACTGCTACGGCATCAGCCGGGTTACTCACAAACCGGTCTGCTAGATGGGATACGTGTACGAGACCATCCTGATGAACTCCTATATCTACAAACGCCCCAAAATTGGTGATATTGGTTACTATACCGGGCAACTTCATTCCCATCCGTAGGTCTTTCATTTCATTCACACCCTCAGCAAACTCAAAGGCTTCAAAGCTTTCGCGTGGATCTCGTCCCGGTTTGGCTAGTTCCTCAAGTATATCCTGTAGGGTAGGTAGTCCTATCTGGTCAGTCACGTAATCTTTCAGCTTAATCTTGGCAGGCAACGACTTATTCCCTACCAAATCACCCACTGTAATTCCCAAATCCTTGGCCATCTGCTCTACTACCGGATAGCTCTCAGGGTGTACCGCTGAAGCATCCAATGGATGTGCGCCTTCTCTTATGCGTAGAAAACCAGCCGCTTGTTCGTAAGCTTTTGCCCCCAAACGAGGCACTTTCTTCAAAGCAGCACGATTTTTAAAGGGTCCGTTTTCATTGCGATAGGTCACAATATTTTGTGCTAAACTAGGCCCTAAGCCGGAAACATAAGCCAACAATTCTTTGCTTGCTGTATTCACCTCTACTCCTACAGCATTCACACAACTCATAACCGTATCATCCAATCCCTTCTTAAGCGCATTCTGATCTACATCATGCTGGTACTGGCCTACCCCAATACTTTTGGGATCTATCTTCACGAGTTCAGCAAGAGGATCCATTAACCGACGGCCGATAGATACCGCTCCCCGCACGGTTACATCCTGATCAGGAAACTCGTTTCGAGCTACTTCGGAGGCAGAGTATACCGAGGCACCACTCTCATTCACCATTACTACCAGCACAGACTTAGGCAAGCCTAGGCTTTTCACAAACTTTTCGGTCTCACGACTAGCAGTTCCATTCCCAACGGCAATCGCCTCTATCTTATGCTTTTCTACCAAGTGTTGTATTACAGCTCCGGCTTCGGTAGTCTTATTTTGAGGAGCATTGGGAAATATTGCGGTGTTCTCTAGTAGTTTTCCTTGGGGATCCAGGCACACTACCTTGCATCCAGTACGAAAGCCAGGATCGAGGCCTAATACTCGCCTTGAGCCTAGTGGTGCGGATAACAACAACTGACGCAAGTTTTCTGCAAATACCTTAATGGCATCCTCATCTGCGCGCTTTTTTGACCACAATCTCACATCAGTTTCCATACTGGGCTTCATCAAGCGTTTGTAGCTATCCTGAACGGCCATCTGTACCTGCTCCGCAGCATCATTGGTTCCCGTTACAAATTTATGCTCCAAAATCGCAACCGCATCTTCCTCTTCCGGAGCAGCATCTAGCATCACAATTAGCTCTTTTTCTGCTCTGCGCATGGCCAAAACACGATGACTAGGGGCCTTCTCTATCGGCTCACTCCATTCAAAATAGTCCTTGTATTTCGCTCCTTCCCCTTCTTTACCTGGAATAATTTTGGTGCTAAAAACGCCCTTCTTTACAAACAAATCACGCACCTCGGCCCGAGCATCAGCGTCTTCATTTACCCATTCGGCAATGATATCACGAGCGCCTTGCAGCGCTGCCTCTACGGACTCCACCTGCTTTTCATCATTGACAAATGAAGCTGCTAGTGTTTCCAGGTCTAAGCTGCCTTGCTCAAAAAGTTGTTTAGCTAATGGCTCCAAACCCTTCTCACGAGCAACAGATGCTCGTGTTTTTCGCTTTGGCTTATACGGCAGGTAAATATCTTCCAATGCAGACATTGTCTCTGCCTCATTTACCTTTTTCTCCAACTCTGGGCTAAGCTTCTCCTGATCTTTTAATGATTTGAGGATTGCTTCCCGGCGCTTATCCAGCTCTCGAAGCTGCGCCACCCGATCCCGGATTGCCGCAATGGCCACCTCGTCCAGGCTACCTGTTACCTCCTTTCGGTACCGGGCCAAGAAGGGGACGGTAGCACCTTCATCCAACAAGGCTACGGTTGCTGCCACTTGTTTCTCAGTTAGCGACAGCTCCTCTGCTATGCGCTTGTGGTGTACGTTACTCATACAGTATACACTGGTATTTTTAACAACTTCTTTATCTGGCTTCCTCATGGAAGGAAAGGTGTCGCTTAGCAGCTCTACCTCCCTGACTCCAATAGTAAAAGCCTGCAAATGTAAGATGGTGAATACAACTGGAGAAGGGGTTCGTCAAAATTGCAGCGCGACGATTTGACAGCCCAAAGCCCCTTAATTAAAGTACTGACTTAAGCTAAGACGGGTATAATCCTGTTGGTGTGACACTTCTAAGCCAACATATACCATCCCTGTGTCGTCGGCAACTTCTGGGAAAATCGATAGAAAACGGGGTCCTTCCCGGAGGATCGTATACTTTCCTGCCCCCAAACTGGCTTCATATTCTAAGAAGGACACGATGCTCGCCAATTCAATTCCTTTTTGCACCCAAAAATCGGTATTACCCTCTAGTGGTACTTGTGAATCATAGTACCGAATTTCAGCATAGTAAACGAAATGATTGCATCCCCCCTGCTTTAAACGCAGCGTATCCAATTGCAGATTGGATACAACATACCCTTCCTCCTCATCCCAATATAAGACTGATATTCCTAGATCTTGGGCCCATTTTGTAGTGAGTGTATACAAGTCCGGATTGAAGACGCATGGGATTTCATCTACCCCTTCGGTAGCCTGGGGTTCAACTACAGATTGGGGTTCGCCCGCCGAATCATGTACCGCTTCCGTCGGATTCTGCACAGATTCAGTAGGGTGGTACTTTGATTGGCACCCCATGAGGACCAAGCAAAAACTCCCTACCCATATCCAGTTGAGCAAATTCATATCAGCGATTAAGCTATCCAACATCATATAACCTGGTCCACTTAGGAAAATGGGTCCGGCCCTTTTCTTCCCTTATAAACTTCAGTACTCCCTCTACTTCAGGGTTAAAAACAGACCGCATATAAGCTAGTCCTTTTTCATTGGGCAAGTACCGAGTGTCAGATCGGTTCCATACCTCTAACTTTCTCAGAGCAGCGCCACCTACTTTTCGCATAACAGGAGGAAACCAGGATCGGAGTCTATCGGATTCTTTCTGCCGCTTGAGCCACCGGCTAAGCCATCGCCCCTTCACACTATGTCCGGCATTTTCCCAAAATTCAGCACGCTTCATTTCCATTACTTCTACCTCCAAGAATTCCCATAACGATTCCAAAGCCTTGGTAGGGTTGGTAGTCAGATCCTCAAAGAAAAGGCAATGAATCTGTTCCTTAGGAAAGTATTTCAAGTAGGTTGTAAGGTGCTCGAAATACATGCCAAAGAGGTAGAAATAATGATCAGGTCCTGATTCAAAGATGACCCTTCTCAGGCTTCTCACATCCTTACCATGGCGCAACCAATGATGATAATGTGACAGAGCTCGGTCCACCGGATCCCTCAATAGAAAAACAATTTTGGTAGAGGGATTGACCATAGCAATCCTTTTTGCAACATCAGCATCCTTTACATAACCTACGGTAGCATCACCACAAAGAGTTTTTTCTGGCAATCCTTCTGGGAAATAGAGGAGGCTACCCTGCCGCCATTCCTCCCACTGCTCCAGATACAGCGATGGTTCTTTGCGCGAACCCATGTGAAGTTGCGAGTGCTGCTCTAAATACCGTTGTAGAGTAGTAGAACCACACTTAGGGTGGCCCGCAATCACAAAGTCGGGGGCACGCATTAGGACAACAGCAACTTGTGGTATTCCTGAGCTACCCGCTCCCACGACCGTGATTTCGAAAACTGAATAGCAGCCTTAGAGTAGGATTCGGGCTTTTTGACTATGGTAGCAATAGCTTCTGTAAGATCTTTCGGGCTAGCATCTTCAACTAGCACCCCAGACTCATCGTTCATTGCGTCTCTAGACCCGCTATGCAAAGAGGCAACAGCCGGTACCCCCAGAGCATTTGCCTCTAATATGGCAATGCCATATCCTTCGAAATCACCCTTTTCCGTATGTTGGCTAGGCAACAAAAACACATCTGACGCTTTCAATAGGTGCTGGGTAGCTTCTCTAGATTGAACCCCGTAAAATTTCACGGTACCATTGAGGCCTAAGCTATCGGCCAAATTGCGCAAAGCATCCGTCTCATTTGGCAATCCTACTACATGGTATTTAGCGTTAGGAAACTGCTTCAGAATATGAGGCATTGCCTCAATCACTTTCCGCTGGCCCTTTCGCTCTTTTACACTACCTACCGTGATCAAAGCAGGGTAGCCATGGGTGCTGCGAGAGTAGCCGTTCATACCTACCCTTTCAAATTCTGTAGGTTCAATTCCATTACCAATCACCTGTACTTGAGGGCCTTTTGGACCAAAGGAGGGAAGATGTTGGGCTGTATAGGAAGAGACAGCTATTACTTTGTCAAACCGGCGTAGACTCCTACGCAACCACCAGCGGCCTACAAGTCTAGATAGATCCAGCTCACTGCCATGCACTACAGCCACCCACTTGCGAGAAAGAAAGGGACTTACCAGCCCTGCCACCCAAATGGGCCATTTTCCTGAACAAACTACCACCTCATTCCTTTTGGCCTGAGCATAGAAGTTCTGAATGCGCTTCCAATAAGTAGCCCAAACCGCTCTCGAGCGGAAAATCCGTCGAATGGTATAGGGTTGCTTTTTATCGAAAGCCTTGGCTTCCTGTGCAGATATCAAGCATGTATCTGCTAATACCGTCACCTTCCACCCTAGGAGAGAGAGATGACCCGCCATGTAGGCGGCTTGATTGCCAATACCTCCTGGTTCAGGGAATAACTCAGGGGCAATCCAGAGTAATGAGCGCGAAGGGGGTAATTGAGGCATGTGGGGTCAAAAATCGTAAAAAAACGGATACTATTGGGCAGTTTCTTTCACCGAAAGAGATTCCCACTGAGTAATTATTCGTTTTCTAAATCGCGGGAAGCGTAAGGCATACCACCCGATCCGGACCCAAAGCAGCCATCCGCTCTTTCCCTGCCATGGTAGCTTGGTTCGTACCCAGCGAAACAACGCCAGCTGATCAAAATAAGTATGGAAGAAAAGTAATACCCCGCGGCTAAGTAACGCTCGGCCTCCTAATATCTGATAAGCACTAAAGCTACTTTCTTCACCTTCGCGGAGCCCACCACTTGGGGCCCGTCGGTCTATTGCGGCAGCATAGGGATTAGACACCATAATAAACCCTGTCTGATAGGCCAAACATCCATAATAGTGGTCGCCCCAGCGGGTACCATCAAATTCTGTAGGCAAGAGTCCTAGCTTGCTCAACACCTCCTTAGCCATCAAACTATTATTGGCATTCCATTGACTCGCATAGTGAGGATACTGCTGGTTCAAGGGAATAAGCTCATTTTCAGCCACGTACACCCCAGTAGAAATATCCGCAGACCAATCAACCAGCACGTTGATATGCTCTTGCAACCAATTTTTTTCTATCCGTACATCATCATCTAAAAAAGCAATATACTCTCCCCTCACCTCTTCTAGGGCTCTATTCCGACCTGTCCATTGGCCCAGTTTACCTGGTGTACGGATCACCCTAACTGAGGGCGCAGAATCAGGAGGCACCCAGGCAATGGGGGACTGGTCCACAATCAAGATCTCCCAGGGTGGTAACTCTTGATTGTCGAGGTCATTCACGATTTGAGCCAAATAAGCATGACGATTGAGGGACGTGATCACTACCGAAACCCGGGGAGCAAAAATTCCTTTCTTAGGCAATTCTTTACTCGGTGAAACGGGGGTTTCCCATATTATTTTAGGAACATCCTTAACCGCACGAAATGCAGCCCATTCTTTCTTCCTATCGTTACCTTCTTGCCAACGGAGCCATAAAATGTACCAGGCCCAACGAGCACCAAAGTATAGGCGAATAAAACGGTAGTTATCTTCCAAATTCTCTACGAATATGGGGGGCAAGGGCCGGGCCGAAGAAGTATATCGATAGCCACGTTTCCACAGCTGGAACCCTGCGTCTACCAGCATTGCTTCCTCTGTAATGTACTCTTGCTGCCATTCCAACTCAGACAAGAGCTCTTTATCAATCGATCGAAAATCCACCAATTGCATTGAAGAATGACCTGTTTTTCGGGTCATTCGGTACTCGTCGGGCTTGATATAGGCATAGAAGGCGAACACAATTACAAAGCAAAAAAGTCTGACCAGTTATTTAGGTGTTCTTCCCAACTAAATTTACTTGAGATTTTATTTCGACTGAGTTGGGCATGTGCCTTCTGTGAGTCCTCTGATTGGCTACGATAATTAAGAACGGCTTGCACCAACGCAATCGAAGACCATTCCCTAACCACTGTCCCCGTAATCCCATCACTCAGGTTCTCAAAGACTCCTTCACCAGGGGTAGAAACCACCCATACACCAGCAGCTTGGGCCTCTAGCAACACATTACCAAATCCTTCCTGCCAAGCAGTATGCAGCAATATGTCATACAGATGAAGAGACTCTATCACTTCAGTATGTTCTAGTTTACCCACAAAACTCACGGCATGAGTGAGCCCCTGTAAACGGACTTGCTCTTCTAACTCAGCCAATTCTTCACCTACCCCCACCATAGTCAATTGAACATCAAAGCCCGACTGCAACAAATCGTTCAACACCTGAATTGCCAGAATAGGATTCTTCTTCCAGGTAAACCGACCTATCCATATCAGTTGCAACGTATCCAACAACATATTTCTGGGCCGCCTGGGCTTGGGCAGTTGGTGTGCAAATACAGGAAGAATTTGCCTAACTGGCAAAACAGATGGAATTTCCTGCTGTATGGCCAAACGATGTAGGTCTTGCGAGAGCACATGGACTTTCGCCAGCTGAGCCCAAAGCGGCCGGAAGGGATAGGAATGCTGAAGTGGTAGTAGTGAAATATCTGCCCCCCGAATGCTGGCTGTAGAGGGCACTTGGAGCGCGTGCCCTACTTGTTCACGTTGTAAGCCAGCAGCCAAGTAGCCAAAATGAATCCAATCCACCGAGGATACCAGTAAATGAGCATTAAAGTACACCCGCTTTATTGATCTCCATCGCTTGGTTCCACTCCTACGTTCCGCCCGATAGTATGTCCTTAGGATAGGCCGCAACCACCACCCCTTCCTTATAGAGAAGGCTAAATATCGCCAGGCGGCAAATTGGGTGAAGGAAAGTGGTAATGCAGGAAGGTAGCTGCCTGAATGTGGCATTTTGCCTTCCCAACCTGTACTTATCACTACCTGATGACCTAGGGTATTCCAGGCTTTGATCAGTGCATCAAAAAAGGTCTCTGAATAACTAGGCGACCGATACAAAATGAGCGCAATGCGCATCAGTCATAATATAAAGTATACCCCATGGCCTCTATCTCCTTCCCTGCCACCTTCTGGCAGAGGGCAATGGCTTCGGCAGTCAGTTCACGCTGCCAACGCAGCGGCTGCCCATGCGCAAAAGTCTTACTTCGGTCTGGAGACATTCCTTTTGCCAAGCAATCGACCATCTTTTGCTGCTGAGCATGGCCAGAAAAGCGTTGCAAATAGGCAACTAATTTACGAAGCTGATCCTCCGAAGAGTCCGGGCTCACCAAGTCTTCATATCGTAGAACCATAGTTTGATAATCATCTACCCAAGGCAAATACTGCTGCATTCGCTTACTCAAATCGGGAAAAACCACATCGCTCGGAAAATCTCCCTTAGGATACTTTGGCCACCCTTCAATCAGAAACTTTATTCGCTCCTCTCTATTGGGTAAAAAATGATAGTATCGCCATGCCCAAAGATCAGGCCGTTCTACCCGCTCCCACCAGTCTGCCATAGACAATATGATGGCACGTGGATCACGAAACATAACTACGTGCTTTGCCTCCATTTCCCGAAGCACATTGGCCAGAGAAGCCTCATATGCCAAGTGCACCTTCATGATTTCTCCTGAATAGCAACTACGCATGCGCTTCCTCACCAGGGGTAAAGAATTGGTATCCGCAGGAGGAACCTTTCCTTGGTTCAGATACAAGTAATGGGTTCTACGGTCATAATCCTGAAACTTAGGAAGCTGTCTCAAAACGTTCAGCAAGAGATGGGTGCCCGCTTTGGGGATACCATTACAAAAAAGTGGATAATCCCCCATCCGGATGGAATGGTATATCCGACGGCGGGATTGGGCAATTTGAGACAACAGTGCAGACATTAATTAGCTTGATTCGTTGGCCACCGATACTTATCCAATAATAAATGGTAATATATCAAATTCAATCGATTGTAAGGAGGCAGGAAGCTTGATTTTCGAACGTCCTTCCTTCGCTAAGTGATTAATGAGAATCACAGATTACTTACTAATGATTGATCGGATAATAACTAAGCAGCTCAACATTATACACAATTGGGTTTCAGTTTCTATTCAGTGATTTCGTCTCATATGGAGAAGTGAATTCCCAAAATGGAGCAAAATCAACAGAATTTGGTATATCGCTTACATACTATTGCAAGGATCAAACCAACCTAATGAGTATTGAATAAACCTCGCTTACCCCTTCGATTAATGATAGAAAAAACAGGATTAAATACGGAATAACTTCCCAAGTGTGGATCTCAACCTACCCTTCTTGCCGTTCTTCTCTACGTAGTACCCATTGCCATAGCCGTAGCCATATCCATATTGATAATAACCAAATCGCTGCTGCCGAGCATCGTTGAATATGACACTCACATTCTTCACCTTGCCAGATTCATACAAGGAGTTCATGTTTCTTAGCGTTGCTTTTGGGGTGTAGTTTTGGCGAACAATAAAAAACGACCGATCAGCATGGGCCATCAGGATAGAGGCATCCGTTACTATGCCTAGAGGAGGTGAATCAATCACCACAAAGTCATATTCTTCCTGAAGATCTGCTACTAGCTGGGCTAGCCTATCAGACATTAATAGTTCAGAAGGATTGGGTGGTATAGGCCCAGCGCTAATTACATCCAGATACTGATAGTGGGTATTCTGAACAATATCCTTCAAATCGGCCACCCCTGCCAAGTAGTTACTCAGCCCAGTATCATTATGCAAACCAAAGTCAGTGTATATTTTCGGCTTCCTCAAGTCCGCCCCAATCAAAATGGTTCGCTTTTGAGAGAAAGAGAATACTGAGGCTAAATTGATTGAGCAGAAGGTCTTTCCCTCATTGGATATTGAACTCGTAATAATGAATACTTTGCTCTTCCCATCTGCTCCAAAAAACTGGATATTGGATCGGATGCTCCGAAACGATTCAGCAATAGCGGACTTAGGCTTATCAAATAACACCAAGTTTGAATTGTCCTTGTTGTGCCCCACCATACCCAAAAAGGGAATCTGTGTGGTTTGCTTGAGCACGTCAATATCCGAAACCTTATTGTTTAGCAATTCCCTAATCAGAATGAGGCCTACGGGGAACATCAGTCCTATGAACAGAGCCATGATGTAGTTCTTCTGCTTATCAGGAGAGATAGGCCGGGAACGGTAACTAGGTCCTTGAAGTATTTGGTAGTCTCCGGTAGTACTAGCCCGGGCTATACTAGCCTCGATTCTACGCTGCAATAGCAGATTATAAAGTCCCTGGTTAAATTCGATGATTTTTTGCCGATAGAGAAAGTCCCATTCTTCACGCAGCACATTCTCGGCCTTCGATTTCAGCTGATCCACCTTACCGCGTTGCTGCTGTATTTTGAAAGCGTTGCTTTCCTTCATTCTTGCAATGGATTCCAGGATGGCTTGGCGTACCACTTCCAACTCACGCTCATTTCTATCCTGCTCTATTTGGGCCATTGGATTATATACATATTCCTCCAATTCTAACTGACGATTGGCCAGACCACTGCTCAAATACTGCTGTACTAAGCCGGATAACTGGGGAGAGGTGACTCCTAGTGTGGTGGGCAAAACCACCTCTTCATTGGGCAGTTCCTGGATATATTCTTCCAAGTAAACAATGTACCTCTGGGTAATTTCCAAGTTGGTTAACTCATCCAATAGCTCGTCCATCTGTTCTAGCAAATAGCCAGAGCCTAAGGCAACATCCCGGTTATTCAGATTAATTGAGCCCAGAATGGCATCAGCGTATCGAAGGCTATCATAAAGGATATCAAGCTGTTCATTGATGAAGTCAATGGTATTGGTTGCGTTCTGGTTTTTCTCCTCCAGGTTGTTCTCAATAATGGTATTGACATACGCCTCTAAAAACACCAAATCTTTCTCAGGAGTAGGCCCGTCAACTCGAATGTTGAGAATGGATTTTCCGCGCTCTGTTATCCGCAACCGAGACCGATAGTCTCGAACCAGATCGCGAGTACGGTTAATGATAAAACTATACTCTTTGCCAATGGCACTGCCTGCCATCAGGTCCACTTTGAACCGAAAGCCCCGTAACTCATGGTAATCACCAAAGCGAAAGGTGCGATCTACTAATAGGTTTTCCCATGGCTCTATTTCTGAGGCAAGGGTAAATTCTTCCCGATTGAGCACTAGCAACTCAAACTCCACCTGAACGGGTATGTTAGTCGAAGCCGTATCCCAGGTTAATTGAATCGGGCTACTAGGAAATTGTTCAGTGTCTTTCAGTTTGCCTTTTCGGATATAGGTAACCTGAAAGTCCAACGTACGAATTACCTCCTCAAGCAAAGAGCTAGACGTTAAAATGTCGATCTCTTCTTTGATAGTTCGCCCGGAAGAAAAGTAGACGTTGCCATCAAGCAGATCTTCCTGATTATTCTTTCCCCCACCCCTCGAATTGCTCAACTCCTTATTCAGGATAATCATACTAGACTGATAAGTCTCAGTAGCATAACGCAATAGCCCGTAGGTCACACCTAAGGCAACCACCAACGAGATCAGGATCAGATACCATTTAGAAAGAATCTTACCGAGTAACTTCTGTACGTTGATTGAGCTCTCCTGAGCAAATCCTTGAAAATCTGACATAGACTGATTGCTTACTCCCTCAACCGATCAATTAGTAACCAAAGGGTAAGTCCTGATGAAACAAGCCCAATCAAAAAACTGGTATTGGGTAGGGCATATAGCCGTGTAGCCTTGGCATTCAACTGTTGAACTACCAGCATGTCACCGGGTTGTAGATAGTAGTTGGCTGATCCCAGAATACTCTCATCCAATAAGTTCAGATAATATACCTCCTGCTCTCCATTCCTCGTCCGGACCAACTTAACACGTTCACGGTCAGAGAACTCAGTAAAACTGCCAGCCATCAGCAAAGCATCCATCACCGTTAGCTCGGTGGTATAGGTAGTGTAGCGACCCGGACGGGCAATTTCGCCCACAATAGAAAAGTCGAAACTCAAAAATTCTACCCTTACGATAGGGCTCTTGAATTGAGACCTAAGGCTATCCCGGATGATGCCCGAAGCTTCTGTCAACGTCTTTCCCTCCAGAGGAATTTCTCCGATGTACGGAAGTTCGATCACTCCCCCATTCCCTAACTGAAAACCAAACAATTGTTGAAACTGGGGATTTTCAGAGGGGCTGCCAGCACCTCCTCCTTGTTGGCCGCCTCCACCTATTTGGATGGTACGCTGCCGTTCAATGAGTTGCCCAAATACACCTAATCGCTCAGTGTACTCTTTCACAAAATCGTACTCGCTTGGGGTAAGGCTACCCACCTTTACCGAGATTATGTCTCCTTCCGTTAAGGTAAGTGGCTCAGGAAGGTTGGCATATTGGCTCAGTACAGAGTCTTGGGGAAAGGCATCTACCTCGGCAATATCTTGAAAGAGGTTCACCTTTTTGGAGGGTACGCAACTTGAGAGTAATACCCCCAAAAGCCCCAACAACTGTATTCCACGCATAAAAGTTTGATCCTTCAATAGTCCAATCTTAGGCAAAAAAAGGGGTTCGTATTGGGGAAACCATAAAAAAGTGCAAAAAATTGTCTTTTACTGGGAAAAAATCGGAGAAATAGAGGTGAAACCAACGAATTCCTTTCTCATTTAAGAATAATTGGTATCTTTTTGCCTCGTTGAAAAATTCAATTGTTCCTACTCCAACACTTTCCGTTACTTCATGAAATGGATTAGAGTAATCCTATCGTTGGGACTAACAGGCTTATTGGTATGGTTTTGCCATTACCAACAAGTAATATCCGGCACCGCTGTCCCACCTCTAGGTAAATTTTTAAACCCTCAAGGGGGCTTTTGGCAAAACGCAGAAATACCGGGTTCACCCCCCATTTCACCAGCACTCGATTTGCCCGTGACCAATCCGGTATCAGTAGTATTTGATTCTCTTTTGGTACCCCACATTTTCGCTGAAACCAATTACGATTTATACTTTGCTCAAGGGTATATCACTGCGCAGTATCGACTCTGGCAGATGGAATTTCAAACCCACTACGCAGCCGGCCGAATTTCCGAACTGGTAGGTGAAGCGGCGATTCCACTAGACCGTACTAATCGCCGGTTAGGGTATGTAGACGCAGCTCAAAACGCTTTGAGTAATATGGGTAAGGATCCGGCAATAATGGAATCGGTAGACGCCTATGCCGATGGCATAAATGCCTACATCAATTCCCTGTCTTACAAGGATTTGCCTTTCGAGTACAAATTATTAGGATACGAACCCGAACCATGGACTACACTAAAGAGTGGGCTACTGCTCATTTATATGGGGAGTAACCTTACGGCCCGGGACTATGACCTACAGAATACCAACATGCTGAAGATGATGGGGATGGAACGCTTTGAATTTCTATTTCCAAGCTATCCTGAAGGCATTGATCCTGTGATTTCACCGAACCATACCTGGGATTTTGATCCCACCCCCATCACTGTACCAGACTCTCCTTATTACGAGGCCTATACCCCTGAGGTAATAGCCATGTCTGACCCGGCAAACGGTTCTAACAACTGGGCTGTAAATGGCCAAAAAACCCAAAGTGGTAATCCTATCCTGGCCAACGATCCACACTTAGGGCTCAATCTACCCTCACTTTGGTACATGATTCAGCTACACGGACCGGACGTGAATGTAAAGGGGGTATCGCTTCCTGGAGCTCCCAGCATCATCATTGGGTTCAACGATAGTATAGCCTGGGGAGTAACTAATGGCACCCAAGATGTCCGCGATTGGTACGCTATTACTTTCAGGGACGAAACCAAAAAGGAATACCTCTACAACGGCGAATGGTTAAAAACTCAATTTAATGTTGAGGAGATAAAGGTCAGGGGGGGTGAGGCCTTCTTGGACACTATATGCATCACGCATCACGGGCCAGTAGTTTACGATAGTGAATTCCCCTCCGCTACTGAGGAATTGCGGGGCTACGCTATTCGCTGGACGCTGCATCAGCCCAGAGAAGAGATGTATGCATTTTATCGTCTAAATCGGGCTCAGAATTATGCAGACTACGAGGAAGCACTACCTAGATATGGCATTCCTTCCCAAAACTTTGTGTTTGCTTCTGCTGCTGGTGATATAGCCATGTGGCAACAAGGAGATATCCCGCTTAGATTTCCTCGACAGGGCCAATTCCTCATGGACGGTACCACGCCGGAAACCCAATGGCAAGGCATTATTCCTGCGGAACAGAACCCTCGCCAATTAAACCCTGAACGAAACTTTGTGTCTTCTGCCAATCAGGTGGCTACCGACGAAAGTTACCCCTATTACATCATGGACAACGGTTTTGAAGACTACCGAAACCGACGGATCAACAACCGACTCTATGAGATGGATAGCATACAGGTGAGGGATATGCAAGCCTTACAACAAGACAACTACGGTTTGAAAGCGGCTGAGAATCTTCCGTTCATGCTGGACACCTTGGATGTAACCCAGCTCTCATCTGCCGAGAACGAGGTATTCGAATTGTTGAGCCAATGGAACTATCAGTACGAACTTGAGGAAAAGGGCGCCGTAGTGTTTGAACTCTGGTGGGACACCCTGTATAGTATGGTTTGGGATGAATTTGCCCGGGATGACATTGCCATTCGTTGGCCAGACCATTACCGTACTAGTCAACTTATGAAGGAGTTCCCTGAGGATACAGCCTTCGATATTATGACCACCCAAAAGCGTGAAACTGCCGTGGATCTGATCAGAAAGAGCTTCTCCGTTGCTACTAATCTATATAGCGAAGCAAAAGAGGAGGACAAGGGTACCTGGGGCCCTTATAAAACAACTCGGCTTACTCACCTATCACGACAACAAGGGCTAAGCGTATCCGGGCTTCAAACCAACGGCTACCGTCAAATTGTAAACGCAACAAGTCAAGGGCACGGACCCTCGTGGCGGATGGTAGTGGAGGTGGGAGAAACGCCCCAAGCTTTTGGTGTATATCCTGGTGGCCAATCTGGCAACCCAGGATCCACTTACTATACCAACTTTGCAGAGACATGGCGAACCGGACAGTACTATCCTCTACCACTGCTTATCAGGCCAGATAGTACCTCCGCCACAATAATGGTTCAACGAATAACTCCCTCAAACTGATGCGTTTCTTTGTCCGCACCTTGCTTATTGCTGTACTAGCTATCGCCTTTCAGTTGGGCTTTGGTTGGCCTTGGTGGAGTGTTGTAATCGCCGGGGTAATTGGTGGCTTGCTGATCAATGGGTTGGGAATAGGCGCCTTCATGAGTGGTTTTATTGCCATGGTAGCTGTGTGGGGCATATGGGCCTATCAAATAGATACTACCACGGAATCCATTCTTACGACCAAGGTGGCCGATATCATTGGCGTAGGCAATCCCTTAATCATAATCCTTTTAACCGCTATTGTAGGGGGGCTAGCAGGAGGAATGGGAGCCTTATCTGGCTGGTCAATCGGGAAGCTAAGAAAAGAAAAGCCCCGGAGCGGATACTACCAGGGCTGATACTATTATATCTATCGGGGGTGCAAGATTTTAATTTTGCACCTCTTCGCTTTCTATTAATACTCCGCTTGCCACAAAAGAATATACTTCTTGGGGTTCGGTAATAGCCGCAATCTGCTCCGCAGACTGGCCACCATCTTCGGCATAGTGACGTTGCTCTTCCACACTCACTACCGCTTTGCGCACTACGCCTTCAAATATGGTTCTCTTACCTTCTTGCCCTTCTTTGGGCACAAAGAAACCGTAATCCTTGAAGGTGACCCGCATGGCCTCACCCAATTCATTCTTAACCGTCATCCAGCACCCTTTCATGGCACATGTTTGCTCAATCTCTCCTTCTACCTTCACTACCACAGAATCCTTTCCTTCCAGCAAGGATGACAATTCACCAATTTTGTGTGGTGACTCCAGGTCCAAGCCCTCTCCGTAAGAAACAAATCCAGCAGGTACTGAATTTTCCTCCTGCGATTGTTGATCCTGGGTGGGTTGACAACTCGAAAAAATAGCTACTAGGGCTGCTCCTAATAAAATCTGAAATTTCATAACCTCGTCTAATTTACATACTACGATGCGGCAGCAATTCCACGAATCCTACCGCTTACGTTTGTGATCCTATATTCCGTGGAACGTCGACAACCCCATTCAGGTTCCCCCCCGTTTAACTCAAAAATATCTCCTATATTCACGGCTCATTTTGAGCACCAGCCCTCAAACGTGTATGAAACTGTCGTTGCGCCGAAAAAAAGAGGCTCCTAAAAAGAAAAAGTCAAAATTCAGAGAGTGGGTAGACGCTATTGTTTTTGCCGTCATCGCCGCCTCGTTGATTCGTTGGCTTTTCTTTGAACCCTTTACCATCCCTACCCCTTCCATGGAGCGTTCTCTTATGGTAGGAGACTTCCTGTTTGTAAGTAAACTGCATTATGGGCCCATGACGCCCAAAACTCCTTTGCAGCTACCGCTTACGCATCAGAAAATTTGGTTCACCGAAGTACCTTCGTATTCGCCAGCCATCCAACTTCCTCGGTATCGGTTGCCCCACTTCAGTTCCGTAAAAAAGGGAGATGCTGTGGTGTTCCACTATCCCGATGAAAAAGAACACCCCACCGATATGCGGGTGCATTACATCAAACGCTGTATTGCTACGGCCGGAGACACCTTAGTCATTGATCAAGGGACCATTTTGATTAATGGTGAGCTGCAAGAAGACCGTAAAGGGATTCAGCACCAGTATCTCTTGTATACTAAGGATAATCAAAAGCTATCGCAGACTTTCATTGAACGCTTTGATCTGGTGCCCAACGCCGACTTTCAAGAAATAGGTTCTCCTATGCCTAACAGTCGACTTTACTGGATTTTCCTCACCGAGGAGGCAGCACAGCAAATTCAAGGGTACCCTATCACTGCGCAGCTAGAACGGCAAATAATGGAAGAGACACTTCCTCCGCCTGATTCCGTAGAACAAAACAGATTCGATCCTAACCAGGCATTTCCTGACTTAAAAAACACGGGACTTGGAGACAATGGGGAACAAAATAATGCGGATGCAATGGCATTTTACTGGAACAAGGACAACTTCGGCCCGCTTTGGATACCCGAGGAAGGCGTAACCATCCGCCTGACTCCAGAAAACATTTCTAAATACGGCTATACCATTCGGTACTACGAAGGACACGATCCTTCTACTGTAGAGCTAGGCAGGGATTTCATTTCCATAGATGGTGAACGCATCACGGAATACACCTTCTCTCAGGACTATTTCTGGATGATGGGTGATAATCGTGACAATTCGCTAGACTCCAGATTCTGGGGATTTGTTCCTGATGACCACGTGGTGGGCAAGGCTGCCTTCGTATGGTTATCCATTGATCACAATGCCAACCTTGCTGGTAAGATTCGCTTCAATAGGATGTTCCGGTCGGTACGGAAGCTCTAATAGCATCATACAAAAATAGAATAGCCGCTCCTGTAGCGGCTTTTTTTGTGTCAAATCCGACCGCCCCCTACGGAAAGCATCTCAGCCCACGCATTTTCTCTTAGAGATATAGGCAAACCTTGGCCGAGTCGAAGAACCGACTTCAAATTCTTAGAGATAAAGAGGAAATGCTGAGAGTAGGATGCAGAAAAGGTAATAATCTAGCGGCCCCGGTAAAAAGGAAAAACCCCGGTGAAAACACCGGGGCCTTTGACCATCATCATAACACCCAATTATAATCTTAAATTTCGTTTAAGCAGCTACTGCTCCCCTAAGGGCATCGCGCGCTTGGTCTTCGGCATCTCCTACCGAAGTGTATATTTTTAGGTTAACCGAGGGTCGGTGAACCAGGAATATTCCTTCCAAAAGAAACTTAACCATAGGATTGGTAGCCACCAGATTCATTTGCTCTACTTTGCTACGCAACTCAGGGTCAAATTGCTTAAACCACTGTCCTTGCCTTACCCTCAACTTGGAGGGGATGAACTGAGCTTTAGAAGCGTCCAAAACGATGGCAAGCTTTTCTGAAGAAGCCAAAACAAACTGAAACTCCGCCAAGTAATCTTCAAATTGAGGACCGGTAGGTTCAATTCCCTGAAGAGAGACCTTCAGCAAATCCTCCTCCAGAAACTCAAACTTGGCGTATGTCATAGGATTGTCTTACTTGCGTTGTTGGTTCTATTTACGAGGACTGTTCTTGAAAAGATTCAAATATGGTTGCCCTTCGACGAACGGGCCATTTTAGTAGTTAAACAGCCCATAATAGCATTTAAGAGTGGTTTTTCTCACAAAATATATAACCCGCGCAAGACTAATATATATCCATTAGATATTTTATATAGGATAAATGCAATTTTCCGCTGACAGAATCTAATAAAAATTTTATTTTTTTTTGAGCAAGGAAATAATTGTAAAAACTAGGCAAGAAAGTTTTGCACTATACGACTAAACATTGTGATCCACTGGCAATCCAATGAGAGAACTTTCAATTTCTTCAGCCAATTTGAGAGCATCAGCCAGGTTTGAAATCGTTTTGAATGAAACTGGCGGTTTTTGAATTAGAAAGATCCCTTGCAGAACAAAACGCATCAGTGGACTACTGATAACAAAAATCTGAAGAAGGCAACTCTCCCTTACTAAGCTTTTATGCTCTGCAATCCAATGCCCCATCCTTTGTCGGTAATGATTAGGGAGATGGGTAGTCCGGCTACCATCAAAAATCACAATGAGTTTCTTGTGTTGCTCGTACAGTGCCTTCAGGTCCGAGAGGTACTTACTGAAGTTCGCTTCATTCAGTTGGTCTCCATTAAAAGAGACTAACATAATACCCTTTGCATGTTCCGTGAAGGATGCGTACGCCATATCAATTACACCTGTTTTTAAATATACTTATTTTTCGCACCTTTTGCTGTCTTGGATGATAAACGTGCTAGTATAAAAAAGACTCCTAAAATAAACTCACTTTGGAATGTTGAGAAAACGGCTGTTGAGTTTTGTGTATGCCTTCCGAGGCATCAAGAAGGCACTGAGGAGTGAACCAAATCTCAGGATACACGCCATTGCTACATTAGCTGTAACCATCGCGGGTATCTCTTTCCATATTCCCCAGTGGGCATGGGTAGCTCAGACACTAGCGGTAGGACTAGTTTGGTCTGCAGAGCTGTTCAATACGGTATGGGAAAAGTTTTTAGATTTTACTCATCCAGAACACTCGGCTAAGATTGGTGAGCTGAAAGATATTGCAGCCGGTGCAGTACTTGTGGCAGCCATCGCCGCTTTTGCCGTAGGCCTCATCATATATTCACCCTATGTATGGGAGCTATTCATGCCAAGCAATACATGACTTTATTCCCATCAAAAATATCTTGGATAGCGCTAATCCGACTCTTGGTACTGGTCGCTTTCCTATCTACGTTTCTTATCGGCTTATATAAAGAGTACCCTTTGTTACTTTTGAGATATGGAAGCCTCACTATCCTCTCTCTCAGCATTTTAGTGAATCCTTATCCTGTAAAGACCAGGTTTTTACTGAACCTGGGCTGGATTTCATGTTTATGGTGTCTCCCTCTAGCGATTGTTTTTCTATACCAACCCCGTACATTTTCTTTGAATCAGGCCCCAAACATTGAATCCCGGTTGGTGAGTTTTAACGGTCGATATCTGGACGGTATCACCAAAGAAACCACCAGAGCGCTTGCAAATTCTTCTCCAGACATATTGTTGGTTCAAGAGGTGACGGCTAGCATGATAGACACCTTGGAAATGACGTTCGGGTCATACCTCCCCTACCGATTGTTGCATGCGCATAGTAAATATGGGATGGCAGCTTACTCCAGGTATCCTATCCAACTTGACACGGCCTTGTGTGCGCCGGGAATTAATAAAAGCTGGCATTACGTGCAAGTATTTGAAGTTTGCCCACCAAACATCCCATCCTTCCGCATAGCCCACCTTCGGCTGCCTTCGCCATCAGCCATTGCTACCAGTAGCCGGGGCTGGATGACGCAAATGAATTATCAGCAACAACTCCGGCAAATTTATTGGCAACTCTTAACCGAGGTATTGAAAGTGCTGCCCACAAAGCCCACCCTATTCATTGGCGATTTTAATACCTACCCAGGCTCACCATTATACCATGCGTTCACCTCTACTCATTATGATGCCGCTGCAGGCTCTCCCTATTTCTTCCAAGGCACCTTAGGTACTGACCTTCCTTGGATTCCTCCCCTATTAAGAGTGGATTGGGCCTGGCTACCCAACAGCATGTACTCTTCTGATTTCCAAACACTTACTATTCCTAAAAGCGACCACAAAGCTATCTCTTTTCTCCTGCAACAATAATTTTTTGGTGTTTGCATTAGGGGCAGATCCCGTTGGACTGTATTAGATGCAAAGGATGATGAAAAATGAAGAAGAGATTCATTCAGGTAATGGTGTTAAGTATTGGCGTACTGGTGAGAATAGGATCTGCACTTCTGCAAACCGAATGGTCTCCCCTTAGCAATACAGACACAATCAGGGCCGCTTCCTTACATCTGCAAAATGATAATAATGTGAAGGATACCCGGCCCACGTACCTTTTCTCGTCCCTAAACGTAGATTTCATCAAACCATAATATTTACTATGCTGCACGTATTACGCGCTTCAAGATGGCCCCAGGCCTTATTATTTGGCGCCATGATGGTACTCATCGTGGCGAGTTGTACTCCTACTGCTGAGGAACCTGCTCAGGTAGATATTCCCCCTTCGAGTACTTTCGAGATGGAGAATTTCAATGCATGGCCTACAGACGATGGCAATCGTGGCGGCCGCCAAGAAACCCGCATTGCTTATGGCCTTTCGGCACTTACTGTGGGTATCTGGCAAGCATTTACCGGACTCACCATGGTGTTGCCGGTAGCCGCTTTCAAAGCTGCTATTTCGCAAACGCCTACCTACAATGAAGATCGTGGTGCGTGGCATTGGAGCTTTACGGTAGGAGACACTGCTTCTGCCACACAGTTGATTTGCGACCTGTACGGTACACTTTCCAGCGATCAGGTGAATTGGGAAATGAACCTGACAAAGACCGACGAATATGAAGATTTCGTATGGTACACCGGTGTATCGCGTTTGGATGAAACCAGTGGCAGCTGGACAGTATACCGCGATCCTGGAAATACCGAACGTGCTTTCCTGCAAATTGACTGGGATCGTGACACGACGGAAGGTACCGGAACCATCCGCTATACGGATATAGACGACACTGACGGAGGAGACGGCAACTACATAGAGGCTGGCCGGGTAAGCGGGGCTACCTATGACACGTATTTCACTATTTCTGGCACTGACCTGACAGAAATTGAGTGGAATGAGACCACCAAAGAAGGGCGGGTGCGCCGCAACAACGCTGACTCGAGCTGC